>CAZCKC010000031.1:0-27650 GCA_964499235.1 uncultured Planctomycetales bacterium | reverse complement strand
CAGGCAAATTTTCTTGGTTGCGACCGCGCGGGCTCTCGGGCGAATCGCTCGCGTGACAACAAGGGGATTGATTAAGCGACGGGGCTGCTTGATTGTTACCACTTCCGGCTGGCGGGCAGCCGACCGGAATGCGGCGGGCGAATATCGGTGCGTCCGGAAAAATCTACTCGGAGTCGGTGGCCGCGGGGGGGGCGGTGGACTCGCGTTCCCAGGCGAATTTCACGCGGGTTGCGCAGTTCTGTTCGTCGAACGGGGCGCGGCGCTGCATGCAGTCGGGGTGGGCACAAAACTCGCAGGGGTAGCGATGGGGGCCGACCTTTTCGGCCGGCGCGAGCCCGATCAGGCCGGAGACGCTCTTGAAGGGCATCATCAGGCAGCTAGGGGTGAGGCGGACGCCGACGTCGCGCACGGGGAGCGTCCGGAACAGCTGCTGCTGCTCGGTGATGAGCATGCCGCAGTAGCCGGGCGAGTAGCGCGGCGTAACGTCGAGGCCGTGGGGCTGGGCGAGCCCCTGGACGCGCTGCTGGAGCTGGTCGGCGAGGTTCTCGGCGGCCTCAGAGGCGACCGCGTCGACGATCGCGCCGCGCATGATCTGGGTGCCCTTCATCCAGCGGCGGGCGAGCCGCTCGGCCGCGGAGCCGATCGTGACGACGAAGGTGGCGACGTACTCGGCGTGGGCGAGGAACTGCCCGACGGCGCCGCGGTAGCGGGCGCCGGAGCCGAGCTGGAGCGAGCGGTTTTCGAGGCGGGTGACGCGGTCGATGCGAAAGACGCCGCGCGGCCGCGTCAGGCGGGGCACGTCGTGGATGCAGCGCTCGACCTCGGCCAGCCAGCGCTGATGGGCGGGTCGATCGGGTCGGATCCCGACGGCGCGATAGACCTGCGCGGGGTCGATGTTCAGGTGCTGGGGCTCGAAACGCTTGACGGTTTCGAGGCTCCGAACAGTTGAAGGCAGGGGGTCAATCATCGCTCACCGGCGTCCGGGAGAAAAAGAACCGGGCGGCCGGCGTATCGGCCGCGACTTAAGGGCTTCATACGCTCCGTGATCGTCCGACCCGTGCGGAGCTGGCCTAATAGCCTTTATTTGAGCATAGCTGGGGAAGCGGGGGAACAGTCGAAAATCCGGGCGGTGGTTCGGTTTTTTCGCTCGGCGGTTGGGCAGCGGGGCTGTCCAGCCGGGGACGGAATCGAAGCGGCGACAAACCCGCCCACCTGCTCTTGATTAGGCAGTGGGTTCGCTGCTAGGTTGGTGTGCACAAACGCGGAAAATGCGGGCGGCCGGCCGGCCATTGTGGCTGTGGGCCGGCCGGCGGACCGTGGTGGGTCAGATGGAGACGGCTGGATGGCAGTCCTGGACGATTTAGCGCAGGCGATCATCGATTGTGACGAGGAGCGCGCGCCGGTGCTCACGCAGCAGGCGCTCGACGAAGGGGTCGAGGCACAGGTGATCCTGAACGATGGCCTGCTCAAGGGCATGGGCGAGGTCGGTAAGCTCTTCCGCGATGGCGAGTACTTCGTGCCGGAGGTGCTGATCGCGGCGGAGGCGATGAAGGCCTCGACCATGCTGCTCAAGCCGCACTTGCAGGCGGCGGGGGCGAAAGCGGCCGCGACGGCCGTCGTGGGTACGGTCAAGGGCGACCTGCACGACATCGGCAAGAACCTGGTGTGCACGATGCTGGAGGGGGCCGGCTTCGAGATCATTGACCTCGGCGTGGACGTGCCGCCGGAGAAGTTCGTGGCGGCGTGCCAGGAGCGGCCGGTACAGCTGATCGCGCTGAGCGCGCTGTTGACGACGACGATGCCGATGATGGAAACGACGGTGAAGAAGCTGGTCGAGGAGCTGCCGGACAAGCCGGTGATCCTCGTCGGCGGCGCGCCGGTGACGCAGGACTTCGCGGACAAGATCGGCGCGCAGGGCTACGGGCGCGACGCGGCGTCGGGCGCCGACCTGGCGAAAGAGCTGGTGCTCAAGCAGGCGTCGTAGCGCCGACCTCCCGCGGTTGCGGTTTTTTCTTCCCTTGGAGCAGGCATGCCTTCGCAGACGGCGTTGTCGCCGCGTGAGCGGGTCGCCCGGACGCTGGCCCGCGAGCCGGTGGACCGCATCCCCCGCTACGACTGGTTCTGGGCCGAGACTGACCAGGACTTCAAGCAGCGGCTCGGGGAGCGCTTCACGGCCAAGGCTAAGCGCGAGTGCAACGGCGGCGATTGCGGCGACCCCACGAGCTTCACGCTGTGGGAGTTCTTCGACTTCGATTTGATGCAGGTGGCGTGGCCGGACTACCGGCTGACGCTGACCGAGCCGGAGATCCTGGACGAGACCGACGAGTGGAAGCTGATTCGCGACGCGAACTTTGCCGAGATGCGGTGGTGGAAGCACAAGGGGGGCACGCCGGAGCATTGCGGCTTCGGCATCGACACGCCGCAGAAGTGGGCGGAGGTCAAGCACCTGCTGACCCCCAGCAAGGAGCGGATCCGCTGGCACGAGTTCTGGCCGTTCTATCACCGGGCCCGCAAGCACGACCGGTTCGTCTGCTTCGGCAGCGTGGAGATCTTCGAGTCGGTGAAGGACATTCTCGGGCACGAGATCATGCTGAAGGCGATGATCCGGCAGCCGGAGTGGGTGCACGACGTCTTCGACACCTACACCACCCTGCAGATCCAGATGCTGGAGGTGGCCGAGGCCGAGGGGATGCGCTGTGACGGCGCGTTCATCTACGGCGACATGGCGTACAAGAACGGGCCGTTCATGAGCCCGCGGTTCTACCGGCGGTTCTCGCAGCCCTACCACAAGCGGTTGTTCGACGCCTTTCACGCGCGTGGGATGCCGGTGATCTTTCACTCGGACGGGGACATCCGGCCGGTGCTGCCGGACCTGATCGCGGCGGGCGTGGATGCGATCAACCCGATGGAGACGCGGGCGGGGATGGACGTGCGTGAGCTCGCGCCGCAGTACGGTGATCAGATCGGGTTCGTCGGCAACATCGATGTAACGGTGCTGGCCACGAACGATCGTGACCAGATCCGGGCGGAGATGGAAACTAAGATCAAGGTAGCGAAGGAAAAGCGGGGCTATGTCTACCACTCCGACCACTCGATCCCGCCGGGCGTGACGCTCGAGACGTACGAGTACGTGCTGGGGCTGGTCGACGAGTTGGGGCCCTACGAGTCGTAATCCTGCCGCCGGCGCAGCGCCGGCGCCACCCCCACGCGAGGCAACCGATGGAACGCCGTGAAATCGTCAAACGCGCGATCACGTTCAATAACCCGCCGCGGATCCCGATGAAGTTCGATGTCGTCGGGGCGAGCGACTGCTTCGACGTCTGGACCGTCGACCCGACCGGCTGGACCTGGAACATCGAGCACAAGGCCGCCGACGAGTGGGGCTGCATCTGGGAGATCTCGGATGTGGCCAACACCGGCCAGGTCCATGGCCACCCGCTGGCGGAGCTTTCGAAGCTGAAGGACTACCAGTGGCCCGATCCCGATGACGAGCGCCGCTACAAGGGGTTCCAGGAGCAGGTCGAGCAGGCCGAGGACCGGGCGGTGATGTTCTGCTTCGGCAATGGCATCTGGGAGCGGCTCTGGATGCTGATGGGCATGAGCAACGCGATGATGGCGTTGACTCGCCACAAGGACGAGGTCACCGAGATGATCACGCGGATTCGCGAGCACCACACGCGAGTGCTGCGGAACTGCAAGGAGCTCGTCGGCGACCGCATCGACATTGCGGCGATGGCGGACGACTGGGGCGTCCAGGACCGGGCGTTCATCAGCCCGCGGCAGTTCAAGCAGGTTTTCAAGCCGCAGTACGAGGTGTGGTTCAAGGACATCCATGACCTCGGGATCCACACCTGGATGCACTGCTGCGGCAAGATCAACGGCGTGATGGACGACCTGATCGAGTCCGGACTCGACGCGATCGATAACGCCCAGCCCAACACGGTCGGGCTCGAGGAGTTCGGGCAGCGCTTCGGCGGGCGGATCTGCCTGCAGGCGATCGTCGACACGCAGACGACGCTGCCGCGCGGCTCGCTCGAGGAGATCCGCGAGCAGGCCTACGCGCTGGTCGAGCACTACGGGCGGCCGAACGGTGGGATCATCTGCGCCGACTACGCTGATGCGGAGAGCATCGGCGTGACGCTCGAGCGGCGACTGGTGATGTTCGAGGCGTTTGCGGAGAAGGGCAACTATCCGAACTACCAGCAGATGGTCGACGAGGCCCGGGCGGCCGGCGGGCTGAAGGGTCACGCCTACGGGCGGCACACGCAGGACCGCTCGACGGCGCCGGAGATGTGCTGACCGGCTGTTCGTCCGGCGCCGCTAGGCCAGCTCGGGGTCGATCAGCACCAGCACGACGGTGCGCAGGTTGAACAGCGCGTGCACCAGGATCGCCAGCGTCACCGAGCGCAGGTAGACGCGGACGAAGCCCAGCAGGATCCCGAAGGCGATCAGCGGCACGATCGTCACCGGGTAGTCGCCGTGCAGCGGGCCGAACATGACCCCGGTGAGCACGATCGCCAGCCACGGCCGCCCCGTCGCCTGCCAGATCAACGTCAGCAGGACGCCGCGGAACAGCAGCTCTTCGGCCACCGGGGCGACGACCGTCACGTTGAGCAGCGTGAACGCCCCCAGCCAGACCGGCAGCTCGTGAAACTTCGCGAGCACCTCGATGCTGTCGTGGACGCGGATTGGGAAGTCGAGCCAGCGCCAGAGCTGCTCCATCAGCATGAGCTGCAACGCCGCCAGCGTGACGCCGGCCAGCGCCGCGCCAACCGCCCACAACGTGCGACGCGGCCACGGACGGTGCATTGGGTCGCGCTCGCGCAGACCGCTGCGCCAGTAGATCACGACCAGCACGATCGCGGTCACCGTCTTGGCAGCCGCGTCGGCGATGACAAACAGCTGGCGTTCCAGCGCGAGGGGCGGCGCGTCGAGGTCCGCCCCCCCAAGGCGGGCGAGCGGGGCAAAGATCAGCGTAGCCGCGAAGACGTAGACCAGGATCGGGACCAGCACGAGCATGACGGCCATCCCGGGGTCGCGCTCGACGCGGGTCGGGATGGCGGTAACGCCGAGCGGATCGTGCCGGCGGCCGCTGGCCAGCAGGTGCGCCGTCCAGGCCAGCAGGCAGCCGCCACCGACCAGCAGGCCGACCACGTTGGCCCACGCACCGGCAGAATATTGCGACGGGTCGCCGGAGGCGGCTAGCATGCCGCAGTTCCCGGACCGGTCGGGCTTAACAGGAGTGGACCGCGCGTGGCTGACATTCTGGCCGAGATTCTGGCCCACAAGCGGACGGAAGTCGAGCGGGCCCAGCGGCGGGTTCCGCTCGAGCAGTTCCAACAGCAGCCGGACTTCCGCGCGCCGCGGCGGGACTTCTACGGAGCCCTCACCGCTCCCGGCGACGACGGCCCTCACCTGATCGCGGAGGTAAAGCGGAAGAGCCCGTCGGCCGGCGTCATCGTCGAGAACTTCGATCCCGTGGCGATCGCGGGGGCGTACGCCCAAGCCGGCGCGGCCGCCCTCAGCGTCCTGACCGATGAGCGCTATTTCGATGGTCGCGATGAATACGTGACCCGCATCCGGGCCGCGGTCGACCTGCCGATCCTGCGGAAGGAGTTCATCGTCGACCCCTACCAGGTCTACGAGAGCCGCGCGCTGGGAGCGGACGCGATCCTGTTGATCGGCGAGGCGCTGGAGGCGAAGGAGCTGGCCGCTCTTGTCGAACTCGCCCAGCGGCTCGAGCTCGCGATTCTGGTTGAGGTCCACACGGTGGAAGTGCTCGAACAGGTGCTGCGGGCGGTGCGGCCTGAGCTACGGCGGCGCGTCCTGTTCGGGATCAATAACCGCGACCTCAAGCGGCAGGTGACGGACCTCGGGACGACTGAAACGCTGGCGCAGCAGCTGCCGCCGGGCCTGCCCTTCGTGGCGGAGAGCGGCATAAAAACGCCGGCCGACGTGCAGCGGATGCAGTCGGCCGGCGCGTGTGCGTTGCTGGTGGGTGAGAGCCTGCTGCGGACGGGCGATCCAGCCGGGGCGCTGGCCGCCCTGCTGCAGCGCTGAGCGCCGCGTCCGCACCGCAACCCCTTACGCCAACGTGATCTCCTTGCAGAGATAGACGTCCTGGATCGCGTTCAGGAGCTGGACGCCCTCGGACATCGGGCGTTGGAAGGCCTTGCGACCGGAGATCAGACCCTGCCCGCCGGCGCGCTTGTTGACGACGGCGGTGGCGACGGCTTCCTGGAGATCGGTGGCGCCGGCGGACGCCCCGCCGGAGTTGATCAGGGGAATCCGCCCCATGTAGCAGTTCGCCACCTGGTAGCGGGTCATGTCGATCGGGTGGTCGCTGCTGAGCTTCGAGTAGACGTCGTCGTGCGTCTTGCCGAACTTCAGGTCCTTGAAGCCGGGCTTGTTGGTGGTCGGCAGCTTCTGCTTGATGATGTCGGCCTGGATCGTGACGCCGAGGTGGTTGGCCTGCGCGGTCAGGTCGGTGGCCGTGTGGTAGTCGGTGCCGTCCTTCTTGAAGTCATTGTTGCGGGTGTAGCACCAGAGGACGGTGAACATGCCGAGTTCGTGGGCGAGCGCGAAGGCCTCGGCGATCTCTTCGATCTGGCGGTCGGACTCCGGCGAGCCGAAGTAAATCGTCGCGCCGATACCCTGGGCGCCCATGTCCCAGGCCTGCCTGACCGTACCGAACAGCCGCTGATCGTAGTCGTTCGGGTAGGTCATCAGCTGGTTGTGGTTGATCTTGACGATGAACGGGATCTTGTGGGCCCACTTCCGCGAGCAGATGCCCAGTACACCGAAGGTGCTGGCGACGGCGTTGCAGCCGCCCTCGGCCGCGAGCTTCACGATGTTCTCGGCGTCGAAGTAGGCCGGGTTGGGCGCGAACGACGAGCTGGCCGTGTGCTCGATCCCCTGGTCAACCGGCAGGATCGAGACGTAGCCGGTGCCGGACAGGCGGCCGTTGTGGTAGAGCCACGACAGGCCGTGCAGCACGCGGTTGTTGCGGTCGGACGCGATGAAAATGCGGTCGAGGAAGTCGGAGCCCGGCGTGTGCAGGCTCTCGGTCGGAATCGTCTGGCACTTGTGGTTGAGCAGGTCGTCGGCCTGGTCGCCGAGCTGCTTGGTGATCTGGTCGAGCATGTGCACTACTCCTTTGTGCGGTCGGTCGGGCGTCGGGCTGCGTCCAAGCCGGGTTGAAGAGCGGCCGCTCCGGCGCAAGCCGCCTCGTTCGGGTTGCCCCGTCTTTATCGTTGTACTGGCAGGATCGCGGGGTGACAAGCGCAACATGGGCGTGGTCCGCCGGGCGACCACCGGCGGTCGGAACCGCCCGATCAGCCCCGAAAGCGCGGGTCTAGAACGGGTTTTCGTACCAGATGACGCCGAGGCCGGTGGATTCCTCGGTCGTCAGCACGTCCAGGTCGCCGTCGCCGTCGACATCGAGCAGCTGGATCGCGTCGAACTTGCTGCCGCCGGTCGAGCTGATCGCCTCGACCTCCCAGCCCCGGCCGCGCTGGCGGAGGTAGCCGACCCCCCGCCGGTCGCCGCCGGCGTTCTCGCAGGTAAAGACGATCTCGTTCTCGCCGTCGCCGTTGACGTCGGCGATGCGGACGGCCTTGCCGGTGCCGTAGTCGTCCGGGATCGTGATCTCGGTGTCGGTCCAGCCGAGGCCGAGCACGCCCCGCCGGGCCCAGATGATCGATCGCGTGTCGGTCGCGATGACGACATCGAGTTGGCCATCGCCGTCGAGATCGCCGACGTCGATGAACAGCGGCTCGGCGTTGAGGTCGGTGACGATCGCCTGCCGCGGCCAGGGCAGCCGCTGCAGGATCTCGTTGACCGGGTTGGTGAGCAGGTAGACGCCGCGGTCAGCGCCTTTGCGGTCCGAATAGATCACGTCGACGGCCCCGTCGCCGTTGGCATCGACCGGAACCGCGCTCATGATCCAGTCCGCGTCGGCCAGCGTCCACAGCTGAAAGCCGGCGAGGTTCGTTGGGTTGGCCGGCGCCTCGAGCCAGCCCAGCAGCCCGTTGCCGTCCTTGCTGCCGACGAGCAGTTCGACGCCGCCGGCCGCACCAAAGCGGAACGGCTCGACCTGCAGCCAGTTGCCGCCACGTGTCACCCCGATCGCTGTGGAGGTCCAAGCGGCCGCGTTGAAGAAGTCGGCCGGATCGCTCGGCGGGCGGTGGACGGTGATCTGGTCAGATCCCTCGCTGGCGGAGAGGACCTCGCGTTGTCCGTCGCCGTCGAGATCAACGATCAGTGCGTCTTCAGGGGCGTTCACCGAACCGACCACCACCGTCGGCCATTCGCGTGTCACGGCGCCGCCGCCGGGGTTGAAGTGGGCGGTGACGCGGCCGCTTTCTTCCCAGGCGACAGCGAGGTCGGTCAGCCCGTCGCCGTTGAGGTCGCCGAGTTTCACGCCGTCGGCACCGTTGAAGTCGTCGTAGATCGTGTGGCGGGCCCAGGAAAGGCCGATGATGGGCTCGCCGACCTCCGGGCAGCCGCCCAGGCTCATGGTCAGCAGCAGCGGCAGCAGCCCGCCAGCTAGCGCGTGACGTCTTCGGACGTCGCGTTCTCGAGCCGGTCGCGAACCAACTCGCCGTGGTTCCACACCTCGTGTCGGATCAAGTCGCCGGAAGCGTTCCACTCTCGCCACTCCCCGTGCATCTCACCGTTGGACCAAAAGCCTTCTACCTGGAGCCGGCCCGCGCGCGACCACCCACGGTAGGGACCGTCCAGCTCGCCGGCCGCGAACGTCATCTCGGCCGACCGCTGCCCGTTCGGGTGCCAGAGGGTTTTGGCCCCCTCCTGGCGGCCGAAGACGTAGGTTGTTTCGGCCTGCTTGTCGCCGTCGTCGTACCAGTGCAATTCGCGCCCGTGCTCGACCCCGCTGAGAAAGGTGACCCGGCTGCGCAGCGTGCCGTCCGGGAAGAACGTCTCGTGTACGCCGTGCGGCGCGCCGAAGAGGAACTGGCCGGCGAAGACGCGGGCGCCGGTGGGATCGAAGCGGAGCTCGGTGCCGTGCTGGAAGACGAAGCCGTCCGGCAGGCGGCGGATCTGGGTGCGGGACTTCACGGTGCCATCGGGGTAGGTCGTCTCGCGGAAGTCGGCCCGGGCGTCGCGGACCTCGGGGGCGAGCATGCCGCTCGACGCGGCGCCGAAGATCCCGACCAGCAGCCCGGCGCCGGCCAAGGCGATGACGGCGGCGAGCGGGCGGCTGAGTGGCTGGGTCTGCGGGCCTGCGGCGGGCACGGTCACACCGGGTCCTCCTGACGGCGGTTTCGACAGCGTGAGTATAGCCGCTATGATGCTCCGAGCGATACGGAAGACCCCCCTCGCGACCCGCAGGAGCCGCTGGCGGTGATGGCTGAACCCGGAACCTTTGCTGTGCTGTTCGACCTGGACGGCGTGCTGACCGACACGGCCGATCTCCACTACCGCAGCTGGAAGATCCTGGCCGAGGAGCTCGAGGTGCCGTTTGACCGGCAGGCGAACGAGGCCCTCCGCGGGGTCAGCCGGATGCAGAGCCTCGAGCTGATGCTGGGTGCGCACACGGACCGGTTCACGCTCGCGCAGAAGCAGGAGATCGCGGACCGCAAGAACGAGGAGTACCAGCGGCTGGTCCGCGCGATGACGCCGGATGACCTCTTCGCGGGCGTCCGGGACCTGCTGGTCCAGCTGCGGGCGGCCGGCGCGAAGATCGCCGTGGCGTCGGCCAGCAAGAACTGCCAGATTGTCGTCGACCAGCTCGAGCTGCGCGACCTTGTCGACGCCGTGGTGGATGGCCACGACGCGCCGCAGTCCAAGCCGGATCCGCAGGTCTTCCAGGTGGCGGCCGAGCAGGTTGGCGTGCCGGCCGAGCGGTGCGTGGTGGTGGAGGACGCCGAGGCCGGCGTGGCGGCGGGTCTGGCGACCGGCATGAAGGTGATCGGCATTGGCCCGGCCGAGCGCGTTGGGGCGGCGCACCTGCGGGTCGACGCGCCGGGCACGCTGCGTGTCGACCAGATCCGGGAGCTGGTCGGATGAGCTGGCGGGCGGCGTGGTTCGGCGTGTTGCTGGTGATCGGGCTCGGTCTGGCGAGCGGCTGCCGATCGCCGGGCGGGCTCGAGTCGACCAATCCATACGAGCGGGCGCGGGCGGCGGTCGCGCGGGCGGAGGCCGGCGATCAGACGGCGATCCACCGGCTGGTGGCGTTGCTGGGGGACGACGACGACGGGGTACGGCTGTACACGATCCTGGCGCTCGAGCGGCTGACGGGTGAGACCTACGGTTACCGCTACTGGGCGGATCCGATCGAGCGGTATCGGGCGATCGACCGGTGGCAGGATGCATTACAGGCGGGCCAGGTCACACTGAAAACGCAGCACGAGTCGGCCGGGCGACGGACACCGGCCCGCGACGGGGCAATGCCGGGTCGGGGCGGTCCGGCACAAGGATGACGGACAGGGATGGTCTGGTGCTGCAGTTCGAACTGAAGAGTCATCCGGACGAGCTCGCCGGCGTACGGCAGAAGCTGCGCGATTACATTGGGGCCTTGGGGTGGCCGGACGAGCCGATCGGCGAGATCGAGCTGGCGGTGGACGAGGCGCTGTCCAACATCATCCGGCATGGCTACCGTGACACGTCAGACGCCTGGATCGAGATCGAGTGCGAGCCTTGCGAGCAGGCGGCCGAGGGGGTCGAGATCCGGATCCGCGATTACTGTCCGCACGTGGACCTCGGGAAGATCAGCGGCCGGTCGCTGGACGAGGTTCGCCCCGGCGGTCTGGGCGTGCATCTGATCCGTGCTATGATGGAAAGCGTTGAGTACCAGCATGCGGCGGGTGGCGGCGTGTTGCTGATCATGCGCAAGTCGAAGCAGCACCGGGCCCGGTACGAACCCTCGGCGGGGGATGATTGATGGCGGCGGACGCCAACAACTTCACGGTTCGCACCGAAACGCAGGACAACAGCCGCATCGTCCGGATCAGCGGCGAGGTGGACCTGAAGACCTCGCCGCAACTGCGGGACGAGCTGCTGGCAGTTGTCGCGGCGGGTGAGCAGCAACGGATCGTCGTGGACCTCTCCGACGTGCGCTACATGGATTCGTCCGGCGTGGGCACGATCGTGGAAGCCAAGCGGCGAGCGGACAAGCACGGCAATCGGATCATCCTGGCCGGGCTGCAGGCCCGCGTTCGCAGTGTTTTCGAGATCACCCAGCTCGACAAGTTCTTTACGATCACGGCGAGCGTTGAAGAAGCCCTGGCGGCATGACCACCGCGCCGCACAGATCTGATCCGTGGTATGTCCGCGGGCCGGCCTTCCTGGGCGGGGCCATTCGCGGGGGGCTGGGCCGGCTCGCCAGCGGGCTGGTCTACCTCGGCGGTTTGACGCTGCTGATCGGGTCATTCCTCGACCGGGTGCTCCGCTGGGTGCTGCGGCGCGGCGTGCGGGTCCGCCGCAGCGCGGTCGTCGCGCAGTGCGTGCGGGTCGGCGTGCAGAGCGTGCCGATCATCATGCTCGTCCAGGTCTTCATCGGGATCATTCTGGCCCTGAACCTCGCGCCGACGCTCGAGCTCTACGGGCAGCTCGAGCGAACCGCCGACGTTGTCGCGATCGCCGTGCTCCGCGAGCTCGGACCGCTGATCAGCGCGATCATCCTCAGCGGCTTCGCCGGGGCGGCCATCGCGGCCGAACTCGGGACGATGGTCGAGGGCGAGGAGATCAAGGCGCTGCGGGCGCACGCGCTCGATCCGATCCGCTTTTTGGTGGTCCCGCGCATTCTGGCGACGACGGTGATGCTCGTCGGGCTGACGGTGATCGCGGACATCATGGGCGTGTTCGGTGGCTTGCTGACGGGCTATTTCATCCTGGACATCCCGGCGCCGGTCTACATCGACGCCACGCGTAACGCGGTCGACCACGCCGACTATTTCACGGGGCTCTTCAAGGGCGGCGTCTTCGGCTTCATCGTGGCCGCGCTGGCGTGCTACGAGGGACTCAACGTCCGCGGCGGGGCGGCCGGTGTCGGCCACGCCACGACCACCACCGTGGTCAAGAGCATCGTCGCGCTGATCGGCGCCGACGTGATCTTCACCGCCGTCTTCTACGTGCTGGGCTGGTGAGCCGTGCTGATCGTGGGAATCGACGAGGCCGGCTATGGGCCCCTGCTCGGGCCGCTCATCAACGCCGCCTCGATCTGGGACGTCGCCGACGGCGCCGCGGAGGACGCCTGGTGGGACCGGCTCGGCGACTGCGTCACCCGCACGCCGCACGCCAACGAATGGCGGCTGCACATCGACGATTCGAAACGCGTCTACAAGCGTGCCGTCGGGCTCGGAACGCTCGAGCGCGGCGTGCTCGCGTTCTGCGGGCTGAACGGCGGCGTTCCGACCTGCACCGCGACCTTCCTGCAGGCGGTCGCCAGCGGCTGCGAACCCAGCGGCTCGCGCTTGCCCTGGTACGCCGGCCGGCCGCGGGCACTGCCGCTCGACGCCAAGCGGGCCCCATCGGTCGAGCTGGTTGCGAAGCTGCGCCAGCACCTGGCGGCCGCGAACATCCGCTTCATCGCCGCCCACAGCTGGCCGCTGGCCGAGGACCAGTACAACGAGCGCCTCGCCCGCACAGACAACAAGGCGGCGGTACTGCTCGAGCGGGTCTTGCAGCTCGCGGAGCACGCCCGTGCCACCGCCGGTGATCAGGACGTGCTGGTGCGCGTCGACCACCTCGGCGGGCGGGTCCGCTACCACGACCTGCTGCGGCTGGCATACCCCGAGCGCGAGCTGACGATCATCCGCGAGGCATCCGGGCGGAGCACCTACCGACTCGCTGGACAAACTAGCACGCTGACGTTCGACTTCGTCGTCGCCGGGGACCAGGCCTCGCTGCCGATCGCCCTCGCGAGCATGTTCGCCAAGTACACCCGCGAGCTGATCATGCTCGACTTCAACGATTTCTGGCGGCGGTGGCAGCCGGAACTGCGGCCGACCGCGGGCTACTATCGCGACGCGCAGCGGTTCCTGGACGACATCGCGCCGCTGATCCCGCAGAGCGGCCTCGAGCGGCCGCGTTTCGTGCGGGGACGCTGAGGTCGCCTTGTCGCCGGGGCTACAATGCCCCCGGTGCGATCGAACCACTCCAGCCACAGGAAGGGTGCATGCCGACCATCAAGCTGATTAACCGCCGGCCGAACGTGAGACGACGCGTGGCCGGCGCCTGCTGTGTGCTGGGCCTGTGGCTGGCGAGCGCCAGCCCGGCGTGGGCGACGGCCTGGGCGGCGTGGGACGATGCAGTCGAGCCCGCGCTCAAGCTCTACATCGACGGTGACTACGAGGCGGCCGGCGTCGTTGTCGAACAGCTGCAGCGCCAGAGCCGCGATCCGCGTACGCGGCGCGAAGCGGCCATCATCCGCGCGCTGATCGCCGTGCAGTCGGCCGACCGCGAGTTGGTCGTGCAGGCCCGCAACTTTCTCCGCGGCCAAGGGCACGAGCACCCTGACCTGCGACAGCGGCCGGAGGTGCTGCTGGGGCTCGGGACGGCCGCGCTGGCGCTGCACGAGACGACCGACGCGCTGGCGGCGCTCGAGGCGGCGGCAACGGGCTTTGACCAGCACGACGCGCCGGACCGTCTGGCCACAACGCTCACGCGGCTGATCGAAGCGTGGTCCAAGCACAACGAGTGGGAGTCGACGCCGGTCGCGTTGCCGCAGACGCCCGACGCGACGCGCGAAGCGCACCAGGTCCGCGTCGCGCGGGTGCGGCAACTGCTGGCGATGCTCGCGCAACTGGCAGCCGCCAACAACCAGCAAGCTCAGTTGGATCGGGGACGGCTCGTGCTGGCCAAGCTGCTGCGCGAGGAGCCGTCGACCGCTGACGCAGGAACCGCCCTGCTCGCCGCGCTCGCCGACGAGCCACTGCGCTCGCCGACGGTCGCCGAGGCTCGGCTCGCGGCGGCCGGCGCCGCACTCGAAGAAGATCGTGGCATCGATGCGATCGCCCTGCTCGAGACGGTCGCGGCCAGCGGCCGGGCGCCCTATGCGGAACAAGCCCAGCGCCGCCTCGACCAGCTGAACGCGCCGCAGCTCGAGCTGACGCTCGTCAATGCGATCCAGCCGGGGGCGTCACCGGAGATCGCCCTGCGCACGCGGCACGTTGGCGCCGTGACCGTGGAAGTGCGGGCGCTGGATCTACGCGCCTGGCTCACGTCGGTTAACGGCCAGTTCCGATCAGCAGGGTTGCCCACGGCCGGCGCGCTGCGCTTTAGCCGAACGTACGACACCGGCGAATCCGACCCCTACGCCTGGTGGTCGCCCGCCTCGCCGGTCACGCTGGCTGCGCCGCTCGCGCCGGGGGCGTACACCGTGAGTGCTGTCGCGAGCACGGCGGGCGAGGAGCTCATCGAAAAGCAGGTGCTCATCGTCTCTGACGTCCTGGCGACGGCGCTGCTGGGTGCGGAGCGCGGCGTCATCGCGGCGCACGACGCCGCCGGTGCCCCGGTAAGCGGCACCGTTACGTTCTGGATGGACGGCAGCTACGTTCCCCGCGCGGTGCCGCTCGTCGACGGGGTCGCCAGCTTCGCGCTGCCGGGCGAAGCCCGCGTCTTCCGTGACAAGCGCTGGGTGGCAATCGTCAACGCCGCCGACCAGACCGCCCTGCTGCGCGGCAGCCTGCCGCGCCGGCCCGATGCGGCCAGCGCTCAGGTGCTGATCACGACGCCCCGCCCCGCCTACGCCCCGGGTGAAGCGCTCGAGCTCTTCGGCCAGCTGCGCGTCGCCCACCGACTGGAAGCGGTGAGCAAACCCGTGACGATCGAGCTGCGCGACGCCGGTGACCAGACGATCGCCGCGCGTGAGGCGACGCCGACGCCGGGCGGGCTTTTTTCGTTTACCTTCGACACGGCTGATCTGCCGGCCGGCACGCACCGCCTGGTCGTGGTCCAGGACGGACAGACGGTCCCGAATGTCCTCGGGCGCCAAACCATTCACATCCGCGAGCGCGAGCCGAACCCGCTGGCGGTGACGCTCGCCGTGCCGTCGCGGCTCCCGCCAGCCGAAGAGCGGCTGCTCTTCGAAATCACGGCGGGCTATCCGTGGGGCGTCGAGCTGCCGGTCATCAGCGGGACGGGCGGCGTCCAGGCGGTCCGCCTCCCGGTGCCCGAAGAAAATACCGGCCCGGAGGGTGGCCCCCCGGTCCGTTTCGAGTTCCGCAGCAACACGCCGACGGCGCTCGAATCATTCGACCTTCTCAACTTCGAGTTGGTGCCCGGCCCGATCGGGATCAGCACCGGCGTCTCGGTAGCCGGCCTCGACGGGCGTCAAGCTCGCGCCCGGGAACTGACGCTCTGGAACGAAACGCCGCACTACGCCTGGATCCGCACCTCGCGACGTGAAGCGCAAGTCGGTGAGCCGATCACCTTCCAGTTGGGCTGGTTCGATCCAACGGGACAGGTCTACGCCCGCGAACCGGAGTTGAAGATCACCGGCCCCGATGGTGTCGTCACGCTGCCGTTCCACGCGTCGCCGACCGGCTATCGGACGCCGCCGTGGCGCCCGACGGCCCCCGGGACGTACGCGCTGCAATCGCGACTGGTCGATCCTGCTCGCCAGCCGTTCGCCGTGACGAGCGCGATCACCGTCACGCCCGGACCACCGCCGCTCACGCTCCAGGATCTGAGCGTGACAACCGAAGGCGCTGAGCAGCTCGTGACCGCCACCGTCGCGGGGCCACTCAACCGACCATTGCTCCTGCTGCTGCACCACGACGAGCCAATTGCGGCGACGCTGCTGGAACGCGACGCCGCGGACGCGCGGCGAACGGTGCGCTGGCGGGTGCCGCGGTTCGCCCGGCCGACGCTGTCCTTGCTCGCGCTGGAAAGCGAGGGGCCCGCCTTGGTCATGCAGTCTCTGGTCTCCGGAACTGGCCGCGCAACCAGCGCGTCCGACGCGGACAAGCTGCAGCTCGCGGCGCCGGATTCGCTTCCGCCCGAGACACGCCGCCTCAAGCTGACGGTCACCCCCCCTGCCGTGCGCGACAACGTTGACGCCGGCAGCCTGCTGGTCCGCCTGGTGGCCGCCGGCAGCGCCGGCCAGGTCCTGACCCGCGCCGAGGCCGAGCGGGAGCTGCTGCGCCCCGGCGCCGCCCCACTGGCCGTCAATTGGTCCACCGCGATCAGGCCGACGGATCCCGAGTGGCCCGTGCCACGCCCCCAACAGCTGACGGCGGCCCCGGTCGAAGCGGCCACCTACGAGGCTTTCTACGCCGGCGAGACCGCCGCCGTGCTGGCGGGCGTGGCCGCGCCGGGCGAAGCACGCTCGGTCGAGCTCCCGCTCCCCGCCGAGCCGGGGAACTTCCTGGCGTTGGCGTGGTACCAGCTACCCGACGGGCGCACCTACACCCAGTCGGCCGCGATCGAAGTACCCGGCGGCCTGCACGCGACGTGGCATGCGCCGGCTGAGATGATGGTCGGCGACACGTGCAGGGTTGCGCTGGTCGTTGAGAACCACGGCGACGAGCCCATCGACGCGGCCCTTGAGTTCGATGCGAGCGCCGCCGTGGGATTGCAGCCCATGCGGACGCTGCCGGCCGGCGCGGCCAGCCGTTTCTCCGCCAGCGCGGCCGAGTTGACGCTCGCCCCGAACGCCCCGGTAACGCTGTTGTTCACGTTGACCGGCAGGCAGGCGGGCGACGGCGCGCTCACCGCGACCGCCGCTTCCGGCGCGAATTGGTCGCCGGCGGCGCCGACCGTCGTGGCCAGCGTCCCGGCCGACCAGGCCGCCGCTGACCCGGCCATAACCGTACGCCGCTCGTTGTGGCGGATTGCGGCGACCGAGCGCGAGCGCGTGCTGCTGGGGCTGGGCGATCGGGGATTGCCCAACGCGTCACTGCCGCAGGCGTTGCCGATGACGGACGCTGACGCCTTCCAGCCCGGTGATCTGGTGATCGTCCGCGACGAGTTGACCGTCGAGCGGCCGCTCGAGACCGTCGAATGGCGGCAGGCTTTGCCGGTGCACCTCTACTCAATCACGGCCGACCTGCCGCTGGAGGGGCTTGCGACCACCGAGCCGGCCGGGCTGCACGCGTTGACTGCGACGCTGCCCCGCCTGGCACGGACGCGGGTGCACGAATTCGCCGCGGTTGCGATCCGCCCAGGAAGCATGCGGCTGCCTGCGCCCCGCTTCGAGCAGGATGGAAGGGTCCTGGAGTCGGCCGTCGTCGACGGCCCCGACCGCGTCCTCGTCCGGGACTGATTCCAGCCGCGACTCCTAACCAACGCGCTCGAACCAGCCCCCGCGGCCGGTGCCGCCGGAGCGGGCTGGACCCGCTGTCGGATGGTCCCGAAACCCGCGTGGCGTGCGGTTGCGGGCTGTCACGGGCAGGGCTACACTTCGTCGCGACGCTGGGGGACCTCGTGCGGTTGCCGCTCGCTTGCTCGCGTGTCGGGCCAGTCAGCGGTCGCCGCCTCGAGTGGCCGCCGGCGCCGCCAACTGGGTTGGGGCAAGCCACGAGCCGTCGCGTTCGGGCGAACGCGCCGCTTCCTGCCTGAGTGAGGTGCTCACACCAAATGTTTTTTTGCCAAGGAGAGCCGGATGCGTAGCGTACTGCGGCTAACGGGCGGGCTGTTGCTGCCGCTCGCGTTGGTGACCACGCCGTTCGCGCAGGCCCAGGACGACGCGACGGATTCCGGCGCGACCCTCGAGCGGGCGGCCGAGTTGTACGACCAGCAGGAGTATCGCGCGGCCCAGACCGCCCTGCTCCAGATGGAAGCGGACGAGCTCTCGGACGCCGATCAGGAGGCTCGCCGCCAGCTGCTCCGCATCGTCGGGGATGCGATCCAAGGCAGCGAGCGCGCGGCGCAGGCGCTCGAGGCTGGCGACCAGGCCTTCACCGAGGGCGAGTGGCAGGAGGCCAACGAGAATTACGCGGCCGTGCTCGATAACCCGTATGCCCAGGCCGAGCAGAAACGCGCGGCCCGGCAGCGCGTCCAGCAAATCGAAGAGAAGCAGACGCTCGCCGCCGCCGCACGCCCCGACGGGCCGGTGGAACAGCAGGAGCCGGGGGCGGCCGAATCCGCGTCCGACGCGACGGCCGAGGGCAATCTTCCGACCGAGAACCCACTGGCGGTGACGCCGTCTGAGACCGCCCCGCGCGAGCGGCGCGCGACGATCGTCGACGAGCTGCGACAGCGCGACGAGCTCTTCTGGCAGCGGGCCGTCGCCCGCGCGGACGAGTTCATGGTCCGCGCTCGCGAGGCCGCCCAGAACAACAACTACGACGAGGCCCTGCGGTTCGCCGACGCGGCCTTGCAGACGATCGAGGCCAACCGGATCTACGCCTATCCGGAGACGCGCTACAAGCGGGCGTTGCTGGGGGTCCAGTCGCTCCGCGAGATGCTGATCAACGAGCAGGACGAGGCCCAGCGGACCCAGGCGGCTGCCCAGCGCGCGGAGATCGCCGAACGCATCGAGCGCCGCCGCGCCGCGGCCGAGCAGCGGCGCGAAGCCCAGATCGAGCAACTCTTCCAGGAGGTGCTCGTGCTGAACGCCCAAGGCCAATACCGCGAGGCGGCCGAGGTGGCCGAAAACGTCCTCCGCATCGACGCGAACAACGCCCGCGCCAAGTTCTACCTTGACATGCTCCGCAACCGCTACAACATCGCCGAGCAGCAGGAGGAGGAGTCCGATCGCGCGTGGGCCCGGGTGGGTGCCCTGCGGGCCGCTGACGAGGCCAAGCTCGGGACCGACTACCCGATCGTCTACCCGGACAACTGGCCGGAGATCGTTGCCAAGCGCGGCGGCGACCAGCCCGATCCGCAGCTGGCCCGCGCGGCGCTCGACCGCCGGCTCGAGGAGGTCGTGAGCGAGATCTCGATCCCCGAGGCCACGTTCGAGGGCGTGATCGAGTTCCTCCGCGACCGGTTCGACATCCCGCTCGAAGCCGCCTGGCGGCAACTCGAGGATGTCGACGTCGGCCGCGACACCTTCGTCGATCCGTTCACCCTGCGGAGCGTGACGATCCGCCAGGTGCTCGACGAGCTGCTGCTGCGGATCAGCCCGTTCGAGCGGCTAGGCATCGACTTCCTGCCCGGGCGGCTGATCATCCGCCCGTACGACCAGCTCTCGGTCTACCCCATGACGTACAACCTCGCCCCGCTGTTCTTCTACGAGGACGAGCGCGACGGCGGCGGGCAGCAGCAGTTCGGCGGCGGCGGCATCGGCGGCGGCTCGAACATCCAGTTCTCCACCACCGAGGGCCAGGACCAGGACCGCGAGGAGTTCATCGAGCAGCTCGAGGACTACATCGAAATCATCCGGATCGTCGTCGGCCCGGACAACTGGCCGATCGAGGCCCTCACGCTGCCGATCCCCGAGACGTTCCTGATGGTTACCCAGACCTACGAGAACCACAAGAAGATCGCCGAGTTCATCCGCACGTCGGCCGGTCCGTGGGCCGGCCCGGGCGGCGGCGGCAAGCTCCAGGCCGCCTACGAAGGCCGCTTTTTGACCGTGACGCACAACTTCCTCGAGGAGATCGGCGTCGACCTCGACTTCGTCTTCAACGCCGGCAACGCGGGCTACGACCGGCTCGTCGGCGCCGACGGCAGCGCGTTTGTCGACCCGTTCACCGGTGCCAACATCCTGACACCGCGGCCGTTCTCGCGGGCCGGCGTCTTTCCCGCGGCCCCGGGCGGCGTCGGGACGCAGTTCGCGCCGCAGGGCGCGCCGTTCCAGCCCTTCGGACAGGCGGCGTTCGTGCCGCCCGGCGGCGGCGGCAACAACATCACGCCGATCCCGGTCGGCCAGAACTCGGTCGCCCTGGTAAACCCATCGAATCTGGCAACCGGCGTGCCGGGGTCGTTCTCGGAAATCACGTCGCCGGCTTTCAGCATCGCCGGCTCGTTCCTCGACAACCTGCAGATCGACTTTTTGATCCGGGCGACCAAGGCCAGCCGCCGCTCCAGCATTGTGCAGGCACCGCGCGTCATGGTTGCCAACGGCCGCAGCGGCGAGCTGTTCATCGGGGCGACGACCACGTTCATCTCCGCGCTGAACGCGGTGCCCGACTCGAACATTCCGGAAGTCGAGACCGAGGAAATTTCCTCCGGCACGAACCTCGTGATCTGGCGGTCGATCATCTCGCCGAATATGCGGTACGTAACGGCCGACATCCAGTTCCAGATCCTCGGCGTGCCGGAGCTCGACCGGTTCGAGGTCGCACGGGGCGGCGGGCTCGGAACGCCCAGCCTGTTCATCACGCTGCCGCGGCAGACCGAAGAGGGCGTCGTCTCGACCGTCTCGATCCCCGACGGCGGTACGGTGATGCTCGGTGGTCTCAAGCAGGTCGGCGAGGTCGAGGTCGACGCTGGCGTGCCGATGCTCAGCGACATCCCGATCCTCAAGCGGGCGTTCACGAACACCGGCAAGAACGAGGACACGCAGACGCTGCTGATCCTCCTCAAGGCCAACATCGTGATCCCGCAGGAAGCCGAGCAAGAGGCGTTCGCACCGATCGAGTCGGCACGCTCGTTCTAAACCGCGGGCTTGCTTCGGATGCGGCGGCGGATGCCAACGCCACTTGCCCAGAACGGTCCCCCGACCCTCCGCCGACCCGCTCGGCGGGGGGTCGTTTGCTGCGCCCTTGCGGCCGGCCTCGTTGCGCTCGGCGGCCGGCTCAGCACCGGGGCCGACACCGAGCCGGCGGACAGCGCGCTCACGCCCTTTCAGCCCAGCGTGCAGATCGAGTGGACCGCGCCGGCGGTGCACGTCGCCGGGCGCGTGGTCCTCACCGCCGGCCCGCTCGAGTTCGCCGCCTGCTTTTCCGGCAAGGAGCACGAGAGCCTCGTCCTCCTCGACGCAACCGCGACGCACGTGTTCATGGCGTTGGGGCTGATCGGGCTCGAGCCCGGCCACCCGCCGAAGTGGAATCCGCAGCAGCGGGTGTTCGAGCCGGCCGCGGGCGCCCCGGTTCGCGTGCAGTTCCGCTGGGAGGCGGACGGAGAGACACACACGGTCGACGCGCACCAGTGGATCCGCGACCGCCGCTGGGCCCGGCCGCCGGTGGCCAAGCCCTGGATCTTTGCCGGCTCGCAGATCCTGCCCGACCGGCGGCTGGCGGCGGATGCGACCGGTGCGGGAATTGCGTTGGTCGAGCAGGAGGAGGTGCTGCTAGCGTACCCCCGGGCCTACTCGTCTGACCTCGCGAACCTCTGGGCCGACGCGCACACGCCCGCGATCCCGCCGCGCGGCACGCCCGTGACGACGATCCTGAGCCCGGCCGGCGTACAACGGGTTGCCGTTCGGCTGGATTTCCGGGGCCAACTCTGGAGCGGTGACCAGCCGCTGGCGCTCGCGGACCTGGCGGCGCTGGTGCGGCTGAACCGATCGGTCGATCCCGATTTCGTGCAGCCGATCGCCGCGCCCGGCATGTTGAACGCGCTCAAGCGGCGGATCGCGGCCGCGCTACCCGCAGACGCCTTGAAATGGACAGGGGAAAAGCCGGAAGCCGAGGACCCCGCGGCTGCGACTAAATCGCGTAGCCCTGCGACGCCAGCTGAGCCCGCAGACGATCGATGAGCTCGATCTTGTTGACCGGCTTGGTGATGTAGTCGTCGGCGCCGCTCTCGCGGGCCCGTTCGTGGTCGCCCTCTTCGTTGAGGGCCGTCACCATGATGACGGGGATCTGCGCGAGCTCGGCGTCGGCCTTGAGGATCCGGCAGACCTCGAAACCGCTGTGCCGCGGCATCATGATGTCGAGCAGGATGACGGCCGGCCGGGCCCGGCGGACCGCGTCGAGGGCGGCCTGCCCGTCGGCGGCGGTCATGACGTCGACCGGCAACGGCTCCAGGTAGGCCTCGATGAGCTCGAGGATCTGGGGGTTGTCGTCAACGACCAGGACGAGCGGCTCGGACTGGGGTGGGGGTGGCGGTGACACGGGGTGATCCCTGTGGGCGGCTATCCTTGTCCGGAAACTTGGGCCCGTTTATAGTGCATTCGACGGGCATCCGCTACACCGCGGGCGCGACGAGGGACGCCGTGACTTCCGGGAGTTTCGCATGAAGAGCTTCACTCAAGGCACCGCGGCGCTGGCGGCGGGGCTGATGCTGCTGACCCTGCTCGCGACGACCAGCTGCGTGAACGCCCGCGGACCGTTCGGCGGACCGTTTGGGAGTTTTGGCGGCGCGTCGCTCATCGACCAGGGTGGGACGACCGACGACGGCACCGATGGCGGCGGCGGGACGCCTCCCGGCGGCGGGGCCACCACCGACGATCCCTGCGAGCTGGCCGAAGCGCTCAAAGTCGTGCGGATCTCGATGCGGAACCAGTCCTCCGAGGACTACATCCACTACTTTGTGGCGTTCATCGCGTTTGTCCACGATCCCGATGATCCGGAGCTCGTCAACGGCGCGGTCTGTCCGGACGACATCTCGTTTTACCGGCAGAACGGCTACTCGATCCAGCTCCGCGCGGGTGAGCAAGAGATCTTCGGCAATTACTGCATCAACGGCCCCGCACTGATCAACTTCCACGAGACTGGCCGCTTCCGCGCTGCCGGCGGCACCGGGCTGGCCTCGGCGATCGCGCCGGCCAATGGCAACGTGCCGACCTTCGACAGCTTCTTCACGGCGTCCGGCGCAGACATCCCGGTGCCGAACGTTATCCTGTTCCATAACCCAGGTACCGGCGAGGGGGCGGCGCTGAAAGTCAGCCGCAATTCCGCCAACCCCTGCGACCCCGACACGCTCGGCGGCACGCCCAATTGCCAGCAGGACGCGTTCTACTACGTTTCCGAGGATGATCGTCCGATTGGCAGCCCGCAACTGGGCTTTAACTCGTTCCGGCGCGTACCGGCCGAGATCCAGGGCACCGGTTGCCAGCAGGGTTTGCAGGACGCGCGGCAACGGCTAGCGCCGATTGGGACCACTGCGGCCCAAGCAGCCGACAACGAGTTCCTCCGCGGCGGCTCGATCGAGTACGTCTTCATTCGCGAGGATACCGACCCGCCGATCCCGCAGCTGCTTTGGCAAGTACGCGACTCCCGCGGCGCGGAAGCGCATGACTTCGACCCGCGCGCGGGCCTGTAGCGATCATCCCCACCCGACCGGTCAACACGTCCGGCTACCGCGCCGCGCTGGCCGGCGCGAGTTGACGCAGCCGCTGGGACGCCTCTTCATTATCGGGGTCGAGCTCGAGCGCCTTCTGAAAAGCGTCCCGCGCCGCCTGGTCCTGATAAGTCTGTGCCAGGAGATCTCCGTAGCGGATCCAGGCGTCCGACCGATCGGGCGCATAGCTCGTCGCCCGCTCCGCAATGCCCAGCAGGGCGTGGAGCTGGAGTAGGCGGTCGGCCTCGATCTTCAGCGTTTCCAGCCGCACCACCTCTTCGAGGAGCTGCGCGATACGCTGCTCTTGCCCCGGGGCCGGGCGATCCGTCGGCTGGCCATCGGCGCCGCGCTCAAAGAGCTCGGTGGTCTGATTACGCAGTGCGCCCACGTTGGTCCGCGCTGCCACCGCCAGCCGCTGGACCGCGGTCGGATTGCCGCGATCTTGCGCCCACAGCGCCTTGGCCCGCTCCTCCAGTCGCTTGGCGAGCTGAATTGCACTGTCGAACGCGCCGGCGTCGATGTACGCCTGCGTCAGGACGAACATCGTGCCGAAGTTGTCCGGGTCGAGCTGTAACGCTTCCTCCCCGGCGCGGACGGCGTCGACGGGCTGGTGGTTGCCGAGGTGGGCTTCTGCCAGCAAACGCAACGCGTCGACGCGATCGGGCTGGCTGACCGCCAGCTCGCGCGCCCGCTCGAGGTACGTTGTCGCCTGGCGATAGACCGGCCGACTGCCCCGCAGGTACAGCGCCCCAAGACCCAGGTTCGCCCGGAAGTCGTTCGGGTCGGCGTTGACGACGTCCGTGAAGGCCGTCCGGGCAACCGACAGGTCGTTCATTCCCAGCCGCGCCTCACCCGTGAGCAGCGTCAGCTCGAGGTCGCCGGCCGCGCCTTCGCGGCTGAGCGCCTCGCGGATGAGCTGGTCGGCGACGCCAAAGCTCTCGGCCTCGATGGCGGCCCGGGCCCGTGACTTGAGCTCACTGACGCTCATCGCCGCGATCTGCTCGCGGGTCAGCTTGGCCAGCGCCTCGACGGTCGCGTCCGGCGGGCCGGCCTCCAGTGCTTCCGGCGGAGGCGTCGTCCGCGGCTCGGTGGTGGCGATCTGGGAACACGCCGTCGATGCCAAGCTCATTGCGACCAAGACGCCAAAGATGAGGTCACGCATTCAGCTCTCCTCAGGCTCGAGTCGGCGGATATCACCGCAGGAGGCCCAGTCGCATCCCGGCGGCCAATCCACCACTGCAGAAGTTCGCATCAAGCGGCCCCGGCGGTCAAGAGGGCTTGCCGCAAGAGGTGCAGGGCGTGGTGGACGCTCCGCGCTCGAATCACGTCGCGCGGGGTGCTCGCTCCATACCGCTGCTCGACCACCTCCACCCCACGCGGGCCCGCCAAACCAAAATAGACGAGCCCCACTGGTTTATCGGCCGTTCCGCCCCCGGGACCTGCGATTCCGGTCACGGAGAGGCCGAAGTCGCTGCCCAGCCGGGATCGGATCCGCGTCGCAAGGGACTCGGCCACCGGCCCGGAAACGGCCCCATGCTCCGCCAGCAGCGGCTCCGAAACGCCCACCTGGGCGGCCTTCACCGCGTTCGAATAGGCGACCACGCCGCCGAGAAAATACCCACTGCTGCCTGGACGGTCCGTAAGAGCGGCCCCCAGCGACCCGCCGGTGCACGACTCGGCGACGGCCACCGTCTGTTGCCGCTCGACCAACAACTCCCCTACGTCGTCGCCGAGTGTTTGTTCACCCGTGCCGAAGACCACGTCTCCGAGCCGGCTTCGAATCTCGAATTCGGTGGCGTCTAGGAGCGCGGCGGCGGCGGCCGCGTCGTCGGCTTCGGCGTTGATCCGGATTCCGATGATGCCGAGGCTGGCAGTCGTCCCGACCTCCGGGTTGGCCCCACGTTGCATCAGATCCCTGATCTGGGCGGCCACGTCCGATTCGCCCATTCCGTAGCTTTGAAGCCGGCGGCTGAGCAGCACCCGCCCGCGGAACCGGGCAGCCAGCGCCGGCGCAACGCTGGCCGCGAACATCGTCCTCATCTCGAAGGGCACGCCGGGCAGGACGTAGCAGTGACAATCGCCGGTAACCGCCGCCAGGCCGGGCGCCGTCCCGACGGGGTTGGAGATGACGCCGGCCCGCGACGGGCGGTCGGCCTGGCTGCGGTTGCGGTCGGTCATCGTGCGGCCACGCTGTTCGAAAAAGTGTGTGATCTCCGCCAGGCTGCGCTCATCGCACACCAGCTCGTCATCGAGGGCTTCCGCCAGGGCGGCCCGGGTCAGGTCATCGGCCGTCGGCCCCAGCCCGCCGGTGACGAGCAACACGTCGCAGGCGTCGAAGGCCGCCCGCAACGCGGAAACGATCTCGGGCAGGTCGTCGGCCAGCGTAAGATGACGGCTGGTCCGGACACCCTGGGCGGCGAGCTGCTGGGCCAGCCACTGGCCGTTGGTGTCGAGCGACTGGCCGATTGTCAGCTCGGTACCGATTGAAAGAATCCACGCCGTCGGCATCCGCACCATCCCTGCCGGCAGAAACCAGCGCCGCGTCCGGGCCGACGAACTAACATCGCACGAATGCAGCGGTTCTGACAGACATTAACGCCAACTCCCGTCCAAGCCCAGAAGCGAGCCGATGAGTACGACCACCGCCCCCTTTGCCGACGCCGAGCACTACCGACCGGACGAAACGGCCGAGGTCAGCTCGACGCAGCTCCCGATCCGCTTCGGCGCGGACGCGGAGGAGTACCGCCAGCTCCGCTCGGCGGCCGGACTTTGCGACCGCAGCGACCGCGGGCTGATCAGGGTTACCGGCGGCGATCGCAAGCCGTGGCTGCACAACCTGATCACGAACGTGGTCAAGACGCTCGAGCCGGGGGACGGCGTCTACGCGTTCGCGCCCGACGTGAAAGGTCGCACGCAGTTCGACCTCAACGTCCTAGCGCGGCCGGATCACCTCCTGCTGGACATTGACCGCGCGACGGTGGCGGCGGCGCTGGGCCATCTGGACATGCGGCTGATTACCGAGGACGTGCAGCTGACCGACCTGTCGGCCGACGTCGCCCGCCTGGCTGTCGTGGGGCCGGAGGCGGCCCGCGTGGCCGCGGCGCTCGGTCTCGCGAACTTCACCGCGTTTGCCAGCGTTCAAAATGCTGAGGTCGCGGGGGAGCAGGTCCTCTTTCGCCAGGATTACGGCGCGGTCCCGGGGTTCGAGTTGATCGTGCCCAGCGCGGCTGCGGCGGGCGTGTGGGACCAGCTGGCGGGCCTTGAGGGCGTCGCACCGGTCGGTCATGCCGCCTTGGACACGCTGCGGGTCGAGGCCGGCGTGCCGTGGTTCGGGATCGACATCGATGCCGAGGTGATCCCGCCGGAGACCGGGCAGGTCGAGCGCGGCATCAGCTATCACAAGGGCTGCTACCTCGGGCAGGAGGTCATCGAGCGGATGCGCTCGCGCGGCGTGGTGGCCAAGCGGCTGGTTCGCGTCCGCGGCGCCGATGGACCGGTTCAGACGCCGGCCGAGCTCAAGGTGGACGGCAAGACCGTCGGCCGGCTGACATCCTACCGCCAGCACCCGGCGAACGACGCCTGGATCGGCCTGGCCTACGCCCGCTCGTCGGTGCAGCCGGGCGACTCGGTCACGGCCGGCGATGCCGATACCCAGCTCGCAGTGGTTGGCGACTGCGCGTAGCCTCGCACGCGTTTGGGCGACTGAGCAACGAGTCACACACCGATCTGGCCCGCATCAGCATGGGTTGTGCATTGAGCGCATGGCCTGTGCGCGGCGGTCCAACCGGCCTACGATGGTGCGCTCTCCCCCGGGCCGGTAGCCCAATCGGCAGAGGCAAGGGACTTAAAATCCCTCCAGTGCGGGTTCGAATCCCGCCCGGCCTACATAACCCCGGCCGACGCTGCGGCGCCTCTCACGTCTGCGGGGTCGCGGGCCTGCTTTGATTCCCGCCGGCGGGCCGCCGGCAGCACGGCCCGAAGAACGCCGCCCAAGTTGCTCCGCGGTCGCCACTGGGCGGCTTGGCCAGCTTGGCAGTCTTCACGGCACGGATTAGACTCCTGAATTCGCTCGCCCGGACCGGATAAGCCGTGGCCGCGGTCGCCCAGCTCTCCTTGGGCCCTGACCGCGTGGCATGCGGCCGCCTCCGCGTGGCGACGTTGGAGAGGTGTCCGAGTGGCTTAAGGAGCACGCTTGGAAAGCGTGTGAACGGGCAACCGTTCCGCGGGTTCGAATCCCGCCCTCTCCGTTTTATTGGCCAAAACCGCGTTTTCTGAGCCTGAGGGCGGTTCGGCGTTTTTTGCTCCACAAATATTCCAAAACGTCTGTGGACGTGCGTCATCGTGCGGTGCGGCCTCGCGCGCCGCGGGCGGCGGGGCGTTTCGCGCGGGATTGCGTTCGTTGCTGTCGGCGGGGACGGCGGGAGGCCTGGTCTTTGTTCGGGGGGCCTGACAGGCCGGCCCAACTATGCGATGACGAAGCGGGCAGCGTGTCCTCGCCCAGGAAACGCCGCATGGCGTCGCGGGCCGCCGATACCTCTCGCAAAACGCCACCGTGAGATTCCGCTTGATTTACG
>CAZCKC010000030.1:0-27717 GCA_964499235.1 uncultured Planctomycetales bacterium | reverse complement strand
GGGCTCGTACTGGGCGATCGGGACGGAGGTGCACCTGGTGCAGCGGCTGGCGCAGGAGCACCCGGACAAGCACGTGCGGTCGCTGGCGGGGATCCAGTGCTTGTGCACAACGATGTACCGGGTGGACCTGAAGCACCTCTACTGGACGCTCGAGAAGCTGACGCAAGGCGAGGTCGTCAACCAGATCACGGTGGATGACGAGACGAAGCGCTGGGCGAAGATCGCGCTGGACCGGATGCTCGCGTTGAAGCCGGCCGGGGCCGTGTCGGCGAAGTAACCCCCTGCCCCGTAGCACCCCCCTACCGGTTGCCCGGGCGGCCGCCGGCGTTATGCTTTTGCGTGGACGCCGGTCGGGAGCGGGCGCGTGTACATTTCGGTCACCGAGCCGATTCGCAAGTCGATAACGCGGACGCGGCGGATGCTCTTCGCGGAGGGCACCGCGGGGAAGTGGTTCAAGCTGGGGTTCTGCGCATTTCTGGCGGGGCTGGTCCAGGGCGGCGGCAACTTCAACTTCGAGGATGATTTCGGCATCACGTCGGAGCCGGTGGTTTTTGTGGTCGTGGCCGGGCTGGCGCTTGCGCTCTACTTGCTGCTGCTGTGGCTGAGCAGCCGTGGGCAGATGATGTTCCTGGACGGGATCGTTCGGAACCGCGGCGCGGTCGTCGCGCCGTGGCGGGAGTTCGCGGTCGAGGGGAACCGGCTGTTCGGCGCCCGGCTGCTGCTGACGCTGGGCTGGTTCGTGCCGGCGGCGCTGGTGGGGGTCGGCGCGCTGTTATTCGACCAGGCGGAGCATGCGCCACCGCTGTGGGGGGTGCTCGCGGCGCTGGGGCTGTTCGCGCTGGTGGCGATCGCGGGACTGCTGATCGCGCAGTTTTTCCTGTTCGAGTTCGTGATCCCGACGATGTACCTGCGGCGGGTGCCGGTGCGGGCGGCGTGGCGGATGGTGCGCGAGGAGATCCTGCCGGGACAAGTCGGGACGATCTTCCTGTTTTTCCTGATGCAGATCGTGCTGCTGGTAGCGATCGGGCTGATCGCCCTGGTCGTTGTCTTGGCGACCTGCTGCGTGGCGGCGCTACCGTACTTGAGCTCGGTGATCCTGCTGCCGCTGTACGTGTTCATGCAGAGCTACACGCTGTTCTTCATCGAGCAGTTCGGGCCGCGGTGGCACGTGTTCGTGCACGACCCGGTCGGGCCGTACTGCCGATCGTGTGGGTATGACCTGAGCGGCACGCCGGCGAACCAGTGCTCGGAATGCGGGACCGAGATTCCGGCCGTCCAGTGGGAGTGGCTGCAGCAGCAGCGGAACGCCTCTAACCCATAGGTTCAGGAAAGGGCGTCCTGTTGCGACGGCCGCGTGGCGAGACGGCCGCTAATCGAGCGAGGAGAGGCGTGTACGTTTCGGTCACGGAGCCGATCCGCAAAGCGATCACGCGGACGTGGTGGGTCCTCGTGACGACCGGCTACGCGGAGAAGCGGATCCAGCTGGGGTTTTGCGCGTTTTTGGCGGCGGCGATCGAGAACACCAGCTATGACCATGCGCTGCGCAGCCTGGGCATTGCGACGACACCGCTGGGGCCGAACGAGCCGATGGTGGTGACGCTTGCGTTGCTCCTCCTGGGTATGTGGCTCAGCAGCCGCGGGGAGCTGATGTTGCTGGATGGGATCATTCGGAATCGGGGGGCGGTCCGCGCACCCTGGCGGGAGTGTAAGGCCGAAGGAAACCGGCTATTTGTCGCGCGGCTGGTGCTGACGCTGACTTGGCTGGCACCGGGCGGTCTGGTGTTCTACGCCGTCATGCAGGGGGGCGCGACCGGCAACGCGCCATTCGGCTGGCCGGTTCTCGCAGGATTGGGGCTGCTGGGGGGCGCGGCGGCGCTAGTGCTGCTGGGGATACATTTGCTGTTGCTTGAACTCGTGGTGCCGACAATGTACTTGCGGCGGCTGCCCGTGCTGGCGGCGTGGCGGGTGGCGCGGGAAGAGCTCCTGCCGGGACACGGCTGGACGATTTTGCTGTTCTTCCTGATCCAGACGCTATTGCGGCTGGCCACAATCCTGCTACTGCTGGCATTGGTCGCGCTGCAGGCCCCCAACGCCGCTGGTGTCCAAGTCGTGATGCTTCTGCTCGGCACAGCGATTGTGCTGCTGATCTACGTGTTATATGTGTTCAGGAAGAGCTACACGCTGTTCTTCATCGAGCAGTTCGGGCCGCGGTGGCACGTGTTCGTGCACGACCCGGTCGGGCCGTACTGCCGATCGTGTGGGTATGACCTGAGCGGCACGCCGGCGAACCAGTGCTCGGAATGCGGGACCGAGATTCCGGCCGTCCAGTGGGAGTGGCTGCAGCAGCAGCGGAACGCACCTAACCAATAGAGTCAGGATGGGTCATACTGTTGCGGCGTCGCGCGGCGGGACGTGCCGGGCGACTGGAACCGTATTCATTGAGCGAGGAGACGCAGGATGCAGCGGTTGATGGCGATGGCGGGGCTGGGCGGCTTGCTGGCGGTCGGTTTGCTGGGCTGCACGAAGTTCACCCGGGACCGGTTCGAGATGATCAAGCCGGACGTGGACACGCAGGCGGACGTGGTGGAGATCCTGGGCGAGCCGGAGTTCAAGCAGGCGGACCAGTGGTATTACGAGGACGACGACAGCGAATACGCGGCACGGATCTTCTATTACTTTGACACGGAGATCGTCCGGGCGAAGGAGTGGATCGACCTGACGGCCGGCACGTGGGAGGGGCAGGACCCGGACGCGGACGCGGAGCCGGAGGAGCTGGAGCTGCGGCGCGAGCGGACGCGGTCGACGACGATTGACGACTGACGCGCGGCGGCGACGCTGCGGGTTTACGCGGCGGCGGCTGAGGTCAGGATCGTGACGGCCAGGCGGCTGACGAGGGCGGGGTCGATGCCCCAGTCGGCGCCGCGCGCGGGGTCGCCCTGGAGCGCGTAGACGCTGGGGCCGAGCGGGCGCCAGGTGGACGCGCGGGTGGGGCCGAAGAGGGTCAGCGTCGGGACGCCGAGCCAGGCGGCGAGGTGGGTGGGGCCGGAGTCGTTGCCGATGACGAGGCGGCTGGCGGTGATCTGATCGATGAGCGTGGCCGCGTCGCTGGCGGTGACGGGGTGGCCGACGGCGGCGGCGTGGGCGTGGTCGGTTGGGGTCCAGCGCTCCTGCTCGACGGGGCCGATGGCGGGCTGGACGGTGAGACCTGCTGAGCGCAGGGCGGCGGCGATGGTGGCGTAGCTGGGGCGGGGCCAGCACTTGGCGGGGTGGCCGCTGCCGAGGTGGATGAGGACGTCCCTTTCGACTTGATGATTCGCGGTGCTGGCAGCGTGGCGCGGCTTGGTGCTTGGCACGGCGGTGTTCGCCGGCGCGGGGGATTGGGAGATTAGCTGCGCGGCCCACTGGTGGGTGATGTGGGTGGTGGCGTCGGGCTGCGGGCGGGGGTCGATGGTCCAGACGCTGGCGGGGGCGAGGCGCTCGAGGTTGGCGTTGATTGTGGAGTCGAGGAAGTTGAGCACGGGGCGGTCGGTGATGTGCGGCGGGAGTTGTTTGGGTGGCGGCTGGGTGGCGTCGGCGTAGAGCCAGTGGAGCTGGGCCGTTTCGGCGGAAGTGCAGCGGACGGGTGGTTGAGATTCCTGTAGCGCTGGGAGGGTGACGCGGCTGAGGGCGTGTATTCCGCTTTCGGTTTCGGCCGGGAAGTGGCGGCGGGCGAACTGGAGGGCGAGGACGAGGTCGCCAAGGGCGCCGGCGTGGAGGAGGGTGAGTTGGGCGGGGTTGCTGGGAGGCACGGGTGGGGGCTCAGAAGTTGGCGTGGGCGGTGGCTTTGAGAATCACGCGCATGCGGTAGAGGAAGAGGGCCGCGAGCAGGACGGGCGCGGCGAGGAAGATGGTCAGGGCGGTGAAGATCATCGTAGCGATGGACGGATTCGTCGCTTCGAACAGCAGTACGACGGGGCCGAAGAGGGTAGTGACGGCGACCATGATGGGGATGAGCAGCGCGAGCTCGTAGTCGCAGAGCTTGGCGAGGTTGCGGCGTTGCGGGCGGCGGGCGCTCAGGAGCAGGGTCAGCAGGCTGCAGCCGAGCCAAACGCCGGCCATCGCGAGGCTGGCGAAGAGGGCGTAGCCGGCGTGGGTTGCGGGGGCGGTCATGGAGCGCCACGGAAAGCCGAGGGCGAGCGGGACGGCGCGGAGGCCGAGCTCGAGGATCAAAAAGCCGACGAGCACGGACAGCGTGATGGAGCCGAGGGCGAAGTAGAGCGAGTGGGCGGTCGTCCCGCGGCCGCGGATCGTTTGGTAGAAGTGCTTGGGGCGGGCGGTGACGTGGGCGAGCGTGTGCAGGAAAGTTCGGGGGTTCATGTGGGCTTCCCAGGGGATGCCGGGGCGGGCGCGGTCGGGGACGAGGGAGTCGGCGACGGGGCGGCCACACTCGGAGCAGCGGGCGTCCAGCGGGGCGTAGCGGAGGTCGTAGCCGCAGTGCTCGCAGCGGGGCGGGAAGGCGTCGGGGTCGAGGTCGTCGCGCTCGCGGATGAAGCTGACGGCGCGGAGGACCCAGAGCAGTCCGGTGGCGGCGATGAGCGCGGTGATGCTCACGACGGCCAACTCGCTCAGGGCGTAGTAGATATCGCCGCCGGCGTGGTCGCGGGCATCGAGGCGTGCGAAGCGGATGCGATAGAGCTGGTCGATGAGGGTCTCGGTGACGCCCAGAAACAGGAGCATGACGGCGAGCGGGCCGAGCAAGCAGATGGCGGCGGCAAAGGTGAGCTGAACGGTTCGCGCGAACGGCAGGCAGGCGACGCTGCGCTGGAAAGCCAGGAGGCCGGCGAACAGGGCCGCGAGGAAGAGGGCCTCGAGGGCGAGGCCGGTGGAGACGGCGCCGGCTTCGAGCGCGCCGCGGGTCGTCTCGGTTGCTTGCGCGACGTCGCCGACGGCGAGGCTTTCGATGATGTGGTCGAGATCCGCGAGCAGGACGTGTTCGGCGAGGCCGACAAGCAGGCCGCCGACGGCGGCGACGCTGGCGCCGACGGCGGCGGCGAGGAAGTAGTCGAAGAACGCAGCGTGGTGGAAGAAATGGGCGACGGTCTGGCGCGGCGCGAAGCAGGCGCGCAACGGGGCGGCGACGATCGAGTGGCGGAGTGCGGCGAGGACGCCGGCGGTGCGTGGTTCGGGGCTGGAGGCGGTCTCGGCCATGGTCACCGCTGGGTTGATTGGTTGAAGACTTCTGTGAAGGACGCCCTGCACGCGGGGGTCGGTGTTGCTATAGTACGTTCATGCCTGAGATCGATGCCAGTTGTGTCGAGGTTTACGTGTTCCGCCGCGCGGCCGGCGGGGTGGAGTTCCTGCTGCTGAAACGGCGGGACGGGGACTTCATGGGGGCGACGTGGCACCCGGTCAGCGGGGGAATCGGGCGCGGCGAGAAAGCGTGGCAGGCGGCGGAGCGCGAGTTGTACGAGGAGGCGGGGCTGAGCGGGGCGCGGCTCTGGCAGGTCGACAGCGTGAACAGCTTTTACGTCGCGAAGTACGACCGGGTGATGATCACGATCTGCTTTGCGGCCGAGGTGGCGGCGGACGCGGAGATCAAGCTGTCGGCGGAGCATTCGGAGCTGGCGTGGGTGGCGGAGGGGGCACTGGCGGAGCGGCTGCTGTGGCCGGGGCAGCGCCGGATCGCGGCGGAGATCCGCGCGGAGATCCTCGCGGGTGGGCCGACGGAGCCGTTCCTGCGGCTGCCAGAGAACCTCGACGAGTAGGCGGTGTCAGGCCGGTGCGGGCGGCTTCTCCGTGGCCGGGGCGGGTTCCGGCGTGAGGTTGATGGTGATTCCCTCTTCGGCCGACCGGACGGCGGCGAAGCTGGCCTGGGTCACCTGCTCCAATTCAGAGAACGGGATGAGGGGCGGGCCGCCGTCGCGGAGGCGCTGGAAAAAGGCGGCGACCTCGGCCTTGTGGCCTTTGTCCTGGCGGGTGCTGAGCTTGGGAAGGCTTTTCCAGTTGTAGCCGTGGAGCTTGCGCCAGTTGTCGATCACGGCGACGCGGCCTTCGCTGAAGAGCTCGACGCGTTCCTTGGGGTAGGACTTGGGGCCGTTGGCCCAGTAGTGGACGGTGCCGATCGAGCCGTCGGCGAAGGCGAGGTTGATGGACATCTTGTCGTCGGGGGTGGCGCCGGCGGCGCGGTTGAACATGACGGCCTGCACGCGGGTGATCGGGGCGCCGACGAGGGCGAGGAGCAGGTCGATGAAGTGGCAGCCCTCGCCGACGATGCGGCCGCCGCCGACGGCCCGGTCCTGGATCCAGGTGTCGGCGGGGATCTCGCCGGCGTTGATGACGCAGTTGACGGCGATGGGCTGCGCGCGGCCGGTGAGGGCCTTGGTTATCGCGACGGTGTGCGGGGCGAAGCGGCGGTTGAAGCCGACGAAGAGGTGCTGGTGGGGATGGCGGGCGACGGCGGCGCGGACGTCGTCAAGGCCGGCGGCGTCGATGGCGAGGGGCTTCTCGACGAAGACGTGTTTTCCAGCGTCGAGCGCCTCCACGACCATTGGCGCGTGGGCATTGTGGCGGGTGGTGATCGCGACGGCGGTGACGTTGGGGTCTGCGAGGAGGGCGCGGTAGTCGGAGCCGGCGACTTCGGCGTCAAACTTGTTGGCGGCGTGCTTAGCGGTGACGCCGGTGCCGCTGGCGACGAACTTGATCGGGACGCCGGCGGCCTTGATGGCGGGGAGCAGGACGAGCTTGGTGAAGTTGCCGGCGCCGATGACGCCGACGGTCGGCGTGCCGGTGGGGGTGCTGGCCCCCTGCTGCGTGCGCGGGATGGCGATGGTGCGGTCGGTGGTGGCGACCTGCGCGGGGTACTCGAGCGTGAGGCCGAGGACGCTGGGGTCGTTGACGACGGCTTCGTAGGCGCGGGCGGCGTCGGCGTGGGCGAAGCGGTGCGAGATGAGGTCCTGCACGTTGAGGAGCTGGCCGCCGATGCCGTCGAGGACGGCCTGCATGTTGCGGCCGGCGGTCCAGCGGACGTAGCCGTAGGGGTAGTCGGCGCCGGACTCGTAAACGCTATCGTAGCGGCCGGGGCCGTAGGCGCAGGAGACCTGGAAGGTGAGCTCCTTGTTGTAGAAGTCGGCGCGGCGGAGGTTCAGCCCGACGACGCCGACGAGGATGATGCGGCCGCGTTTGCGGCACATCTGGGCGGCCTGGTGCATGATCTCGTCGGTCTTGGCGGAGGCGGTGATGATGACACCGTCGACCCCCCTGCCGGTGGAGAAGGCTTCGGCGGCCTTGACGGGGTCGGCGGCGCGGGTGTCGATGGCGGTGGCGCCGAACTGTTCGGCGAGGCGGCAGCGCTCGGGGTTGACGTCGGTGCCGAGGACGCGGCAGCCGCTGCTGCGTAGGAACTGGATGGTCATCAAGCCGAGCAGGCCGAGACCGACAACGACGAAGCACTCGCCGAAGGTGGGCTGGGCGAGGCGGACGCCCTGGAGGCCGATGGAGCCGAGGACGGTGAAGGCGGCGTCCTCGTCGCTGACGCTGTCGGGGACGCGGGCGGCGAGGGTAGACGGGACGCAGACGACTTCGGCGTGGGGGCCGGAGGAGGCGACGCGGTCGCCGACGGCGAAGCCCTCGACGCCGGGGCCGACTTCGAGGACGCGGCCGACGTTGCAGTAGCCGAGGGGGAGCGGCTCGTCGAGGCGGCTGAAGACGGTTTCGAGGGTGGGCAGCAGGCCGTCGGTTTTGATCTTGTCGAGGACCTGCTTGACCTTTTCGGGCTGGGAGCGGGCCTTGGCGATGAGACCGGCGCGGCCGAACTCGACCAGCATGCGCTCGGTGCCGGCGGAGACGAGCGAGCGGGCGGTCTGGACAAGGAGGTGGCCGCGGCGGACCTGGGGTGCGGGGATGTCGGCGACCTCGATGGCGCCGGTGCGCAGGTGCTGGAGGATCTGTTTCATGGGGCCGGGCTCACTTTCACAGGTGGCGTTGCGGGCCTTGGATTGCGATGTCAATTGGGCGTCGGCGACGCGGCGCGGACGCGGTACAGCGCGAGGTCATCGATCAGGATCTCACCCCCCTGCCACCCGCGGGCGGTGCAGCCGAGGAAGAGGTTCGCGACGCGGTCGCGCTCGCGGGGCTCGACGCGGATGACGACCGCGAGTGTATTCCAGCGTCCGGGGACGGGTTTGAGCAAGGCGTTGGGGGTCGGTAACTGGGTGGAGTCGGCCGTACGCTTGACGGCGCCGAGGTCGACGTGGCCGGTGTTCCGCTCGGCCGAGGGGACATAGACGCGGACGCGGGCGAGGTAGATGCCGGGCTCGATGGGGATGGACTGGTAGAGGCCGCCCTTCTCGGCGTTTTGGACGACGACGACCTGGCTGTCGGCGAGGTCGGGGCGCTGGGCCTTGCCGATCGAGCCGCCGCCGGCGCGGTCGAAGAACCAGGGACCACGGCCGGGGTCGTCGAGCGCCGGGTCCTTGGAGAGCGGTTCGGCCTTTTGGGGGTCGAAGCTGGTGGCGACGGCGAGGAGGTCGCGGATGGCGCGGCTGCCCTGGGGGCCGGCGTCGTTCTGGCGGTCGCGGAGTTGGTCGCGGACGCGGGGGCTGCGGAGGGCCCAGTCGGTGAGGCTCCAGAGGGCGGGCTCGACCCAGTGGCGGCCCTTGAGGCGAGGCGAGAACGGGCCGCGGTATTGGCGGACGAGTTGGTGTCGGCGTTCGTGGGCCTGGAAGTAGCGGATCACGGCGGCGACCTGGGCGAGGGCGGCGGATTCGGTGTCCAGCGGCTCGGCGACGGAGAAGGCGCGGGCCTTATAGGCGAGCATGTTCGCTTCGTAAAAGCGGAAGGCGGTGAAGAGGCGCTCGGCGCGGTGCCGCTGGGCGGGGGTTTCGGCCTTGGTGACGACGGTGGTCATGAGGTCACGGAGGCGGTCGACGTCGGCGGACGTCAGCGGGTCCATGTACTCCGGCCCGTAGAACGGCAGGTACTGGTGCCGGGTGGTGAGCCAGCTGTCGGCGAGGAGGCGCTGGGTCCAGTAGTTGTGCCAGAAGGCGTAATACTCCTGGAGGGCGGGCGCGGCCGCGGGGCCGACGCAGGCTGCGGTCCAGTCGCGGACGAGGGCGTCGACGTCGGCGTGCGGGTCCCAGAGCAGTTTCATGAGGACGTAGGCCTTGGGTCCCTCGCCCCAGTTGGGATAGAGCTCGGCCTTGTAGTACTGGACGCCCTGAGCGGCGGCGTAGCGGAGGTAAGCGGCCTGCTGATGCCAGTAGATGCGTGGGATGAGGTAGAGGTCGCCGTAGGCGTAGTCGTACCAACCGATCCGGTCGGCGGCGGCGTTCCAGGCGGTGGTGAGGGCATGGCCGGCCTGCTGCTGTTGGGGCACGGCCCACTTGAGGCGGTCTTCGGTGAGAAACGGGACGAGCGCAGGGTGGAGGGTCAGGTCGGCCGGCGGCTCAGCGACGTTGTTGTAGGCGAGCAGGCCGAGCTGCTTGTCGGGAAAGACCTGCGTGACGCGCTCGGCGACGGCGTTGCACCAGCGGTAGTAGCTGTCGGAGGCATTGAGCAAGCCGTAGCGGTTGGGCCGCGTGCCGTCGAGCGCGACGGAGTCGGGTGAGCGGTCGAAGCGGTTGCTGTCATTGATGCCGAGGGAGTAGGAGCGTGCGTTCGGGTGGCGGCGGAAGTAGGCGATGATGCGTTCGGCGGCGGTTTCGGCCAGTCCGTCGGCGGTGAAGTCCGGCTGCCAGTTGAAGCCGCCGGAGGGGAGGATGCGCTGGCCGTCGCGAGTGGGGAAGAACTCGGGGTGGCGGCGGCGATCCTGCTGTGGGGGGAAGAGGCGGAAGAGGTTGTGGTGGTACTCGATGCGGCCGCGCTCGCGGTGGCGGCGGGCCCAGGCTTTTTCAGCGGCACTTTCGAAGCCGGAGATTTCGCGCATGGTGAAGACGGGCTGGCTGCGGATCGGCTGCGACGGAAGCGGCAAGGCCCGGCGTCGCGGCACGACGGTTCCGTGGGGATCGGGCATGAGCCAGCGGACGCCGACGACGCGTTCGAGGAATTCGTAGACGCCGCAGGCGGTACCGGTTGGTCCGCCGCCGACGATGGCGAAGTTCTTGTCGTCGAGGAAGGTGAGGAGGAAGCCGTCCGTGCCGAGGTCGGCGGTGTCGAGGGCGGCGGCCTGGACGCGGTCGGTCGGGCCGACGTGGATGGAGAGGCCGGAGCCGGGTTCGGTGGCGATGTCGTAGGCGTGGCCGGTGGCCTGTTGCAGGTACTGGCTGAGTTCGCGAGCGGCGGCGGTCAGCGAAGGCGTGGCGTCAGGGGGCAGGACGATGGCGGGCTGGGCGGCGGCGAAGGTGGCGCTGAGCGCGACGCACGCGGCGGTGACAGCGCGGCGGGCGGCGGATCGTGGCGGCGAGCTCGGCATCAGGGCGGGGATCCCTTCGCGGTACAAATCAGGTCTGGCGCGTCGGGAAGCTTGGCGCGTCGTTCGCGGCGTTAACGCTGTTTTCGTGCCACCACTCGAGCCGGCGGATGTAGATCAGCGATTCGCAGAGGACGGCGAGCACGCCGATGACGCGGAGGTGGTGGGCGAAGATCTCTTCGCCGAACGCGGCGGCGAAGAGGGTTCCGATGAGCGCAGCCTGGAGACCCTCGGCCAGGGCGAGGTCGAACGATTCGGTCGAGCCGCGCAGCAGCGTGCCGGCGCGGCGCCACATGACGAAGAAGAGCGCGGCCAGCAGGATGGTGCCAATGATGCCGGTGTAAGCGAGGGCGCCGATATAGCTGCTGTGGGCGGCGGCGTTGACGCGGCGGAGCTCGCCCGGCCAGCCACGGCCGATGAGCAGGTAATGGATGCTGGGCTGCTCGAAGAGGTAGGCTTGCCAGATCTCGACGCGGCCGGTGGTGATGTCGCCGGCCTCAACGGCGCGCTCGAAGCGGCCGACGACCTGATCGATCAGGTTGGTACCGAAGGTGACGTAGAGGCCGCCGAAGAGAAAGGCGATGATGAGGATGGTTCGGTGGCGTTGGCGGGCGAGCATGTAGGTGATTGCGACCACCGTGCCGCCAATGGCCGCCCGGGTCTTCGAAGCGAGCAGGCCGGGGACCGCGATGACCGCCGCGATGCCGGCGATCACGCGGAGTGAGCCGCCGACGTTGCGGAGGAAGAGGCGGGCGCCAAGGAGCGCGATCACCATCATCGTCCAGGCGAAGTAGATCGGGCCGAGGGCGCCGCCCCCGCGGCGGTGCTCGACGCCGAAGAGCGCTGATTCGTACTGGTTATCGGGGATCTCCCACATCCACGTGAGACGAGGGGCGAAGACCTCAAGCGTGCCGATGACGCCGGCGACTACGCCGCCGATCATGATGGCGGTCACGTGGGCGCGGACATCCTGGTAGGTGTGCGTGGTCTTCCAGACGATGAACGCCATCGCGGGGATGTAGAAGGCCTTGCCGAGGTGGCGGATGATCGCGAGTAATTCAATCGAACCGGTGACCAGCCCGACGCCGTTCGAGAACACGCGGAGCAGTGACCAGGCGACGATGAGCAGCAGGACCAGCTGGGTGGTGCGGGGCTTGCGGTGCAGCAGCGCGACGCAGGCCAGGACCCAGAGCAGGAAGAGGTCGTCGAAGCGGACGTTGAACGGGAGCAGGCCCTGCAACAGCCCGAGCGGGTAGCCCCACGTTGCGACCCAGAGGAGGTAGGCCCCCCACTTCGGCTTTACCAGCGCGATCAGCCCGAGCCCCGCGTAGATGGCGGCGAAGATGTAGATCACGGCGTCACCGTCCGCTGCATGGCTGCTTGATAGCGGGCTTCGAGGTCGGCTGCAAATCGGTCGACGGCAAAGGTGGCCGCAACGTGGCGGCGGCCCTGCTCGGCGAGTCGGGCGCGGAGCGCGGGGTCGGCGATCAGGCGGCTGAGCGCGGCGGCGAGGGCGGCGCTGTCAGCCTCTGGGACGATCAGGCCGGTCTTTTCATTCGTGACGATTTCGGGAAACGCGCCGTTGTCGGAGACGACGGTGGCGACGTTGGCGGCCATCGCTTCGATCACGACAAGGCCGAAGCCTTCGCCGATCTCGTCGGGGAGGCGGATCGTGGGCGCGACGATCACGTCGCAGTCGGGAATCAGACGGCGGGCGTCGGGAATGTGGCCGGTGAAGCGGACGCGATCGGCAACACCGAGCTCGCGGGCGAGTTGCTCGAGGCGGCGCTGCTCGGCGTCGCGGGATTCGTTGACCGAGCCGCCGATGACGGCGAAGGCGGCCGCGGGATGGTCGGCGTGGATCGCGGCGGCGGCGCGGACAAAGTACTCGAAGCCCTTATGCGGGACGCAGCGGCCCAAGGCGGCGACGAGCACGGTGTCGGGCGCGAGCCCGAGCATCTCGCGGAGGGCGCCGGTACGGGCCGGTGGCGTGGGGCCGACCTCGGTGCAGTTGTAGAGGACGGCGGCGTTGGGCTGCAGCTCGGGCGGCAGGGTGCTTTCGACAAAGCGGCTGATGCAGAGCGAGCCAAGCGCCGGGCGGCGGGCGGCCCAGCGAACGGCGCGGTGGGCGATGCCGGTCTGGTTGTAGGGACCGTGCCAGTGCCAGAGCAGCGGCGTTGGTCGGCCGCGCAGCAGCATGCTGGTGAGCACGTGGGCCTGGGGGGCGTGGGTGTGGACGAGGTCGGGGTCGATGGTGGCGAGCAGTCGGCGGCCGCGGCGGACGATGGCGGCTGCCCGGCGGGCCTCGCGGAAGAGGGCGGCGATACTGCGCTTGCCGCCGGGGCCGCGGAGGGCCTTGAACGGTGGAATACCGGTGCGGTGGATCGGTCGCTGGGCAGCGATGGATTCGACGAAGTCACCGTCGCAGAGGGCGAGGATGTGGAGTGCGAGGCGCGGGTTGGCGTCGATGACGTCGAAGAGCTGGCGGAGGTAGGTTTCGGTACCGTAGGCCTCGAGGCCGGAAAGGACGACGCAGACGCGGAGCGGCCGGTCGCCGCCGGCGGTGGCGGAGGCGGCGGGCGTGGTTTGCAAGGCGGCGACGGTCATGGGAGCCCCGGCTGAGACCGTTTACGCGCGGGCGGCTTACTGGGCGGCCAGGATCTTTGCGATGCGCTGGGCGGCCTGGCCGTCCCACTTATCAATTTCGGGCGGCTGTGTGATCGGGTTCGCGCAGGCGGCCTGATAGGCGGTGATGATTTTCTGCGGGTCGGTGCCGACGAGTTGGTTGGTGCCCTGGTCGATGGTGACGGGGCGCTCGGTGTTGGCCCGGATCGTGAGGCAGTGGACGCCGAGGATCGTGGTTTCTTCCTGGATGCCGCCGGAGTCGGTGAGGATCGTAGCGGCGTTGGCGACGAGCTTGAGGAAGTCGAGGTAGCCGAGCGGGTCGATGATGCGGAGACCCTGGAGGGCGGCGACGCGGTCGGCGAGGCCGAGCTTGGTGAGGTTGGCCTTCGTTCGGGGGTGCATGGGGAAGATGATCGGGCGGTCGGCCTGGATCTGCTCGAAGGCGTCGAGGATGCCGCCGAAGGTGACGGGGTCGTCGACGTTGCTGGGGCGGTGGAGGGTGGCGACGTTGTAGCCGCCGGGCTCAAGGCCGAGTTCGTTGAGGACGGGCGAGGCTTCGGCCTTGTCGCGGTTGGCGCGGAGCGTATCGATCATGACGTTGCCGACGACGTGGACACGGTCGGGGGCGACGCCTTCGCGGGTGAGGTTCTCGAGGCCGCTGGGTTCGGTGACGAAGAGGAGGTCGGAGATGCGGTCGGTGAGGACGCGGTTGATCTCCTCGGGCATGGTGTTGTCGAAGCTGCGGAGGCCGGCTTCGACGTGGGCAAGCTTGACGCCGAGCTTCACGGCGACGAGGCCGCAGGCGATGGTGGAGTTGACGTCGCCGACGACGACGACCCAGTCGGGTTGGTGCTCGAGGATGACGGGCTCGAAGCGTTGCATGATCTCGGCGGTCTGGACGGCATGGGAGCCGGAGCCGACGCCGAGGTTGAGGTCGGGCTCGGGGATCTCGAGCTGGCGGAAGAAGAGGTCGGACATGTTCCGGTCGTAATGCTGGCCGGTGTGGACCAGCAGCGGCCGAACGTCCGGATAGTCGGCGTAGGCCCGCATGAGCGGCGCGATCTTCATGAAGTTGGGGCGGGCGCCGCAGACGTTCACTATTTTCAGCATTCGTTAAAACCTGTTAGGCGAATCGGGGCGACCGGCCACACACTGGCCACGGCGGGGCGTGCGGCGGGGTCGTTTGGCTTCCGGGTTACTATATCGGCACGCTTGCTGGCGCTCCATTGCGAAGGACGGCGGCGGTCGGGTCGGGTTGGCGGCGGTCGGGCCTGCGAATCGTTCCCAAACAGCAATCATGTGAACGGAATCACAGGACGCGAGCATTTCGGCATCGATACCGTACCAAACAGGTGCTGATTTAGGCATAAAACGAGAATGGACAGTTACTTACCGTTGTTTTTTTGTGAGGCGGAGGGTGCTGAAGCCTTGACACTTTGCGTGCCGAGAATAACAATGTGAGAAATTGCACAATGTGCTGTGATTCACAAGATTGTCCATGCGACGATGTGAGCTTCAGCCAGTGAGGGATCGCGCCTGATGCTGCCAGACCGGGTTATCGAACGTCTCATCGTTTACCGCCGGCTCTTGAAGAGCTGGGGGGCCCAGAAACGGGATCGGATTTACTCGCACGAGTTGGCGGCGTTGGCGGGCGTGACGCCGGCCCAGGTTCGCCGGGACATCATGGCGGTGCAGTACGTGGGGAGCCCGGCCAAGGGTTACGACGTGGAGGAGCTGCGCACCAAGATCAACGAGCTACTGGACGATCCGGAGGGACGCAACACGGCGTTGGTAGGCGTGGGGCATCTCGGGCAGGCGTTGATGGCGTACTTCAACCGGGGGGTGAGTCCGCTGCGGATCTCGGCGGCGTTTGACGTGGATCCGGAGCGGGTCAGCCGGGTCTTGCACGGGTGTCACTGTTACCCGTTGGAGTCGCTGGAAGCGATCCTGGCGGAGCACCACATCGCGGTGGCGATCCTGGCGGTGCCGGAGACCGTGGCGCAGGAGGTGGCGGATCGGCTGGTGATGGCGGGGGTGTGCGGGATTTTGAACTTCACGCCGACGCATTTGAACGTGCCCGAGCACGTGCATGTCGAGGATGTCGACATCGCGATCTCGCTTGAGAAGGTGGCGTTTTTTGCTCGTTCGTCTCGTGATAAGAAGGGAGCGGCGGCATGGCCGCAGTCGAATCTCACGTCGTAGCGCCGAGTCCGGGGGTGGCGCAGGTGTTGGTTGAGTACCCCGACGCCGGTCGGGATGCGTTGATCCCGATCCTGCAGAAGGTGCAGGCGGCGGAGGGTTTTCTGTCGCAGGCGGCGATGCAAGCGATCGGCGCGCACCTGAAGCTGCCGACGAGCAAGGTTTACGGGGTAGCGACGTTTTACAACCAGTTTCGGTTTCAGCCCCAGGGGCGGTACCACTGCCAGGTGTGTCGGGGCACGGCGTGTCACGTCAAGGGCTCGGCGAAGGTGCTTGACGCGTTGCAGAAGCAGCTCGGCGTCGAGGCCGGCCAGACGACGCGTGACGGTCGGTTCAGCCTGGAGGTGGTGGCGTGCATCGGGGCGTGCGGCCTGGCGCCGGTGATCACGATGGATGGCGCTTTTCACGCCAGCGTGACGCCCGACTCGGTCCGGAAGATCCTGAAGCAATACGCGCAACGCGAAGAGACCCAGCAGGAAAAGGATTAGATGATGGCGTGTGAGTGTCACCCATCCGGACATGGCAAGCTGTCGGGGTTGGCGGTCGGCGAGTGGCTGCGGAGCGGCGGGCCGAATGACGGCCCGGTGTACGCGGAGCTGACGGAGCGCTTCCGGGCGCTGCGACGGGAGGGGCTGACCAAGCCGGCGATCTTCGTCGGGGCGGGGACGTGCGGGCTGGGCGCCGGGGCCGGCGCGACGCTGGCGGCCGTCCGGAAGTACCTCGCTGAGAAAGAGATTGACGCGGACGTCGTGGAGGTCGGGTGCATTGGCATGTGCTCGGCCGAGCCGCTGCTGGACGTGCAGCTGCCGGGGCGGACGCGGCTGTGCTTCCAGAGCGTGACCGGCGAGCGGGTGGCGGCGATTTTGGACGACGTCTTCACGCAGCGGGTGCCGGCGGCGGCGGTGCTGGGGCAGTTTCGCGCGGCGGGGCTCGAGCCGTGGGCGGACGTGCGGTTCTTGGATGAGCATCCGTTCTTCAAGCCGCAGACGCGGTGGGTGCTGGCGAACTGCGGGGTGGTGGATCCGACGCAGATCGACGAGTACCTGGCGCACGGCGGCTACCAGGCGTTTGCGCAGGCGCTGCGGGACTTCACGCCGGAGGAGCTGTGCGACTTCGTCGAGCGGAGCGGGCTGCGGGGGCGTGGCGGCGGCGGCTTCCCGACGGGCAAGAAGTGGAAGTTCGCGCGGGCGACCGACGCCGACCAGAAGTACCTGATCTGCAACGCGGACGAGGGCGACCCGGGCGCGTTCATGGACCGCGCGGTGATCGAGGGCGACCCGCACCGGCTGGTGGAGGGGATGGCGATCGCGGCGTACGCGATCGGTGCGAGCGAGGCGATCGTCTACATCCGGGCGGAGTATCCGCTGGCGATCGAGCGGCTGCAGGGGGCGATCGACGACGCGATCCAGTACGGACTGCTCGGCAACGACATCCTGGGCAGCGGCTTCGCGTTACACATGAAGATCAAGATGGGGGCCGGGGCGTTCGTCTGCGGCGAAGAGACGGCGCTGATCCACAGCATCGAGGGCAAGCGCGGGATGCCGCGGCCGCGGCCGCCCTTCCCGGCGGTCAGCGGCGCGTTCGGCAAGCCGACGATCATCAACAACGTCGAGACGCTGGCGAACGTGCCCGGGCTGGTGAAGCGTGGCGCGGAGGCGTTTGCGGCCGTGGGAACCGCGACGAGCAAGGGGACGAAGGTCTTCGCGCTCTCGGGCAAGGTGAGCCGCACGGGGCTGATCGAAGTCGCGATGGGGACGACGGTCCGGCAGATCGTCTTCGACATCGGCGGCGGGATCCCGGACCAGAAGGCGTACAAGGCGGCGCAGATCGGCGGCCCGAGCGGCGGGTGCATCCCGCAGCAGCATCTCGACATCGAGGTCGACTACGAGTCGCTGAAGACGGTCGGGGCGATGATGGGCTCGGGCGGTCTGGTGGTGATGGATGAAGAGACGTGCATGGTGGACGTCGCGAAGTTTTTCATGGACTTCATCCAGCGCGAGAGCTGCGGCAAGTGCATCCCGTGCCGGGAGGGCACGCGGCGGATGCTGGAGATCCTCGCGAGCATCACGCGGGCGCGGCGGAACGAGACGCCGGCCCAGGCGCTCGAGCGGTTCCGGGGAATCATCCAGCTGGAGCAACTGGCAGAGACGATCGGGGACACGAGCCTGTGCGGGCTCGGGCAGACGGCGTCGAACCCGGTGCTGAGCACGCTGCGGTGGTTCCGCGAGGAGTACGAGGAGCACGTCTACAACCGGCGTTGTCCGGCGCGGGCGTGCCAGGAGCTGATGACGTACCGGATCGTGGCGGAGAACTGCAAGGGCTGCACGATGTGTGCCCGGCAGTGTCCGGCGGACGCGATCGTCGGGGAGCGGAAGAGCCCGCACTACATCATCGAGGAGCGCTGCATCGCCTGCGGCGCGTGTCTGGACGCGTGCAAGCTGAACGCCGTGGTCGCTGAATAGGGTGTCGAGCGGACGATGAAAACGATTAACCTGACTGTGAATGACCAACCGGTCGAAGTGAAAACCGGCGAGACGATCCTGAGTGCCATCCGGGAGGCGGGCTTCAACGTGCCGACGCTCTGCAACCTGGACTGCCTGCCGCCGACCGGCGCGTGCCGGATGTGCGCGGTGGAGGTCGACGGGTCGCGGAACCTGGTGCCGAGCTGCGCCTACCCGGCCACCGACGGGATGACGGTCGCGACGCACACGCCGCGGACCGAGCGGGCCCGCAAGACGATCGTCGAGCTGCTGCTGAGCAACCACCCGGACGACTGCCTCTACTGCCCGCGCAACGGGCAGTGCGAGCTGCAGACGCTGGCCCGCGAGCTGGGCGTGACACAGCGGAACTACAACGGCGGGAAGAACAAGCACGACCTGGATCTTTCCGGGGCGTCGATCGTCCGCGACCCGGCCAAGTGCATCCTCTGCGGGCGCTGCGTGCGCTACTGCGAGGAGGTGCAGGGCGTGGGGGCGATCGACTTCATCGGCCGCGGGAGCCAGGCGACGGTCGGCACGGCGTTCGACCAGGGGCTGAACCTGTCGAGCTGCATCAACTGCGGGCAGTGCGCGGTGGTTTGCCCGACGGGCGCGCTGCGGGAGCAGGATCACGTGTCGCAGGTGGTGGCCGCCCTGGCGGACCCGGCGAAGACGGTGGTCGTGCAGCACGCGCCGGCGATCTCGGTGACGCTGGCGGAGGAGTTCGGCGTCAAGCCGGGCACCGACATCAACGGGCAACTGAACGCGGCGCTGCGGCGGCTGGGCTTCGAGCGGGTGTTCGATACCTCGTTCTCGGCTGACCTGACGATCATGGAGGAGGCGGCCGAGCTGGTGCAGCGGGTGCAGACGGGCGGCGTGCTGCCGCAGTTGACGAGCTGCTCGCCGGGCTGGATCAAGTTTGTCGAGCAGACCTATCCGGAGCTGCTGCCGAACGTCTCGTCGTGCAAGAGCCCGCAGCAGATGCTGGGGGCGGTGATCAAGCACGTGTTCGCCAAGCAGGAAGGCAAGCAACCGGAGGAGGTCTACAGCGTCTCGGTGATGCCGTGCACGGCGAAGAAGTTCGAGGCCCAGCGGCCGGAGATGGCGCCGGACGGCATTCCCGACGTGGACGCGGTGTTAACGACCCGCGAGCTGGCGGCGCTGCTGCGGATGCGGGGCATCGACCTCGGCAAGCTGGAGCCCGAGGCGGCGGACCAGCCCTTCGGCGAGCGCTCCTCGGCCGGCAAGCTGTTCGGCGCGAGCGGCGGCGTGATGGAAGCGGCGCTGCGGACGGCGTACCACCTGATCACGGGCGGCGAGCTGGAGCAAGTGAAGTTCCGCGAGCTCCGCGGGCTGAAGGGCAGCAAGGAAGCGCGGGTGAAGATCGGCGACCTGGAGGTCGGCGTCGCGGTGGTGAGCGGGCTGGACAATGCCCGGGTGCTGCTGGAGGAGGTGCAGGCGGGTCGCCAGGACCTGCACTTCATCGAGGTGATGACCTGTCCGGGCGGCTGCATTGCCGGCGGTGGCCAGCCGCTGAACACGGACCTCGACCGGGTGCGGGCGCGGATGAAGGCGTTGTACACGATCGACCGCGACGCGCCGGTGAAGCGCTCGCACGAGAACCGCGCGATCCAGCGGCTGTACCACGAGTTCCTGGGCGCGCCGCTGAGCGAGGCGAGCCACCACCTGCTGCACACGCGGTACACCCCGCGAGAGGTGGTGCACTAGCGCGGCGGGCGGCGGCACCGCAAAGGAAGCGTCGCGGGCGCCGGGCGGCGTCCCGGGCGGAAGGCAACTGAGAACCACTCGAACGGGGAAGCACCGATGAGCAAAGCAATCCTGCTGGTCGACGACGATCCGGATTACCTGCTGCAGACGCGGCTGCAGCTCGAGGCGGCCGGTTATACCGTGCACTCGGTGGAGTCCGCCGAGGAAGCCGAGGCGTGGCTGGAGACCAACCGCGTGGACCTCGCGCTGGTGGACCTGATGATGGGGACGGCCGACGCGGGCTTCACGCTGTGCCACCGGCTGAAGCAGGCCCATCCGGCGCTGCCGGTGGTGATGGTGACGGCGGTGGCGGCGGAGACGGGGCTGCGCTTCGACGCGCAGGGCCCGGGCGAAAAGAGCTGGATCAAGGCGGATGCGGTGTTGAACAAGCCGATCCGGGTCGAGCAGCTCGAGCGCGAGATGAAGCGGTTGATCAAGGCGTAAGGGACCATGGAAACGCTACGGGTGCTGATCGTGGATGGCGAGCCGACGATGCGGGGCAACCTGCTGCGTCAGCTGCGTGACCACCGCGTGATGCTGCCCGAGAGCGAGCTCGAGGTCAGCTTCGAGGTGGCGACCTGCGGCACAGTCCGCGAGGCGCTGGCGCTGGCCGAGGAGCAGTCGCCCGACATCGTGCTGCTCGAGTACACGCTCCCCGACCGCACGGGAATGGAGCTGCTGGAGGCGTTGCAGGAACTCACGCCGCGGCCGGTGGCGATCATGGTCACCTCGTTCGCGACGCTGGACACGGCGATCCGCGCGACGAAGCGCGGGGCACACGACTTTCTGCCGAAGCCGTTCACGCAGGGCGAGTTGAAGGATGCGGTGCGCCGGGCGGCGGATCACCTGTGCCTGCAGCGGCGGGCGGAGCAGTTGGCGGCGGAGCGGAAGCAGGTCCGCTTCCAGTTCATCCGGGTGCTGGGGCACGAGCTGAAGGCGCCGCTGGCGGCGGTCGAGGGCTTTTTGAACCTGATGCAGCAGCGGGTGATGGGCCCGGACCTGGCGGCGTACGACGAGATCATCGCGCGGTGCCTGGCGCGGACCGAGGGGATGCGGAAGCTGATCCTGGACCTGCTGGACCTGACACGGATCGAGGCGGGCGAGCGGACGCGCGACCTGACGCCGACGGACCTGGTGCCGCTGGCGCGGAATGCGCTGGCGCTGATCGAGGAGCAGGCCAAGCAGCGCGAATTGAAGGTGGCGCTGGACGCGCCGGCGGAGCTGCTGATCGAGGGGGACCCGGTCGAGCTCGAGATCATCCTCAACAACCTGGTCTCCAACGCCGCCAAGTACAATCGCGCCGGCGGGTCGATCCGGGTCAGCCTGCGGCGCGCGGACGACGCGGTGACGATCGCGGTGCGGGACACGGGCCACGGCATGACGCGCGCGGACGCGGACAAGCTGTTCAGCGACTTCGTCCGGATCAAGAACAAGCACACGCGGGACATCCCGGGCAGCGGGCTCGGCCTGTCGACGGTCAAGAAGATCGCCCAGCTCTACCACGGGAGCGTGGCCGTCGAGAGCGAACCCGGCGTCGGCAGCACCTTTACGGTGACGCTGCCACAGCGACGGAACGTGCACACGGAAACGAACGATGCTCACGCGCGACGAGATCCTGCGCTGGCTACGCGCGCCGACTGAGGCGGACTGCGCAGCGCTCTGGCAGCAAGCTGATCAGCAGCGGCAGGCGGCGGTCGGGGACGCGGTGCACCTGCGCGGGCTGGTCGAGATCAGCAACTACTGCGCGCGGCAGTGCCACTACTGCGGACTGCGGGCGGAGAATGCGCACGTGCAGCGGTATCGCATGACCGCCGACGAGGTCGTCGCCTGCGCCCACGCGGCGGTCGGCTTCGGCTACGGGACGGTCGTGCTGCAGGCGGGCGAGGATTACGGGCTGACGACCGACTGGGTGAGCGACGTGGTGCGGCGGATCAAGGCCGAGACGCCGCTGGCGGTGACGCTGAGCCTGGGCGAGCGGCGGATCGAGGAGGTGGCGGCGTGGCGGAAGGTCGGGGCGGACCGCTACCTGCTGCGGTTCGAGACGTCGAACCGGGCGCTCTTTGAGCGCGTGCATCCGCCGCTGGATCCCGAGCGGCCGGACCGGCTGGCGTTGCTGCGGATCCTGCGGAAGCTGGGGTACGAAATCGGCAGCGGGGTGATGATCGGGATCCCGGGGCAGACATGGGACGACCTGGCCAGCGACCTGCTGCTTTTCCGTGAGCTGGACCTGGACATGATCGGGGTGGGCCCGTACATCGCGCACCCCGACACGCCGCTGGGGCAGCAGCCGCCCGCATCGGGGCCGGAGCAGGTGCCCGCCGACGAATTGACGACGTACAAGGTGGTCGCGCTGACACGGCTGGTGTGTCCGGAGACGAACATTCCGGCGACGACGGCGCTGGCGACGCTGAACAAGGCGGACGGCCGGGAGCGTGGCCTGCAGCGGGGCGCGAACGTGGTGATGCCGAACATCACGCCGGTGCAGTACCGCTGCCAATACGAAATCTACCCGAACAAGGCCTGCCTGCGCGAGGTAGCCGAAGCGTGTGAGGGGTGCCTGAAGGCGCGGATCGCGGCGATCGGTCGTACGATCGGAGCGGGCCGCGGCGACTCCCCCCACTTTGCGGCCGCCGGGCTGGCTGCGGGCACGACGCGAAGGACAGAGTGATGAGCATGGCCAAGATGACGTTGAGCCGCGACGCGCGCGATTTTGTCAACGATGATGAGATCGAGCAACTCATTGCCGGGCCGCGGCCGGACCAGCACGAGCTCGACGACATTCTCGCGAAGTCGATGAGCAAGCAGTTTCTCACGGCGCCGGAGACGGCAACGCTGGCGCGGGCGGACGATCCGGAGAGCGTGGAGCGGATCTTCGCGGGTGCGCGGCAGCTGAAGCGGGACGTGTACGGCAACCGGATCGTGATTTTCGCGCCGCTGTACATCGGCAACGACTGCGTGAACGATTGCTTGTACTGCGCGTTCCGGCGGTCGAACCAGGACGTGACGCGGCGGACGCTGGATCACGACACGATCGTGCAGCAGGTGCGGGCGCTGGAGGACAAGGGGCACAAGCGGCTGATCCTGGTCTTCGGCGAGCACCCGGCGTACGACGCGGACTTCATCCACGACTCGATCCAGACGGTCTACGCGACGCAGTCGGCGAAGAGTGGCGCGATCCGGCGGGTGAACATCAACGCGGCGCCGCTGGACGTCGCGGGGTACAAGCGGGTCAAGGACGCGGGGATCGGGACGTACCAGGTCTTCCAGGAGACCTATCACCACGCGACCTACCGCACGGTGCACCCGCCGAACACGCGGAAGGGTGACTATCTTTACCGGCTGGACGCGTTGTACCGGGCGCAGGAAGCGGGGATCGACGATGTCGGGCTGGGGGTGTTGTACGGGCTGTACGACTGGCGGTTCGAGACGGTGGCGATGGTGCAGCACGCGCTGGACATGCAGCAGCGCTGCGGGGTCGGGCCGCACACGCTGAGCTTTCCGCGGATTCGGCCGGCGCACGGCGTGGACGGCAACGCGTTTCGGTATCCGGTGAGCGATTACGACTTCAAGCGGATCATCGCGATCCTGCGGCTGGCGGTGCCGTACACGGGGCTGATTTTGACGGCGCGGGAGCCGGCGGCGCTGCGGCGCGCGGTGATGGAGTTCGGGGTGTCGCAGATTGACGCCGGCAGCCGGATCGAGCTGGGCGGCTACACGGAGGCGGGGGACGCGCAGCAGCAGTTCGCGGAGCGCGAGCAGTTTGAGCTGGGCGACATCCGGTCGCTGGACCAGGTGATGCGCGAGCTGCTGGTGGGCGGGTACATCCCGAGCTTCTGCACGGCGTGCTATCGGCTGGGGCGGACGGGCGAGCACTTCATGGAGTTCGCGATCCCGGGGTTCATCCAGAACTTCTGCACGCCGAACGGGCTGCTGACGCTGAGCGAGTACCTGCTGGATTACGGGTCGGACGAGACGCAGGCGGCCGGGGCGCAGCTGATCGAGCAGGAGCTGGGGCGGTTGCCGGACGACAAGGTGAAGCGGATGCTGGTGGAGCGGCTGGAGCGGATGCGGACGAAGGGGGAGCGGGACCTGTACTTTTAGCCGAAGGACGGGTTTCGGCGGTCGGATGATCGTTTCAATCCCCCAGGTGAAAGCCTGCGGCACCCGGTTGAGGCACCCGGCTCTGGGCACCCGTTTCTCAACGCGTGACATGGCTTCTGGTGGCGGCGCTGATCGATGGAATACCGGACGGAGCAGGATCTGCTGGGCGAGCTGGCGGTGCCGGCGGCGGCGCTGCACGGCATCGACACCGAGCGGGCGCTCGCGAACTTTCCGCTGGCGCGGCGGGGCGTGCACGCGCGGCTGATCCACGCGTACGGGACGGTGAAGCTGGCGTGCCTGCTGACGAACCGGAGCCTGGGGTACCTGGCCGGGGCGGCGTTTGATGCGCTGGAGGCCGCGTGCCATGACCTGCGGGAGGGGCGGCTGGATGAGCACGTGCGGGTGGATGCGCTGCAGGGTGGGGCCGGCACGTCGACGAACATGAACGTGAACGAGGTGCTGGCGAACCGGGCGTTGCAGATCCTGGGGCGGCCGCTGGGGGATTACGCGACGATCAGCCCGCACGATCACGTGAACCGGCACCAATCGACGAACGACACGTATCCGACGGCGTTGAAGGTGGCGGCGATCGGCGGGGTGCGCGAGTTGGAGCAGGGGCTCGTCGAGCTGGTGGAGACGCTGCAGGCGCAGGAGCACGCGCTGGCCGACGTGGTGAAGATCGGCCGGACCGAGCTGCAAGACGCGGTGCTGACGACGCTGGGGCGGACGTTCTCGGCGTACGCGGAGGCGTTCAGCCGGGATCGGTGGCGGGTGTACAAGTGCGAGGAGCGCTTGCGGGTCGTGAACCTGGGCGGGACGGCCATCGGCACGGGGATGGGCGCGCCGCGGGAGTACATCTTTCGCGTGGTGGACCAGCTGCGCGACCTGACGGGGATCGGGCTCGCGCGGGCCGAAAACCTCGTCGACGCGACGCAGAACGTGGACGTGTTCGTCGAGGTGAGCGGGATCCTGAAGGCGTGTGCCGCCAACCTTTTGAAGGTGGCGACGGACCTGCGGCTGCTGAGCTCGGGGCCGGACGCGGGGCTGGGTGAGCTCACGCTGCCGGCGAAGCAGCCGGGCTCGTCGATCATGCCGGGGAAGGTGAACCCGGTGATCCCGGAAGCGGTCGCGCAGGCGGCCTTGCAGGTCATCGCGAACGACCAGGCGATCACGCTGGCGGCCGGCAGCGGGAACCTCGAGCTGAACCAGTACCTGCCGCTGATCGCGGAGAACCTGCTGACGAACATCGACCTGCTGACGAATGCGGTGGGGATGCTGCGGCGGGATTGCATCGTCGGGCTGGAGGCCAACCGCGAACGGTGTCGGCAGCATGTCGACGCGGCGACCGCGGTGATCACGAGCCTGATCCCGGCGCTGGGCTACCAGCAGGCGCAGCAGGTGCTCGCGCATGCCCGCGCGCACGGGACGACGCTGCGGGCGGCGGCGGCGGCGCTTGAGTTGCTGACGGCCGAGGAGTTTGACGCGTTGACGGCGCCCGAGGCGGTGACGCGGCTGGGCTTTGTCCCGGAGGCGGGTTGATGCAGGCGGCGCCGAAGAGCATGCGGCTGCACATTGGGCTGTTCGGCCGGCGGAACGTCGGCAAGTCGTCGCTGCTGAACGCGCTGACGCGGCAGGCGGTGGCGATCGTATCGGACACGGCCGGCACGACGACGGACCCGGTCGAGAAGCCGATGGAGCTGCTGCCCCTGGGGCCGGTGCTGTTCATCGACACGGCGGGCATTGACGACGTCGGCGCGCTGGGCGCAATGCGGGTGGCGAAGACGCGGCAGGCGTTCGACCGGACGGATATCGCGGTGATCGTGGTCGGCGAGGCGGGGTGGGGCTCGTTCGAGACACGGCTGGTGGAGGAGCTGCAGGAGCGCGAAACGCCGATCATCGTGGTCTGCAACAAGACGGACCTGTGGCAGCCGCCGGCCGAGCTGCTGGCAAGCTTGAAGCAGGACCAGCTGCCGACGGTGCAGGCGGTCGCGCGGGACGGGGTGGGCGTGCTGGCGTTGCGGCAGGCGTTGATCCAGACGGCGCCCGAAGACTTCATCAACCCGCCGGCGATCGTGGGCGACCTGGTAGCGCCGGGCGCGCTGGCGGTGCTGGTGGTGCCGATCGACAAGGAGGCGCCGAAGGGCCGGCTGATCATGCCGCAGGTGCAGACGATCCGCGACCTGCTGGACAGCGACTCGTACTGCATGGTGGTCAAGGAGCGCGAGCTGCGCGACGCGCTGGACCGGCTGAAGACGCCGCCGGCGCTGGTGGTGACGGACTCGCAGGCCTTTCTGAAGGTGGCGGCCGACACGCCGCCGACCGTGCGGCTGACGAGCTTCTCGATCTTGTTCGCGCGGTTCAAAGGGGACGTGGTCGAGTTCACGCGCGGGGCGATGGCGATCGACCGGCTGCGGGCGGGCGACAAGCTCCTGATCGCGGAGGCGTGCAGCCACCACCCGATCACCGAGGACATCGGGCGGGTGAAGATCCCGCGGTGGCTGACGCAGTACGTCGGGGGCAAGCTCGACATCACGCACGTGCAGGGCCACGACTTCCCGGACGATGTGAGCGGCTACAAGCTGATCATCCACTGCGGGGCGTGCGTGTGGAACCGGCGGCAGACGCTGGCACGGATCGCGCGGTGCCGGGCGCAGGGCGTGCCGATGACCAATTACGGCATGGCGATCGCGTATTCGCTGGGGATCTTCGAGCGGGCGCTCGCCCCGTTCCCGGCGGCGGCCGCGGTCTACCAGCAGCTGCGCCAACAACCGGGCGGTAAGCCGGCGGCGACGCGCTGAGACTGCTTTGCAGTTCCGGATTCAGAACGAACCGGTCACCGGCGGCGGGGTTTTCAGCTCGGCTGGCAGCGGCTGGGGGATTTCACAGATGAACTCGGCCCACTCGCCGGGCTCGCTGCGGGCGTCGATGTGGCCACCGTGGCGGTGGACCAGCCGCCAGACGGTGTAGAGTCCGACGCCGGTGCCACGGCTGCCGGCGGCCGGGGCGCCGAGGCGGGAGAACTTGCGGAAGAGCTTGGCGCGGTCGGCCGGCTCGAAACCGGGGCCGGTGTTCCAGACGCGGATCTCGAGCTGGTCGGGGCGGTGCGTTGCGCCCAGGCGGATCTCCCCGCCCTCGAAACCGAAGCGGATCGCGTTGCTCAGCAGGCTGGTGACGGCGACCTGGAGCAGTTGCGGATCAACCTCGACGGGGCGGGCCTGTTCCGGGGTGTCGATGGCCAGCGTCATGCGGCTGGCCTGGAGCTGTGGCTGGAGCGTTTCGAAGACCGGGGCGAAGACGTCGCGCTCGAGGTCGACGTCCGCCCGCGGGTTGAGCTGGAGGGTCCCCTGCTCGATTTCGGCCAGCTCGAGGTAGTCTTGCACGAGCTCGAGCACGTGCCGACCGCGGCCGATCAGCCGCTTGACCGCGTCGATCTGCTTATCGTTGAGGTCGCCGAGGTAACCGTCGCGGAGGAGCTGCGCGCTGGTGAGCAGTGCGGCGATCGGACTCTTCAGCTCGTGGCCGACGAACATGAGCATCTCGAGGTACGCCCGGTTGCACTGCTCGAGCCGCTCGATGCGGTAGGTCTTCTCGACGGCCGGCGCGAGCGACGCGCCGATGGCGCCGTGGAGGCGGGCGTGCTCCGCGGTGTAGGCGTGTGGCTTGCGGGCGCTGCGGAAGAGCACGCCGACGGTGCGGCGGTCGACGACCAGCGGGCAGGTCAGGCTGGAGCGGACGCCCTCGCCGAGCAGCAGGCGGGTCGAGCGGCTGTCAGGATGGTCGGCCGCGTAGGCCTCGAGGTCGTGGATGATGCGGACCTGGCCGGCGTCGAGCACGGCGGCCAGCGAGCTTTGTCGCAGGTCCTCGGCGTAGCCGCGGTTGAGGGCCGTCGGCTGATAGGCGGAGCGCGTGTAATAGGCGACGAGGCGGTGGCCGTGTTCTTCGGAGAAGGCGATGCTGACGCGGTCACAGGGGCTGAGGTCGTGGGTGGCTTCGAAGAGGAAGTCGATGATCGCCTCGGTCGAGACCTGGCCGGCGACGCGGCGCTCGATCTCCACCAGCAGGGCGCGCTCGCTGTCACTCAGGCCGGCGGCCGCGGTGCGGGCGGGGTTGATGTACTGGACCGTGGCTGCGGTCATGGGGAGGCGAACCTCGGTTCGGGACCGT
>CAZCKC010000029.1:0-28429 GCA_964499235.1 uncultured Planctomycetales bacterium | reverse complement strand
CGGCCGCTGCCCGCACCCGTTGTGATCATTCCCGCACGGAACGCCGCGTGGGCTCGCGCCGGACCAGCCAGCATGCGCAGGCCAACCGCCCGTGGTGCGAGGATCAACCCCGTTGTCCACCACCCACCCCGCAATCAACGCTCCTGGCGCGTCCCCCGGGCGGCCGCTGCGCTTCGCCCGCGTCGGCCACCTCGCCACCACCGGCGCCCACGCACTGCTCTTCGGCAACGCCGTCTGGCTCATGCCGATGCTCGCCCGGCTCCACTTCGAAGCCACTGACTGGCAGACCACGCTCATCACCGCCGCCTTGCCCACCTGCCTCATGCTCTCCATCTTCTGGAGCGCGATCTTCCGCGGCCGCCCGCTCTGGCTGCAGCTCCTGATCTTCTGGTCGGTCGCCGCACTGCCCGCTGGCCTCGTCGGCGGCGTCACCAGCTACAACCAGCTCCTCGCCTGCCAGGTCGTCATGTGCATCGGCCTCTCCGCCTGGATCCCCTTAAACGGCCAACTGCTCAAGGTCCTCTATAGCGACCGCAAGCGCGGCCGCGCCTACGGCTGGATTACCGTGGCCGCCTTGCTGATCGGCATGGCCGGCGTCTTCGGGCTCGGCGAGTGGATGGACGCCTACCCCGACGCCTTCCGCCTTTACATGCCCCTGGCCGCGGGCGTGCTGCTCGCCTGCCTGTTGCTGCTGGGCCGGACCGCCGCAATCGTGTTCGGCCAGACCCCGCGCCCGCCCCGCCAGCGCTCGCTGAAGCAGGTCCTCGAGCCCATCGCCCACATGGGCAGCATCCTGAACCAGGACCGCCGCTTCCTGCGCTACGAGATCGCCTTCATGACCTACGGCATGGGCTTCATGTTCTGCGACGCCCTCTTGCCGATCCTCGCCGACAAGCGGCTGGGCGTCGACTACAAGGCCTACGCTCACTCCACCCAACTCGCGGTCAAGCTCGGCACCCTCATCGTGACCCCGCTCGCCGGCCTGTTCCACGACCGCATCGGGCCAATCCGCCTGACCGCCATCTCGTTCGCCTTGCTGGGCGCCTATCCCGTCTTCCTGCTGCTGGCCACTGACGTGAACCACCTGACCCTCGGCTCGGTCTTCTTCGGCATCGCGCTCGCCGGCGTCGGCATGGGGTGGATGCTGGGACCGGTTACACTCGCCCGCACCCCGGAGCTCGTCCCACAGTACTCCGCCATCCACGCCTCGATGGTCGGCATCCGCGGCGTGCTCTTTCAGGGCATCGGCCTCGCGCTGTATAAGGCCTCGGGCGGCTTTACCTTTCCCTTGCTGGTAGCATTTCTGGCTCTGCTGGCAGCCGCCGCCCAGATGTGGTCGATCCGCCGTTCGCTGGCCCCAACGCAGGTCGAGTTATCGCAAACGCCGTCGAATTCTCCCCCATCGGAGGTCGCTGACCCATGTCCACCGAGCGCCAAGACGACCCGCGCGAACTCCTGACGACGGCCGACCCACTCCCCGACGATGCCTTCGAGGGCGAGCACCCCGCCGACGTCGCCGACGTCGTGGAAGCGCTGCCCTACGACGAGGGCGCCGACTTCCTCAAGACCCTCGATCCCGAGGACGCCGCCCGCACCCTCGAGGAAATGGACGTCCGCGACGCCCAAAATGTCATCGAGGACCTCGGCGTCGACACCACCGCCCAGGCCCTCACCCACATGCACCTCGACGACGCCGCCGACCTGCTCAACGCGCTCCCCACCGAGCTGAGCGAGCCCCTCCTGGCCGCCCTGCCCGTCGGCCAGCGGGTCGAGCTGCGCGACTTGATGGCCTACCCGCCCGAAAGCGCCGGCGGCATCATGTCCCCCCAGGTCGTCGCCCTCGCCGCGAACCTCACCGTCTCCGAGGCCATCGCCGAGCTCCGCCGCATCGCCGACGACTCCGAGCAGATCTACTACAGCTACGTCGTCGATCACCAGCACCACCTCGTCGGCGTCCTCAGCCTCCGCGACCTCATCCTCGCCGCCCCCGAGAAAAGACTCCACGACGTCATGCTGACGCGGATCATCTCCGTCCCCGTCACCATGGACCGCGAGGATGTCGCCGCCATGCTCTCCAAGTACGGCTACTACGCCCTCCCCGTCGTCGCCGAGGACAACCGCCTCCTCGGCATCGTCACCGCCGACGACGTCTTCGAAGTCATCGAAGACGAGGCCACCGAGGACATGCAGATGATGGTCGGTGCCGGCCGCGACGAGCGCGTCGACTCGCCCTTCCACCTCTCGCTCGCCCGCCGTGTGCCCTGGCTGCTGGTCAATCTCGCGACCGCGTTCGCGGCCGCCGCTGTCGTCGGGCTCTTCGAAGCCCAGCTCGCGCAGCTCGCCGCCCTCGCTGTCCTCATGCCCGTCGTGGCCGGCCAGGCCGGCAACACCGGCGCCCAGTCGATGGCCGTCGTGCTTCGCGGCCTCGCCACCGGCGAGACCCGCGGCGTCACCGTCACCGCCTTGCTGGCCCGCAACATCGCCATCGGAAGCGCCACCGGCCTCGTGATCGGCCTCGTCGCCGGCGGCATCGCCTGGCTCTGGTGGTCCCGGCTCGACCTCGCCATCGCCCTCGCCGCCGCGATGCTCCTGTGCATGCTGATCGCGGCCGTCAGCGGGGCCTTCGTCCCTTGGGCGATGAAGCAACTCGGCTTCGACCCGGCCCAGTCCTCCAGCATCATCCTGACCACCGTCACCGACATCACCGGTTTCGGCATCTTCCTCGCCTTTGGGACTTGGCTCGTCATCAGGGGGTGACCCCGCGCGACGGCAACTTGGGCTCGCATCTGCATTTGCCCGTGTTACACTGTGTCTGAGGTTCCACGCCCGCGCCGCAGGGAACCTCGATCCGCCGCCGCCGAACACCCCCGACACGGTGCGGCGGGCCTCGGAATCAATCATCCGGCGCAAATGAAATCCTGGGGCCGTCGTGTCAACCGACCCGCACAACACACCCTCGATGGATGACGAAGCCCTTCGTCAGGAAATGGACCGCGCGCTCAACGAGCCCGCCAGCCCCCCGCCAACCCCCGCGCCCAAGCGCGGCCACCGCCGCCACGGCCACGGCCACGGCCACGGCCACGAGGTCAGCGAGGGCAGCCGCATCCAAGGCCGTATCGTCGCCGTTCGCCCGCCCGACGTCTTCGTCGACTTCGGTGGTAAGAGCGAGGGCTTCATCCCGCTCGACGAGTTCGACGCCGCCCCGGAGATCGGCCAGGTCCTCGAGTTCCTCCCCCAGGGCTTCGACCGCGATTCCGGCCAGATGCGCCTCTCCCTCCGCGAGGTCAAGCTCGACGCCAACTGGGACTCGCTCCAGGTCGGCGACGTCATCGAGGCCCGCGTCACCGGCACCAACATCGGCGGCCTCGAGCTCAACGTCCACGGCATCCGCGCCTTCATGCCCAAGAGCCAGATCGACGTCCAACGCCATGACGACTTCGGCCACTACGTCGGCCGCAAGCTCGAGGCCGAGGTCGTCGAGGTTGACCGCCGGAACAAGAACGTCCTGCTCAGCCATCGCGCCGTGCTCGAACGCGCCCTCGCGGCCGAGCAGGCCAAACTCAAGGAATCGCTCGAGGTCGGCCAGATCAAGACCGGTAAGGTCAAGCGGCTCCTCGACTTCGGCGCCTTCGTCGACATCGGCGGACTCGAAGGCCTCCTGCACGTCAGCGATATCAGCTACACCCGCATCAACCACCCCAAGGAAGTCCTCAAGGTCGGCCAGGAGCTCCAGGTCCAGATCCTCAAGCTCAACCAGGAGAAGTCGCGGATCTCGCTCGGCCTCAAGCAACTCGCCACCGATCCGTGGACGCTCATCGAGGGCAACTACCGCGTCGGCGCCACCGTCGAAGGCAAGGTCACCCGTCTCGCCGACTTCGGCGCCTTCGTCGAGCTCGAGCCCGGCATCGAGGGCCTTATCCCGGTCAGCGAGATCAGTTGGACCCAGCGCGTCCGCCACCCAAAGGAAATCGTCAACGAGAACGACACTGTCCGCGTGGCCGTCCTTTCGGTCGACCCCGACAAGCGCCGCATCAGCCTCAGCCTCAAGGCCCTCACCGACGACCCGTGGGCCCAGGTGAACACGACCTACGCCCCCGACACCATTGTCAAGGGCGCCGTCACGCGCACCACCGACTTCGGCGCGTTCGTCCAGCTCGAGGAGGGCGTCGAAGGCCTCGTCCACATCTCCGAGCTCAGCGACAACCGCGTCCGCGCCGTCACCGACATCGTCAAGCCCGGCGAGGTCATCGAGTGCAAGGTCCTCGGCGTCGACCCGCAAAAACGCCGGATCTCGCTCTCAGTCAAGGCCGCCACGGCGCCAGCCGACCAACCCGTGTCCACCGAGGCCCCGCGGCGTAAGAAAGATCGGCCGATGCGCGGCGGCCTCACGTGGTAAGCTGAGCCCGACGCCCCGCGCTGGAGAGACCCGCGCCGACTGCCGCCGCCGCGGGCGCTCCGCGGACCCCGGGAAGAATCCATGATCAGCTTCAGCCGTCGGCGGGCCGAACAGGACCAGCGGGCCCAGACCGACCGCGAAATCGTCGAACGCTACCAGGACCAGCCGGCCGTCATGCCCGCCGCCGTCCGCGACGCCATCACCGCCGCCTGGGGCGGCGCGCCGCTCGAACTCTACGCGCTGGCTGACCTCAGCCCGTCGCTCCAGCTTCAGCACACCTGGATCGCCCTCTGCGAGCACGCCGTCGCCACCGCGCGCCAGCCCGACAACAACACGCCGCCACAGGTGCAGGTCATCCCGCGCGACGCCATCACCGGCCTCAGCGAGACCCCCGGCCTCAGCTGCGGCACGCTCCACCTGCTCGGCGAACCCGACGAGCCCCCGCTCGCCGTCCTGCGCTACTCCCACCGCCAGCGCCGCGGCATCGAGAACATCCGCTACATCCTCGAGCACGCGGTCAAGCGCGACGACCTCCACGGCCTCGACCCCGACACCGTCTACACCCGCTCGATGTCACACGCGGTCCGGGACGCCCAGGCCTCCGTCACCGTACACAAGCTCGCCGTCGTCCTGCGCCTCCTGACCTACCTCGAGCCCTACCGGAAACGCCTGGCCATCGGGCTGGTCGGCGCTGCCGCCATGACCGCGGTCAGCCTGCTGCCGCCCTGGCTCACCGCCTACGTCATCGACGACATCGTCAAGCCGTTCGAGGACGGTGCGATCACCGAGGGCGCCGCCACGCAGCTCGCGATCGTCGTGCTCCTCGGCCTCGCCGCCACCTATCTCGTCCGCGAGGCGAGCCTCTGGCTGCGGCTGCGCGCCATGTCCGTGCTTGGCGAGCACGTCGCCCATGACCTGCGCCAGCACCTCTACTCACACTTGCAGAAGCTCAGCCTGACCTTCTACTCCAGCAAGCAGACCGGCAGCATCATCAGCCGCGTCAGCAGCGACACCGACCGCCTCTGGGACTTCGTCGCCTTCGGCATCGTCGAAGTCTCGCTCGCCGTCCTCATGCTCCTCGGCCTCGGCACCATGCTCATCATCCAGGACTGGATGCTCGGCCTCACCATGGTCCTGCCGGTCCCCCTGCTCATGTGGGCCTTCTTCGTCCACAGCCAGAAGATGAAGCGGCTCTTCCTCCGCGCCTGGCGCAAGTGGTCCAGCCTCACCGAGGTCCTCTCCGATACGATCCCCGGCATGCGCGTCGTCAAGGCCTTCAACCAGGAGCAGTACGAGACCGACCGCTTCGACCGCCGCAATGACAGCGCCCTCCGCGAGTTCAACTCCATCCACCACGTCTGGACCCGCTTCTGGCCCGGCCTGATGCTCGGCCTCCACGCGATGACCCTCGCCGTGTGGGTGCTCGCGCTGCCACGCCTGCTCGGAATCTGGCCGAACATGCCCGGCCTCACGGTCGGCACGTTCGTCATGTTCACGCTCTACATGGGCATGTTCTTCCAGCCGCTCGAGACGATCGGCATGATCACCCGCATGCTCAACCGCGCGACCAGCTCCGCCCTCCGCATCTTCGAGGTCCTCGACACCGAGCCCGACATCACCGAAAAGCCCGCCGCCCGCCAGCTCGAGCCGCTCCACGGCTACGTCGCCTTCGAAGATGTCTCCTTCGCCTACGACAGCGTCCGACCCGTCATCCACCACGTCTCGTTCCAGGTCGCCCCCGGCGAGCTCATCGGCCTCGTCGGCCCCTCCGGCGCCGGCAAGACCACCCTCACCAACCTGCTCGTCCGCTTCTACGATATCACCGCCGGCCGCATCCTCATCGACGGCGTCGACCTCCGCGAACTCGACCTCGGACACTTCCGCCGCCAGGTCGGCATGGTCCTCCAGGATCCCCATCTCTTCCACGGAACCATCCTCGAGAACATCCGCTACGGCCACCCCCAAGCCCACGTCGCCGACGTCGTCTCCGCCGCCCAGACCGCCAACGCCCACGAATTCATCTGCAAGCTCCCTCACGGCTACGACACGCTCGTCGGCGAGCGCGGCCACACGCTCTCCGGCGGCGAGCGCCAGCGCATCTCGATCGCCCGCGCGATCCTGGCCGACCCCAAGATCCTCATCCTCGACGAGGCCACCAGCAGCGTCGACACCGAAACCGAGCGCAAGATCCAGGAAGCCCTCGAGCGCCTCGTCGAAGGCCGCACTGTCTTCGCCATCGCCCACCGGCTCTCGACCCTCCGCCGCGCGACACGCCTGCTCGTGATCGAGGACGGCCGCATCACCGAGGAAGGCACCCATTCCGAGCTGCTCGCGAAGAAGGGTGGCAAATACAACCAGCTCTATCGCTTGCAGCATGAGCTACACTCCATGCAAGCCGTGTAGCCGTGCGGTAGGGGAGTGCTTGCAAGCAGAACCGGATCAACGCCATGCCCGAGAACACCCCAATCCCCGTCGAAGCCGCCCGGGAACAGGCCGCCCCGACCGAGGCCGCGCCGCCCACCTGGCGCCTCGAGCGCCGCGCCGATGAGCGCCTGTGGCTCGTCTGGTCCGACGGCCGCGAGGTCCCCGTCAAGACCCGCCGTCCGTTCCCATGGTCCGCGCCCGACGCCTTCGTCTCGCTGGCCGATGATGACGACGTGGAGCAGCTCCTGATCCCCGACGTGTACGCGCTTGACGCGTCAACTCAGGCCCTGCTCGAGCAGGCCCTCGCCCCCGTCGCTTTCGTCTTCAACGTCACTGCGATCGAGTCGATCGAGACGGAGTTCGAGATCCGCAACTGGCAGGTCGCCACCCGCCAAGGCCGCCGCACCTTCCAGACCAAGCACGACCGCTGGCCGTTGCCCCTGCCCGGCGGCAGCTACCTGATCCGCGACATCGAATCGAACCTCTACCAGGTCCCGCCCATCGACCAGCTCGACCCCCAGAGCCGCAAGCTGCTCTGGCCGTACGTCGACTGACCGCCGCATCCACCCAGCCACCCGCCAGCCGATCAGCTGATCGCCGGCGGTTCCGGCTGCGCCAGGCTCCGCCACAGGTACCACGTCGCGTACGTGCGGTAGGGGCGCCAGGGCTCGCCCAATGCCAGCAGCGTGTCGCGCTCGAGCCGCTGTTCGACGCCCACCAGCCGCCGCGCCGCCGTTTGCAGCCCCAGGTCGTCGATCGGCCACACGTCCGGCCGCTCCAGCGAGAAGATCAGCAGCATCTCCGCCGTCCACCGCCCGATCCCCTTCACCTCCGTGACCCGCTCGACGACCGCCTCGTCATCCAGCCGCCGCAACCGCGCCCCCGACAGCCGCCGCCGGGCGAAATGCTCGCTCAGGTCCCGCAGGTACGCCCGCTTCTGCCGCGAAAGTCCGACCGCCTGGAGCTCTGCCTCCGAAAGCGCCAGCAGCGCCGCCGGCGACAGCCGCCGTGGCCGACACGCCGCCACCAGCCGCCGCCGAATCGTTGCCGCCGCCGACATCGAGACCTGCTGGTGAATGATCGCCCCGACCAGCGCCACGAACGGCTGGCGGGTCAGCCGCGGACGGTAGGGGCCCACCGCGTCAATGATCGCCGCCAGCCGCGGGTCACGACGGCGAAGGGCGGCGACGGCCTGTTCATGTTCGCGCTCTTTGAGGTTCGGCATAAACAACGAGAGTTTTGCGATTTGGCCTGCCCGCCTCGGCCGCCGCATTGAGGGCGGTCTCTCGCCCGGTAGAATGCGGGCACTTCATCCAGTGCGCGGGATGTCGGCGCCGCGCTGACGATTCATGTTCGTTCCGCCGGCCATCATTCTACGTTCATCTGGGAGCGCCGCATGTTGCTGTGGATCTTGCGCGGGTTGTTCGTGCTGGTGATGGTCGCCGTCGGCAGCTTCGCCCTCCAGGAAGGCCGCGGTTGGTCCTTCCCGCTGATCATCGGGCTCATCATCCTCGCCCTGGCCATCCTCGCGGTCGACACGCTGCTGCCGCGAAAATCGCTCGCCGCCATGTCCGGCCTCTTCCTCGGCCTGGTTGTCGGGATGGTCTTCGCCTTTGCGCTCGCGCTGGTGGTCGACCTCTTCGTCCAGTCCATCAACCCCGATCTCGACCCCGAAATGATCCGGGGACTCCGGGGCGAGGCCCAGGATCAGGCTGATCAAGCCGCCAGCATCGTCACCGCTGTCAAGCTCCTCCTCGGCATCGTCAGCTGCTACTTCGCGATCAGCTTCGTCCTCCAGACCAAGGACGACATCCGCTTCGTTATCCCCTACGTCGAGTTCGCCAAACAGTCCCGCGGCGCCCGCCCCCTCATCCTCGATACCTCCGTGATCATCGACGGCCGCATCGCCGACATTTGCGATACCAAGATCATCGACTCCCCGCTCATCGTCCCCCGCTTCGTCCTCCAGGAGCTCCAGCTCATCGCCGACAGCGGCGACAAGCTCAAGCGCAATCGCGGCCGCCGCGGCCTCGACATGCTCAACAAGCTCCAGACCAACGACAAGATCGAGATCCGCGTCTCCGATACCCGCCTTCCCTCCGTCGAGGAAAGCGGCGACGTCGACCAGAAACTCCTCGCCCTCGGCAAAAAAGTCGAAGGCCGCATCGTCACCAACGACTACAACCTCAACAAGATCGCCCAGCTCCGCGGCGTCGACGTCATCAACATCAACGACCTCGCCAACGCCCTCAAACCCGTCGTCCTTCCCGGCGAGACCCTCAGCGTCCGCATCATCAAGCCCGGCGAGGAACCCGGCCAGGGCATCGGCTACCTCGAGGACGGCACCATGGTCGTCGCCGAAAACACCCGCGAGCAGATCAATGAAGAGGTCACCCTCACCATTACCAGTGTCCTCCAGACGTCCGCCGGACGCATGATCTTCGGCCGCCCCGAAGGCATGCCCGCACCGCCACGCCGCCGCGGCCGTTAGTCGTAACCTCCGCCGGCGCAAGCACTTTCTGCGCTGCAACCATCCGGCGCCAGCCGCGCGCCGCACCCGCTGGCGGTCCGCTGTCAGGGATTCACCTGCCTTCAGATACCCCCATCCATTGCTATATTGAAGGCGGTAGGATCAATCCGCCGGGCGGAAATGCCGAACGAGTTAGCAGCCGGCCACCAACCGGCTCCGTGGTCAACTCGGAGGTGCGGCCATGCGATGCGAAGTCGGTCCACGACACGCCTTGCGGAAACTCTTCTCCGGGCTCGTTGAGCAGGTCTTTTTATCAGACCTCGGCATCTGCGACACCCGCGTCACCGACTATCTCACCCAGATGCTCACCGAGTTCGTCCACGCCGACGACGTCTTCCGCGCCCGCACCGTCGACGGACAGACCATCAAAACCGTCTCCCACATGCGCGCCGAAGCCTACTTCGGCCCAGACCTGTCCGAAAAAGACCGCCAGAAGATCGTCAACCGCTACATCGGCGACTTCACCCTCTTCTGGACCGGCGTCTATCCCGAACAACTCCGCGGCCGCCGGTGCTCCGACCAGCTCCAGGCCTACCTCCTCGCAGGCAAACGCTCCTACGGCATCGCCGGGGAGCTCAGTGGCGGCGAAGAACAGCCTCCCGGCGACCTCCTCGCCGAACTCGCCGACCATTTCGAGGCCTGCGTCCACGGGCTGCACCTCGTCCGCGCTGGCTGGGAACAGGCCGGCCAGGACCGTCTCCCCAACTAAGCACTACCATCCGTTGTAGCATCAATCCCGCATAGCACCCCGCCGACCCCGCATATTGTGGTACCTACCTGTCAAACCGGGTAGGCCGCGCAACGTCACGTCGCGTTAATCTGCGAAATTTGGGCGAAGAAAGTGCATTTCAGGGTTGCTTCGTTGGAGCTCTGTGGTATTTTATCCCTGTCGAAAGTGGTTGAGTGGATTGCAAAGTGAGTCGATAAGCATATCAGTGGAGCCCAGTGGGGCTCAGCGGCTTGAACAGGGCGTTCCATGTTCTTCGTCGGCTCCTATTCGCTCACCATCGACGCCAAGGGGCGCCTCTCGGTGCCCTTCGTGGTGCGGGACAAGATGACCCGCGAAGACGACGGCAAATATTTCTACGTGCTGCCAGGCCGGCGGCGAGGCACCTTGATGCTCTACCCGGACAAGTACTTCGAGCGAACGCGGCTCCACGGCTATCCGGCCGACCAGGTCACCGATCCGACCTACGCGTTCCAGCAGTTCGAGTACTCCCAGGCCGCCTTGCTCGAGCCCGACAGCCAGTTCCGCATCTCGATCCCCGAACGCCTGCTCAAGCGCGCCGGCATCGCCCGCGAGGCCACGCTCATCGGCGTTCAGGACCACCTCGAGCTCTGGGACCGCGAGACATACGACCAGTTCGAAGAAGCCCAGTGGCAGGACTACGAAAGCAAGCGCCCCGCCGCCATCGACGAGCTCTACGCCCTCGGGGCGTTCGCTCACGCCCGCGGGGCGGAGGTCGGTGAGCCGGTTGCCACCGGCGAAAGCGAAACGTGAATCAGGCGAGGTCATCATCATCGCACCACCCGGAAACGCACGGCAGCTTGAAGGGTGATGACACGCCAGTGAAGTCGGGAAGGGTTGTACGGAGCTGAGTTCGACGTGCCCGCGAGTGCACGTCACGGAAGAGGACGGACAAAACGAGCGAGGGCACGCAGGCAGCGTGCACGGGTCATGCGGGTTGCAGCCGGTCGGCGAGGGTCGGCTGCAACCCCCCACGAGCCCTGGTGTCACGGTCATTGGAAGCCTTTTACCCCGAGAGGCTTCCGAACATGACCGACTGACCGTGACCCCAACTCCGCGGGACAGGATGTCCCCATACGCCCCGGGCCGTTACGCAGTCAAGGATGATGGGCGGCGGCCACCCTCCTCTTCCCTGCTCAGCACAACACACCGGACGCGGAAAGATACCGCGGCGGTGCAAACCCGTCTAGTCGAGTCTGCGGCCGCTGTCGGCGGTCGCCTGGCAAAACGATAGGTCGGTGTGAGCGAGGCCGAGCCACATCACGAGCCCGTGCTCGTGGCGGAGGTGCTCCAGCACCTCGACCCGCAGCCGGGAGCCGTCATCCTCGACGGCACCGTCGGGTTGGGTGGCCACGCCCGCGAGCTGCTGCCGCGCCTCGCACCGGATGGACGCTGCATCGGCATTGACTGGGACCCGGAAATGGTGGCCGTGCTGCGACAACGCCTGACCGATCCCAACCTGGCGCTGCACGTCGGCAACTACGCCGACTTCCCCGCGATCCTTCAATCCGAACAAATCACCACCCTCGACGGCGCGCTGCTCGACCTCGGTGTCAACTCCGCCCAGCTCACCGACCCGCATCGCGGCTTCGCCTTCGACCACGAAGGCCCGCTCGACATGCGTTTCAATCCCGACGAAAGCCAGGCCGCCCTCGAGCTCGTCAACCGCCTCAGCGAAGCCGAGCTCGCCAACCTCTTCTACGAGTTCGGCCAAGAGACTCAAAGCCGCCGGGTCGCCAAGCGCATCTGCCAGGTCCGCCACGAAGGCCGCATCACCACCACCCGCGTATTGGCGACCGCCGTCGCGTCCGCCCTCGGCACCGGCGGCAAGACCAACCCCGCGACCCGCGTCTTCCAGGCGCTCCGGATCGCCGTGAACCGCGAGCTCGACAACCTCACCCGCTTCCTCGCGCAGATCACCGACTGGCTGAAGCCCGGCGGCCGCCTTGTTGTGATCTCGTTCCACAGCCTCGAGGACCGCATCGTCAAGGGCTTCCTCCGCGACGCGAAAAACGCGGGCACCTTCGAAGAACGAACCAAACGACCGGTCATCGCCGACCCCGCTGAGCGCCGCCGCAACCCGCGGAGCCGCAGCGCCAAGCTTCGGGCGGCGACCCGGCTGACACCGGAATAGAAAACCGCATCGCGGGCGTCGGACTGCAAGGAGGCGACCATGACGCTCAACGTGAAGCTCTCGCTGGCCATCTGCCTCGGCTTCATCGTCTCAATGACCTGGCTGCTCGGACAGGTCTCGCGCCCGGTCGAGACCATCCCCTCGCCCCTCGTCGCCCGCGCGACGGCCTGGGGTGACTGGATCATCCCGCCGATGGTCGACGAGCGCCCCGCAGAGGTCTTCTACGCGTCCGACGACGCGCTGGCCGAGCCGAGCTTCGCCCACCCCAGCGCCCGCGAGCGCTCCGCGCAGGTCGCTCTCGCTGCCACCCCGCCGCCGGACACCAGCCGCGCCGCCCGCGCGGCCGCCCAGTCCACCACCATGCTCCCGCCCGTCGTGGCGAGCGCGACACCCCCCGCAACCACCCCGACGGCTGCTACCACGGAGCCTGAGCCGCCAGCGCCCGCCGAGCCGCGGCCCGCGCCGGCGGTGCTCGCTGCGCGCTCGTCCGCACCGCAAACAACCGATTACGTCATCCAGAGCGGCGACACGCTGATCGCCATCGCCGGCGAGTTCTTCGACACCGCCAGCGACGACGAGGTCGCCCTCATCCTCGCCGCCAACCCCCACCTCGGCGGTGATCCCGACCGGATCCACGCCGGCCAGACCATCGAGATCCCCGTCCCCAGCCGACCGTTGGCGCGGTCATCGGCCCGGGACGATTCAGCAGGCGGCCGCGTTGCGACAGCCGCAGCGGTGGAAGCCCCACGCGAGGAGGATTCCGGACCGCACTACTACACCGTGCGCAAGAATGACTCCCTCAGCCGCATCGCGCGCCGCCTGCTCGGGGATGAATCCCGCTGGAAGGAAATCAAGCGCTTGAACGGAATCGAGCAGTCTAGCCGGATTTATCCCGGCATGGTGATTAAACTGCCGGAGGCCCCGGTCTTCGCAGGGGGGCCAAACATGCGGACCTGACCCGGCCCCGAAAGGACGGTGCGGTGACGTTGGCGCGACTGACGATGGTTTTCGGTGGCGGGCTCCTCGTGATGCTCGTCACCATCGCATTGCGCGCCGAAGCCACCCGCCTCCAGCACGAGCAGGTCCGCGCCGAACGCGAGACCCTCCTCGTCCGCGAGGCCATCCGCGACAAGCAGCTCGAGCTCGCCCGCCTCCGCAACCCCGCCCTCATCCAACGCCGCGTGCTCGAGCTCCACTTCGGGACCGATTCGGCCACCACCAGCCCGACGACCCCCCGCAACCAGAGGTGACCCTCCCCGGATGCGTAGTGCCCACCTGATCCTGGCGTTCTCCGCGGTACTCCTCGTGGCCGGCGGCGCGCGCCTCGTCTGGATCGAACGCGAGCACGGCGCCGACCTCCGCCAGCAGGCCGTCCAGCAGCAGACCGCCACCATCACCATCCCCGCCCAGCGCGGGAACATCCTCGACACCCGCGGCCGCATCCTCGCCGGCTCCGTCCGCCGACCCAGCATCTTCATGGACCCGGCGATCATCGCCGACCCACAGTTCGCCGCCTACAGCATCGCCCCCGTCCTCGACCTCTCCGCCGAAGCCCTGCTCGAAGAGATCACCACCAAGCGCGACCGCCGCTTCGTCTGGCTCAAGCGCGAGATTACCGACGCCGAGCTCGACGACTTCCAACATGTCCGCCGCGAGCGCCGCCTCCACGGCTTCGCCGTCCGCCGCGAGCCCCAACGCGTCTACCCCTACGAAACCCTCGCCGCCCACGTCCTCGGCTTCGTCGGCGCCCCACCGCCGGAAGTGGTCGCGGACGCCGCCGGCCACGTGCCCGAGCAGTACGGCTGGGCCGGTATCGAGCGGGCCTGGAACGAGGCCCTCACCGGCCGCCCCGGCCAGCGCTCGGTCACCGTCGACGTCCGCCGCCGCACGCTCCGCTCGCCCGACGCCACCTACACCCCACCCCGCGACGGCCACAACGTCATCCTCACCCTCGACGTGCACATCCAGCAGGTCACCGAGCGCCACCTCGCCACCGCCGTCAGCGAGCACAGCGCCCAGTGGGGCGTCGCCGTCGTCCTCGACCCGCACTCCGGCGAGGTCCTCGCGATGGCCTCCGAACCGTCCTTCGACCCCGCCGCCCCCATGCCCAACGTCGAACCCGACACGCCCGCCCACAAAACCGCCGAGCAGCATCTCCGCAACCGCGCCATCGCCGACGCCTACGAGCCCGGCTCCATCTTCAAGCCCTTCATCATGGCCCCGGCGCTCGCCGACGACCTGCTCACCCTCGACGAGGTCTTCCCCATCAACGGCCCCACGCACGCCTTCGGCCGCCGCGTGATCCACGACGTCCATGCCTACCCGCGCCTCATCGGCTGGGAGATCATCGCCAAGTCCAGCAACATCGGCATGGGCTTCGTCGGCGACCGCGCCGGCAACGAGCGCCTCTACGAATACGTCCGGGCTTTCGGCTTCGGCCACGAGACCGGCGTCGGTCTCCCGGGCGAGCACGCCGGCCTCGTCAACCGCTTCGAGAATTGGACCGGCTACTCCACCCAGTCGATTCCCATCGGCCAGGAGATCGCCGTCACGCCGCTCCAGATCGTCAGCGCCTTCAGCGTCTTCTGCAACGACGGCATCCTCTACCAGCCGCGGGTCGTGCGCGGCCTGATCGACGCCCAAGGCCAGGTCGTCAGCGACCACTCGCGCCCGCTCCCGCTCCGCCGCGTCCTCGCACCGGAGATCGCCGAAAAGTTCCGCCGCGAAGCCCTCGCCGCCGTCGTTACACCCAGCGGCTCTGGCCGCCACGCCGTGCTCCCCGATTACCAGCTCTTCGGCAAGACCGGCACCGCGCAGATCGCCCGCCTCGGCGGCGGCGGCTACATCCCCAACGCCTACACCGGCTCGTTCGTCGGCGGCGGACCTGTCAGCGACCCCCGAATCGTCGTGCTGGTCTCTTTGTATCAGCCGAAAGGGCAGTATTATGGCGGCGTTGTCGCCGCGCCGGCCGCCAGCCGCATCATCGCGGACACGCTCGCGTATCTACAGGTGCCGCCCGAGCCGCCGGCGCCGGATCCGGCAGGGATGCCGGCCGGGACGCGCCACTGAGCGCCCCGCAGACAGGGCTCGCCCGCGCTGACAGGAGGTTCGCGGTGCAGCGCTTCGACCAGCTCTTCGACGCCATCGCGCCCCCGGCGCTGCTCGCCGCCCACGGGACCACCGCGCTCACCGGCGTCTGCGACGACTCCCGCGCGGTCACGCCCGACAGCGTCTTCGTGGCCGTACGCGGCAGCCGCTCCGACGGCCTGGAATACGTCCCACAAGCCGTCGCCGCCGGCGCCCGCGTCGTCGTGACCGAACGGCCCGTCGACGTCGCCGCCGCGATCAACGTCGTCGTCCCCGATCCGCGCCTGACTCTCGCGACGCTCGCCTGGCGCTGGTTCGAGCTGCCCCGCCGCCTCCAGTCCGTCCAGCTCCTCGGCGTCACCGGCACCAACGGCAAGACCACCACCGCCTTCATGACCCAGGCGCTCCTGCAAGCTACCGGCCTGCGCTGCGCTCTCTTCGGCACGATCCACTACGACACGCTTCGCCGCACGATTCCCGCGCCGCTCACGACGCCCGGCTCGCTCCAGCTCGCCGCCTACCTCGACGAAGCCCTCACCGCCGGCGCCGATGCGATCATGATGGAGGTCTCCAGCCACGCGCTCGACCAGCGGCGCACCGCCGGCCTGCCCTTCACTGCCGCCGCCTTCACCAACCTGACCCAGGACCACCTCGACTACCACCAGACGTTCGAAGCCTACCGCGACGCGAAAGCCCTGCTCTTCCGCGATCTCGCCCCCGCCGCCACCGCCGTCGTCAACATCGACGACCCCGCGAGCCACCACCTGCAGGCCGCCACCGCCGCGCGCGTCGTCACCTTCGGCCGCGCAGAAGCCGCCACGCTCCGCGCCGAGCTCCACGCCGCCACCCTTGCGGGCACCCGCTTCGACCTCGTCACCCCGTCCGAGCGCCACGCCGCGACGCTGCCCCTGATCGGCACCCATAACGTCTACAACGCGCTCGCGGCCGTCGGCCTCGCCCAAGCCATCGGCCTCGAGCCCGCGCGCAGCGCCGCGCTGCTCGCGCAGGCCCGCGGCGTCCCTGGCCGCCTCGAAGCCGTCGCCACGGCACTGCCCGCGACCGTCTTTGTCGACTACGCCCACACCCCCGACGCGCTCGAGAACGTGCTCCAGGTCCTCCGCCCCCTCACCGCCGGGCGCCTGCACGTCGTCTTCGGCTGCGGCGGCGATCGCGACCGCGGCAAGCGCCCCCTGATGGCCGCCGCGGTCGGATGCTACGCCGATCGCGTCGTCCTGACTTCCGACAACCCGCGCACTGAGAATCCACACCAGATCATCGCCGACACGCTGCCCGGCTTCACCACAGATCAGCAGCAACGCGTCACCGTCGAGCCCGACCGCCGCGTCGCAATCCGCGCCGCGCTCAGCGCCGCCGCGGCCCCCGACGTCGTCCTCGTCGCCGGCAAAGGTCACGAGGACTACCAGGTCATCGGCACCGAGCGCCGCCCCTTCGACGATCGCGCCGTGGCGCAGGCCGAAGCGCAAGCCCTCGCGGCCGCGCCCGCCTCCACCTCCACCCCGGAGGCGGCGCCATGAACTGGCCCCTCACTGAGATCGCCGCGCTGCTCAACGCCACGCCCACCGCACGCGCCACCGACACCTTCATCACCGCCGTCGCCACTGACACCCGCACGCTGCCCTGCGGCGCGCTCTTCGTCGCCCTCACCGGCCCCAACTTCGACGGTCACGCGTTCGTCCCGGCCGCCCGCGCCGCCGGCGCCCGCGCCGCAATCATCGCCGGCGAACGGGCCGAAGAGGTGCGCCACGCCTTGGAAACGGCCGAAGGCGCTGCCGCCTTCCCGCTCCTCCCCGTCGCCGACCCGCTCGACGCGCTTCAGATCCTCGCCGCCGCCTGGCGCGGCCGTCTCCGCGCCAGCGTCATCGCCGTCGTCGGCAGCAACGGCAAGACCACCACCAAGGCCCTCATCGACCACCTGCTGGCGTTCAACCTCGCCGGCCGCTGCTCGCCGAAGAGTTTCAATAACGCCATCGGCGTCCCGCTCACGCTGCTGAGCGCCGAGCCGGACGACGACTACCTCGTCGTCGAGATCGGCACCAACGCCCCCGGCGAGGTCGCCGCCCTCGCCCAACTCGCCCGCCCCGCCGCCGTCGTCGTCACCGCCATCGGCATCGAGCACCTCGAGGGCTTCGGCGACCTCGCCGGCGTCATCCGCGAAGAGACCAGCATCTTCGCCCACCTCCCGCGCGGCCTCGCTGTCGTCAACATCGATGAGCCCCAGATCATGCCCAGCCTGCCCCGTCTAGGCGTCGAGATCGTCACCGTCGGCCGCACCCGCCGCGCCGACCTCTTCCCGACCGACGCGATCACCATCGACCAGGGCGTCGAGTTCACCACCAACGACGGCGCGTCCTTCTGGTGGCCCATGCTCGGCCGCCACAACGTGCCCAACGCCCTCGCCGCCATCGCCGTCGCCCGGCGCTACGGCCTCGTCGATCGCACGATCGCCCGCCGCCTGGCCGGCTTCCGTCCGCCGCCCCAGCGCTGCACCGTCGAGCGCGTCCGCGGCGCCACCGTCATTAACGACGCTTACAACGCGAACCCGGATAGTGTCACCGCCGCGATCGACACGCTGGCCGAGTGGCCGACCACCGGCCACCGGATCGCCGTCCTCGGTGAAATGCTCGAGCTCGGCGCCACCCGCGCGGCCTGGCACGCCCGGATTGCCGAGCACGCCGCCGCCGCTCCACTCGACTGGGTCCTGCTCGTCGCGCCCGCCGACGAGCTGATGGCCGCCGCGCTGCCCGCCGGCCGCCACACCCGCCCACGGGTCACGCACTGCCGCAGCGTGGCGGAAGCCGGCCAGCAGCTCGCCGCCGCCGTCACCCCCGACGATGTCGTTCTGCTCAAGGCCTCCCGCGGTGTCGGGCTCGAGCGGGCAAAAGACGCCTGGACCGCCGCGGCCGCCGTGAGGACGCCCTAAGCGCATGCTCTACCAATTCTTCTACTGGCTGACGCAGGGCAAACCGTACGCCTACGACGACCCGCTCTTCCGCGCCGGCATCGCGGTCCTGCTCAGCTTCCTCTTCGTCTGGCTGCTCGCCCCGCGCGTGATCATGATCCTCGTGCGCCTGAAGATCGGCGACCAGGCCAACTTCGACCACGAGACCCTCAACGAAAAGACCCGCGCCAAGAAGAACACCCCCACCATGGGCGGCATTCTCATCGTCGCCGCCATCTTCGCCACCACGCTGCTGCTCGCCGACCTCGCCGAGTACTACATCCGCATGGGGCTGGTCTGCCTCGGCTGGCTCGCCATCCTCGGCGGCGCCGACGACTACCTCAAGCTCACCGCCGCCCGCCGCGGCGGCTCACGCGACGGCCTGCGGATGTGGGAAAAGCTCGTCTTCCAGATCGCCCTCGGCGCCCTGCTCGCCCTCTTCGTCTGGAAAACCGGCACCGGCATCGCCGAAGAAGACCGCTTCCTCGACGCCGACAAGGCCTTCGCCCCCTTCAACGTCCTCAGCATCCCGTTCTACAAGGGCGCGGCGCCCTACTACGGCCTCGTCCTCAGCCTGCCCGTCTTCTGGATCATCACCGTCATCGTCATCACCGGTACCTCCAACGCCGTCAACCTCACGGACGGCATGGACGGCCTCGCCTCCGGCTGCATGATCCTCTGCGCCGCCGTCTTCCTCGCTCTCGCTATTGTCGTCGGCAACGCCACCGTCTCCGAGTACCTGCTCCTCTACCACGTCCGCGGCGCCGACGAGCTGGCCGTCATGTGCGGCGGCGTCATCGGCGCCTGCCTCGGCTTCCTCTGGTACAACGGCTACCCCGCCCAGGTCTTCATGGGCGACACCGGCTCCTTGCCCCTCGGCGGGTTGATGGGCTATATCGCCATCGTCACCCGGCTCGAGCTCATGCTCTTCATCGTCGGCGGCATCTTCGTCATCGAGGCCGTGTCCGTGCTCATGCAGATCGGCTATTTCAAGTGGACCGGCGGCCGGCGGCTCTTCCGCTGCGCCCCGCTGCACCACCACTATCACCTCGGCGGCTGGAGCGAGACCCAGGTCGTCATGCGCTTCTGGCTCATCGCCGCCCTGTTCGCCGTCTTCGCGCTCGCCACCCTCAAGCTCCGCTAGCCGCGCCGCGAGCCCCTGGAGAAACCACGTTGATGACCACCCTGACAACCTGGTTCCAGGCCAAGCCGGCCGAAAATCCAACCGCGCCGGCCCACGACGCGCCCCGCGTCGAGCCCGCCTCCTTCGACCCGACCATCGTCATGCTCGTCGGCGCCCTCATGACCCTCGGCGTCGCCATGGTCTACTCCGCTTCGGTTACGCTCGCGACACCGCCCCTCTGGCAGACCGAGCTCCACCGCAGCGAGATCTGGCAAGTCCTCTGGGACCGCCCCCTCCGCCAGGCCCTCTTCGCCCTCGCCGGCTTCATCGCCATGCTCGCCGCCGCCCACCTCAACGTGCAGTCGCTCGCCTGGCGCACACCCTCCGCCGGCCGCCGCCTGCTCGCCCTCTATCTCCTCGCCGTCCTCACCCTGCTGCTGATGTTCGTGCCCGGCTTCGGACGCACCGCCCTCGGCGCCACCCGCTGGATCACCATCGTTCCCGGCGTCCTCAGCATCCAGCCCGCCGAGATCGCCAAGATCGTCCTCGTCATCTGGCTCGCCGCCCTCGCCAGCACCCCGTACTTCAACCTCCGCAACCCCAAGGGCTTCCTCTTCGCCGGCGGCAGCGGACTCATCCTCGTCGGCCTCGTCGCCGTCGAGGACTTCGGCACCGGCGCCCTCATGGGCGCGGTCATGTTCGCCCTCCTCGTCGTCGGCGGCGCCCGCCCCCTGCACCTCTCCCTCGTCAGCCTCGCCGGCAGCGCCCTCGCCGCTGCCTTCGTCCTCGCCCGCAGCTACCGCCTCGACCGACTCCAGGACTTCTTCTCCGGCGCCGCCGACCCCCTCGGCGCCGGCTACCAGATCCGCCAGGCCCTCCTCGCCATCGGTTCCGGTGGCTGGTGGGGCCGCGGCCTCGGCTCCGGCATCCGCAAATACGACTACCTCCCCCAGGATTACAACGACTTCATCCTCGCCATCATCTGCGAAGAACTCGGCATCGTCGGCGGGATCGTCGTCGTCGGCCTCTTCGTCGCCTTACTCGCCCGCGGCTGGTGGCTCGCCAGCCGAGCTGAAACCGCCTTCGCCCAACGCCTCGCCGTCGGCCTCACGCTGATGATCTGCCTCCAGGCCGCCTTCAACATCGGCGTCGTCACCCAGAGCGTCCCCACCAAGGGCATCTCCCTGCCCTTCGTCTCCGCCGGCGGTTCCGGGATCGTCTTCCTCGGCATCGCGGCCGGCCTGCTGGCCGCCGTCGGCCGCCAGCGCCCCCCGCGCCTGAACGCTGACGAGAGAATCGCCTGACCTTCGTCTTTTCTTAACACGAGACCGGTATGCCACTGTATATTGTGTACAGCGGATCGGTTGATCGCCAAGGCTAGGCCTCCAGCCGCCCTCACGATGCTGCCGACCCGTCCTGTCTGATGACCGCGATCGGAGCCAAACCATGCGGATCGTCTACGGAGTCATGGGCTACGGACGAGGACACGCCACCCGCACCGCCACGGTGCTCCCCGACCTCATGCGCGACCACGAGGTCCTCGTCCTCGCCGGCGGCGACGCCTACGCCACCCTCACCGGCAGCTATCCCGTCATGCGCATTCCCACGCTCGGCTACGTCTACGGCCGCCGCGGCAAGCGCTCAACCACGCTCACGCTCAAGAAAAACCTTCCCGCGATCCTCGACCTCTTCTGGCGGGGCCCCTCGCTCACCATGGTCATCGACACCATCCGCGAGTTCTCCGCCGACGTCATCATCTCCGACGCCGAAGCCTGGACCCAGCGGGCTGGCAAGCGGCTCGGTATCCCGCGCATCACCTTCGACCACTTCGGCATCCTTACCCATTGCAAGCCGAAGCTTAGCTGGCGGGACCGCTTGACGGCCGAGCGCGACCGCAAGGCCTACCTTGCCCTCATGGGCCAACCCGAACGCGTGATCGTTTCCAGCTTCTACGACGCCCCCCCGCGCCGCCCCGGCGTCCGCGTCATCGGTCCGCTGATCCGTGACGAGGTCCGCCAGGTCCAGCCCACCGACGGCGAACACCTGCTCGTCTACCTCAACAACGGCGTCCACCAGTTCACCGACTGGGTCGAACGCGCCCTCCAAAGCCTCCCCCGCCCGGTCAAGATCTACGGCACGCAGCGCATCGGGGCGGCCGGCAACCTCTCCTTCCATCCACCCAGCAAGCTCCCGTTCCTCCAGGACCTCGCCAGCTGCCAGGCCGTCATCAGCACCGCCGGCAACCAGCTCGTCGGCGAGGCCATGCACCTCGGCAAGCCGCTGCTCGTCATGCCCGAAGACTGCGTCGAACAGCGCTGCAACGCCAACGCGCTCGAAGACATGTGCATCGGCGAGCAGCTGCCCCACCGCGCGCTGACCACCAATGCCATCAACCGCTTCCTCGAGAAGCTCGACACCTATAAGCTCAACATTCGACGGCATGTCCGCGACGGTAACGTCGAGGCCATCGAGGCGTTGAACTTCTACTGCAACGAGATCCGCCGGGCCGTCAAAAAGCCCGACTTCATCCGGAAGGTTTCATGAGACCGGTTTCCCTCGCCCTCAGTGTCATCCAGAACCGCATCGGCGCCGTGCCCCGCCCCTCCTGGTGCACCTACCTCGTCTGCTACCGCTGCAACGCCCGCTGCAAGATGTGCGACTCCTGGCGCATGAAGCCCGGCGACGAGCTCACCGTCGATGAGGTCCACAACGTCTTCCGCAAGATCGGCCGCCTCGACGTCGTCCGCCTCTCCGGCGGCGAGCCCTTTCTCCGCGAGGACCTGCTCGGCATCGCCGAGGCCGTCTTCGCCCAGTCGCGCCCCAGCGTCATCCACATCACCACCAACGGCTCGTTCCCCGACCGCGTCGAGGACTTCGTCCGCAATTTCTCCAAGCCCAGCCTGCTCCGCTTCATGGTCTCCTTCGACGGCCTCCCCGACGAGCACGACGCCAACCGCGGCCAACAGGTCACCTTCGACACCGCCGTCGAGTCCGTCCGCCGCCTTGCCGCCCTCCGCGCCGACTACGGCGTCGAGGTCAGCGCCAACCACACCGTTATCTCCAAGCAGTCCCTCGAAAACGCCCCCGAGCTCAAGCGCATCCTCCGCGCCTTCGACTGCGACGTGCACAGCGTCCTCGCCTACGCCGACTCCGCCATGTACGGCGCCAAGCGCCGCAACAGCAAGGCCGAAGACCTCATCACCGCCAAGTACCCCCTCCACCCCAAGCTCGCCGATGCCGACGTCCTCGGCTTCGTCGACCGCGAGCTGGCCGAGCTCCCCGAGCTCCGCACCTGGTGGCTCCGCTGGGGCAAGCGCTACTACCTCCGCGGGCTCAAGGCCCGCCTCAACGGCCACGCCGACAACCCCTCCCCCAAGCCCAAGTGCGTCGCCCTCCGGAGCCACATCCGCCTGCTCCCCGACGGCCGCGTCCCCGTCTGCCAGTTCAACACCGAAACCGTCGGCAGCCTCCGCGACCAGTCCTTCGAAGAGGTCTGGTACAACCAGCAGACTCGCGACTCCCGCAAGTGGGTCGACGCTTGCATCGGCTGTTGGGCCGAGTGCGAGGTCCAGCCCAGCGCCCTCTACTCGGGCGACGTGGTGCGTCCATGACCCCGCTCCCCCACGGGAGCCTCACCGCCGCGTGCCTCACGCTCGCCGCCGGCCTTGCCTGCCAGGCGCAGCCCGCTGCCCCGCCCGTCGTCCCCGACGGCGTCACCCAGCTCGCCCGCGTCGAAAGCAACGCGATCAACGAGGCCTCCGGCATCGCCGCCAGCCACCGCTACCCCCAACACTTCTGGATCCATAACGACTCCGGCGACCAGCCCCGCCTCTTTCTCGTCGACCACCACGGCCGCACCCGCCTCGAGCTCCGCCTCACCGGCGCCCGCCACGTCGACTGGGAAGACATGGCCGTCGCCCCACTCGACGATGATCACACCCGCGTCGTCGTCGGCGACATCGGCGACAACGCCGAGCGCCGCGACTCGATCACCCTCTACTGGTTCCAGGAAAACGAGCTGCCGGCCGAGCTCGACGCGGCGACGACCCAGGCCGCAGTCAAGCCACGCGTCACGACGCTGACGTACCCCGACGGCCCCCATGACGCCGAAGCCCTCTTCATCGACCCCACCACCCGCCATGGCTTCATCATCGCCAAGACCGCTGGCGAGGACCTGGCCGGCGTCTACCGCTGGCCCCTGAGCACCGAAGATGACGCCACGCTCCGCCTCGCGCGCGTCGCCGAGCTCCCGCGCCTCCACCCGCTCCCCTTCGGCCAGCTCGCCACCGCCGCCGATCTCAGCCCCGACGCCCGCCGCCTCATCGTCCGCACCTACCTCGGCGCCTGGCAGTTCACCGCCGCCGCCGCCCCGACCGCCGACGACCCCGCGCCTTGGTTCAGTGCTACCCCGCAGCCGATCCCCGCCGCCACCGAAGCCCAGGGCGAGGCCGTCTGTTATGACCGCACCGCCGAACGCATCATCACGATCAGCGAGCGCCTCCCCACCCATCTTCACGCCACCGACCTGTCGCTCACCCCCGCCGACGGGTTAGAATAGCGGCCAGCAGCGGCGCTCTTCTCGACGCCGCCGGCAAGCGACTTCCGCCGTTCGGCTTTTCAGGAGTTGCCCATGCAGCCACGTCCCAAGTCCATCATCCCGATGCTCGAGGCGATGAAGCGGCTCGACGCCAGCGACCTCCACCTCAAGAGCGGCATCGCGCCCAACTACCGCATCGCCGGCCGCCTCCGCGCCAGCGACGTCGATCCCTTCCCCGCCGACGAAAACGCCATCCGCGAGCTGCTCCTGCCGATCATTCCCGAGAAGCGCCTGCCCCACTACGAGGAGCACGGCGCGCTCGACTTCGCCTACTACCTGCCCGACGGCGACCGCTTTCGCATCGCCGTTCTCAAGGCCGGTAACCTCATGCACGCCGCCATCCGCCGGGTGAAGGCCGAGATCCCCAACTTCGAAGACCTCCACTTGCCCTCGATCTACGAGAAGCTCGTCAAGGAAACCTACGAAGGCCTCGTCCTCGTCGTCGGCGTCACCGGCTGTGGCAAGTCCAGCACGATGGCCGCCATGATCGACTACATCAACGCCAACCGCCACGTGAACATCATCAGCATCGAGGACCCCATCGAGTACGCCTTCAAGCCCAAGTCCGCCATCGTCAGCCAGCGCGAGATCGGCCTCGACCTCGAGGACTTCGCCAGCGGCCTGCGCTCCGCCGTCCGCCAGGACCCCGACGTCATCTTCGTCGGCGAGCTCCGCGACCGCGAGACCGTCCTCGCCGCCCTCCAGGCCGCCGAGACCGGCCACCTCGTCTTCGGCACGCTGCACACGGCCGACACGATGCAGTCACTCACCCGCATGCTCGAGTTCTTCCCCCACGACCAGCACACCTTCATCCGCAGCTCGATCGCCAACAGCTTGAAGGCGATCCTCGCCCAGCGCCTACTGCCCGCCGTCGACGAGAAGATCCAGCGCGTCCCCGCCACCGAGGTCCTGCTCGTCGACGGCCTCGTGCGCGAGAAGATCCGCGAGGGCGAGGACGAGGACCTGCCCGAGATCGTCAGCGGCGCCCGCCAGGCCGGCATGCGCAACTTCACCCACTCGCTCGTCGAGCTGATCCAGGAAGGCCTCGTCTACGTCGACACCGCCATGGAATTCGCCCCCAACCGCGAGGCCCTCAAGAGCCAGCTCACCGGCATCAAGACCAGCGCCCAAACCCTCGTCCACCGCGTCAAACGCGGCTAGCCCCCGCAACGTTGCCCCACCCGGGTCCCCCAGGCTTTCAGCCTGGGCGACTGAAACCGCCGGGTGGCACTGCTCTCGAGCAGTGCAAAGTCAGTAGCCGCATGCCCAGTCGGCAACTGCTCTCCGAGCAGTGCCTCACCTGCTCTCCGGTGCCCCTGCTCCCTGCTCCCCTGCCCCCGCTGATCCCCCTGGCGCAGCGCCCGCAAACCGCAACGCGTACAAGTCCGCGTCCTGCAATCCGATCCGCAGCCGCACAACCTTCCCCACCAGCGGTTCGAGTGACCCGCCATCCACCCACGTCACCGGCCGCGCGAGCTCATCGCCATAAAGCTCAACCGCAGCCAACCCGCTGAAGCCCGCCACCGGCTGCTCATCCCCGCGCAGCACCTCCACCCGCACCGACCCCACCGCCGACGTCGCGAAGTTGACGAGCAGCCGCTCGCCCGCCACCCGCAAAGGCCGCGTTACCACCGTCCCGCCCGCATAACCGGCGTGCAGCGCCGCAAACCGCTCCAGCCCCAGCGTACCGCGTCGTAGTTGCGGCGTCCCCATTCCCCCGCCGGGATCGGCATAGTGCTCCGCCCAATACACCGACAGCTCCCCCGGCCCCGTCCGCAGCACCCCCTGCGCCGGACAATTGTTCCCGTGCGCCCCACCCCAGTTGGCCCGATCCCGCCCCGGCCGAATGTACGCCTCGAGAAACGTCCGCTCGAAACGGATCCCATCCCGGCTGCTTAGCAGCACCCCATCCGAGACCCCATCGATCGTCCGCGGCGGAAAGCCAATCGTCGTCCGCTCCGGAACAAACCGCTGCGCCAGCCCGATCAGCCACCCCGGCGCGCGCTCATAGGCAAAGATCCCGTTCGTGTAGAGATGCTCGGCCGGCGCGTCGCCGAAGTCCACCGGTGCCGGCTCGCTCCAGTTGCGAAAGTCAGCCGACGTGGCGTAGCACACGCTCCGCTTGCCGGCCTGCGTGCAGCGAAAGTAGCACACGTAGCGCTCCCGCGCCGTATCCCAGAACGCCACGTTCAGCGAGTCGAATCGCCCGCGCGTGATGATCGGACCCTCCTGCAGCCGCTCCCACCGCCGCCCGTCCGCCGACTGGAACGCCGCCAGCGCCTTGCGCGTCTGCCCGCCCAGCTCGAACCGGTCCAGCGTGATCGCCTTGTACCGCTCCGCCGCCGGCACCCCCGGCCGCGCGTCAAGAAACGGCGCGAAGTTGTGCGCCTCGTCGTAGCCCTTCTTCTCACCCTGCCAGACAATGTTGTTCGCCCGTGACCCGTTAAACTCGAACAACCCCAGCTGCGGCCGCGTCCAGTTCACCCCATCATCGCTCAGCGCCACGCAGACCGACTCGCGCGACAGGTCGCCGCCGCCGCGGTAATACATCCGAAAACCGTCCGGCGTCGTCATCACCGAAACATACGCGCTCTGCGGCCCCTCCCACGGCGCATCGAACTTGAACACCACCTCCTGCCGCCGCGGCCGATTCAGCCGCAGCGCCGCCCCCTCCAGCCGCGCGACCAGGTGGTCATCCACAAACAGCTGCCAGGTCCGCCCGACCGCGATCGGCTGGACGTCTTCTGCTCCGACCGTCGCCGCCGCAACCGCCACAAGCAAAACCGCAAACCCCGAACCAGCCCGTCGCCGCGCGGCAGCGTTGTTCGCCCAGTGAATTCGCTCGGTCATCGCTCACCTCCTTCAATCGCCTGCACGCATCCTCTCGCGTGTCGCCGCCGATTGAAAGCCCGCCCGCGAGTGCCACTGCTCTTGAGCAGTGCCTCCCCCGCTCCCCTGTTCTCCTGCTCCCGCTGAGCCCCCGGCTCAGCGCGTCACGGCTCTCGAGCAGTGCCAAACCACGAACACCCCCCCCGAACCGCGCAAACTCCGCGCCTCGCTGCCCCAACCTCGCCACCCCTGCCGATCACCGCTGATAGAAACGGACCGTCCCGACCGCCGACGCCTACACAGGGAAGCCCTCATGCCCACCCCCGTCGACCAGCTCATCGCCAACGCCCGCCACGCCCAGGACCAGGCCGCCGGCCTCCGCAAAGCCTTTGTCGTCGGCTGCGCCAAGTCCGGCACCACTTGGCTGATGAACCTGCTCAACGCCCACCCCGCCATCGTCTGCCAGGGCGAGGGCGGTTTCGCCTACCAGCTCACACCGCTGCTCCAGCAAGCCTTCGGCCTCTTCAACCGCCACCAGCAGCAAAACAACCTCGCCGCCGTCACGCAGCTCACCGACGAGCAGCTCCTGCTCACCCTGCGCACCCTCACCGACCTACAGTTCGCCCGCTACATCGCCGCCAGCGGCCGCGACGTCCGCCAGCTCCAGGTCGTGGCCGACAAGACGCCGCAGCACAGCATCGGCGTCCCCGTCCTCAATGAGCTCTACCCGGACGCCCGCTTCGTCCACATCATCCGCGACCCGCGCGACGTCGCGACCAGCGCCTGGTTCCACCTCGGCAAGCACGGCGAGCGCACGCAGGACGACTTCATCCGCCACTTCATGACCGAAGTGTGGCCGCTGAACGTCCAGCGCGCTCGCGAGGCCGGCGCCGCCCTCGGCGACCGCTATCTCGAGGTGCAGTACGAACAGCTGCACACCGACGAAGCGCCGTGGGTCGAGCGCATCCTCACCTTCGTCGGCGTCGACGCGTCAGATCAATTCGTCGCAGACTGCATAAAGGCTGCCAGCTTCCAGCAGCAGTCCGGCGGCCGTCCCCGCGGCCAGGCCGACAACACCGCCTTCTACCGCAACGGCCAGGTCGGCGACTGGACCAACCAACTCCCGCCGGAAACCGTCGCCGCCTGCTGCGAAAAGATCGCCCCCCTCATGCAAGCCTGCGGCTACGACGCAACCTGCGCCGTCCCCGCCAGCGGCTGACCCACTGCGTGGAAACGAGCCCGGCCGTCGCCGGGGGGCTGGCGACCTCCTGCTGACGTCCCAAGCGGCTGCGAGCGGGCGATCGACCCGACAGATCAGCCTGCGTCTGACCACGGGGCGGCCTGGGCGCCCGGCAGCGTCGCCCGGACTGTGTCCTCGTTTCTCGGGGGCCAGGCGTTTCCTTTTTGACGGCGGTAGGCGAGAATAGAGGCCGTCTAACATGCGAGCGGCCGCGGGCTTCGCCGCCCGATTGGCGCGCCTAATCGGCTGCGCGTGCTGGCGGAAGCGGGTAAACCGGGCGTGTTACGAGGCGTAAAATGGTGGCTGTGCCTAGTGTAGCGTCTCATTGATTCTGTGACTTATCGAGGGCATCGTGGGCGCGC
>CAZCKC010000028.1:0-28908 GCA_964499235.1 uncultured Planctomycetales bacterium | reverse complement strand
GCGTAGCGGTGACACTGAGCTTTTCTGCTGCTGAGCTTTTCTGCTGCTGAGCTTTCTTGCTGGTGAGCATTGGTGTCCCTGAGCGCTTGATACGCCGTAACTCGTGAATCAGCAACAGCTTCCGCGCTGTGGGCTGCTCGGGCTGAGAACGCTGAGGGACATGCGATACCTGATTCTGCTGGCCTCGTTTGTCGTGCAACTTTGCCTGGGTGGGATTTACGCCTGGTCAACATTTGTGCCTCGGCTCATAGCGGACCACGGGTTGACCACCGCACAGACGCAGCTGGTCTTTGGGCTGCTGTTCGCCGCGTTCGCCGGGGCGATGATCTTTGCGGGTAAAGTGCTGGAACGGCGGGGGCCGCGCTGGCTGCTCATGACCTGCGGCGTGCTTTTCTTTGGCGGTTACCTCGTGGCGGCCACGTCCGGCGGGGCGTTTGCATTGCTGGTGCTGGGTATCAGCGGTATGGCGGGCGTGGCGACCGGGATCGGATATGTCTGCCCGTTGAGCACCTGCGTCAAATGGTTTCCGAATCACAAGGGACTGGTGACCGGGATCGCGGTGGCCGGGTTCGGTGCCGGTGCGATTGTGCTGGCGTTTGCCGGCGAGGCGCTGATTGAAGCCGGCTACGGGGTTTTGACGATCTTTGGCTGGATGGGCGCGGTCTACGGTAGTCTGATTCTGCTGGCCGCGCTGGTGATGCGGTTTCCGCCCCGGTCGGCGACGCGGCTGGCCGCCCGGCCGTACCCGGTCCGTGACGTGGTCGGCGACGTCTTTTTCTGGGCGCTGTGCGCGGCGATGTTCTGCGGCACGTTTGCGGGCCTGATGATCATCGGGAGTCTTTCGCCCTTGGCCCGCGACTACGGCATTTCACCTGGCATGGCGGCGTTGTCGATCAGCAGCTTCGCCGTGGGTAACGGGCTCGGGCGCATCGTCTGGGGGCGGGTGGTCGACAGGATTGGGCAGCGTGCGGTCCTGCCAGCGCTGCTGACGCTGGCCATGATGGTCACCGTGCTCATCGCCGCGACAATCGATCCCTGGATCTTCGCGCTGGCGGCTTGCGGTACGGGATTCGGATTCGGCGCTAACTTCGTCGTCTACGCGGCGCTGACCGCCGAGCGATTCGGCGCCCACCGCGTCGGCGATGTCTACCCGCTGGTCTTCCTCTCGTACGGCGTTGCGGGAATCGCCGGCCCGATGCTCGGTGGCTGGCTCCGCGACGCGACGGGCGGGTACGTGTGGTCGACCTCGCTCGCCGTGGCCGTGCTGTGCGGGGGCCTGGTCCTGAGCGCCCTGCTGCTGCGCAAAGCCAGCCGACGCGAACCGGTCGCCGCGTAAGTTCTGTCTTCATTTCCATTTCTGAAACTGAGCGATCGGTTGCGGCAGTGGCTTGGGCTGCGCGCGGCAGGTTGCACGGTGATCGAATCGCCCGTCGGGCACGTGATGGGCGAGGTGGCGGTCCTGGGGTTACTCGTCCTGGGGGCGGCCGAAGAGGAGCTCGATGAAGGGGCGGTCCTCGGGGCGGCAGAAGACGTAGACGTGGTCGCCGGCCGCCAGCCGGGTGCTGCCACGGGCGGCGAGCAGTTCCTCGCCGCGGACGACGAGGACGGCGGCTGAGGCGGCGGGGAACGGGACATCGGAAAGCGTTGCGCCGCAGACGGCCAGGGACTCGCTCACGTGGAACGACATGAGGTCGCCGCGGAGCAGGCGGGTGGAGGTGATCTCGAGCGCGGCGACGGGCTGCGGTTGCTGCGGCACTTCGAGATCCAGGAAGCGCGTGATCCAGCGGATGGTGGAGCCGGGGATCAGCGCGCTGACCACGACGACGAAGAAGACGAGGTTGAACACCTGGTGACTGCCGGGGACGTTGCCCATGACCGGGATCGTGGCCAGGATGATCGGCACGGCGCCGCGCAGGCCGACCCAACTGATGTAGGCGACCTCGCGGGGGCGGAAACTGAAGGGCAGCAGGCACGCGATGACGGCCAATGGTCGTGCGACGATGGCGAGGAACAGCGCGATCAGGATCCCGGCGCCGGCCAGCGGCAGGAGTTGCGAGGGGAAGACGAGCAGGCCGAGCATGAGGAACATCGCAACCTGGCCGAGCCAGGCGAGGGCGTCGTGGATGCGCGCCAAGCCGCTGCGGTACGGGATGCGGGTGTTGCCGAGCACGATGGCGGCCACGAAGACGGCCAGGAAGCCGCTGCCCTGGAGCAAGGTCGCGGCGCCGTACGCCAGGAGGGCTAGGCCCAGCGTCAGCACGGGGTAGAGGCCGGCGGTGGAGAGACGCAGCCGGAGCAGGAGCAGCCGGGTGGCGTAGCCGGCCAGCGATCCGACGGCCAGGCCGATGGCGAGCTGGATCGGTACTTCGATGAAGGCGTGCCAGACGGGGGTATCGGTGTTGGAGAACCACTCGACGGCGGCGAGGGTCAGGATAACGGCCATCGGATCGTTGATGCCGGACTCGAGCTCGATCGTGGTGCCGACGCGGGTGGAAAGGCGGAGGCCGCTGCCGCGCAGGACGGCGAAGACGGCGGCGGCATCGGTGGAGGAGACCACTGCGCCGAGCAGGATGGCCTGGGACCAGCTCAATCCGAGGGCGCGGGCGAAGAGCGCCATGAGGGCGGCGGTGAGGAGCACGCCGACGGTGGCCAGGAGCCCGGCGGGGGCGAGCGAGCGGCGGACGGTCTGGAGCGAGGTGTTGAGGCCACCGTCGAGCAGGATCAGGATCAGGGCGATCGTGCCGAGCCGGAAGGCGAACTGGTAGTCGTCGAAGTGGACGCCGCCGATGCCTTCGGATCCGGCCAGCATGCCGAGGCCGAGGAAGACGAAAACGATCGGGAGTCCGAGGCGCTCGACCGTGCGGCCGAGGAGGGCGCAGATGAGCAGGAGTGCGCCGAAGGTGGCCAGCAACAAAGCGGTGGCGATGAACTCGGTCATGCGGGCTTGTCCGCGCGCTCGTTGACGCTGGCGATTTGCAACACGGCCACATTCGGAACGCGGCCTGACATTGCGGGCATGCTAGCGAAAGCGGCGGAAGGGGACCAATGGCGGCCCTTTCGACGAAGGCCGTGAGCCGCTGATTGGAGTGCGAGTGTGGCGGCCGGCGCGGGGGCGCCCTGGCGGCGCAGACTGACGTGGCTGAAGCCGAGCGGCGGTGATGCGCTTGATGTCACCCGCGCGATCGGGGTTCCCCGTTGCGCGACGGGGGGGCTCAGTGCTGCGGTGCGGGGTGGGGTTCGCGGCGATCGCCGCCGGTGAACATCCGCCGGGTGATTCGTTTGGCAACGTTGACCTCGTGGCGCTGGGCGGCCCGGCGGCGGACGCAGGCGCGGATTCGGGCCCGCAGCTCGTCGGCGTCGAAAGGCTTAGTAATGTAATCGCAGCCGCCCACGTCCAGCCCGTGGACGACGTCGGCGGTCTGCGTGAACTTTGCGGTCAGGAAGACGACGGCCGGCTCTTGCGGTGCGCAGGCTGCACGCAGTTGTGTGCACAATTCAAAGCCGTCGACCGCGGGCAGCTGGACGTCGAGGAGCATCACGTCGGGAATGACCGTGGCGACGCGCTGGAGCGCCGACTGGGCGTCGAACGCCGTGATGACTTGGTAGGGCTCGCCTGCGAGGACTTCGCAAATCAGGTCGAGGTTGTCCTGGGCATCGTCCACTGCCAGGATCGTTGGCTGGTTTTCAGCGGTCATGGCCATCTCCAGACATGGGCGTCAAGGGTCGCGAGAGCGTCGTCGGCAGGGACGGCGCGTCATAGGCGGCGGCGATGAGCTCGTTCGGCACCGCGCGGTTGTCACCGGGTTCTTCGTTGTGCGCTGTGGGGGCGGCGAAATAGGTCGCGGCCAGGGCATAGTCGCCGATCCACCGCTGGATGACCTGCTCGAGCTGCGTGACGTTGATCGGCTTCGGCAGGTAGTCGTCGCAGCCGGCGGCGATGCACCGCTCGCGGTCACCCGCCATGGCGTGGGCCGTCACGGCGACGACGGGCACCGCGGCCAGGTGAAGCCGCGTGCGGAGGCGTCGCAGGAACGTGTCGGCGTCCATGCGAGGCAACCCGATGTCGAGCAGGATCAACGCGGGCTGCAACGTTGTGGCCGCCTGCAAGCCCTGGACAGCGTCCGGTGCATAGTAAAGCGCATGTTGCCGACCGAGGGCGTCGTCGAGCAGTTCGAAATGGTCGAGCACGTCGTCGATCACGAGGATCTTGGCCATGGTTATGCTCCGCGAAGGGGTCTGTCGACCCGAAATCGGCGGGCGTGCTCCGCCGGCCGACAACTCAACTCCCGTGCGCACCGAAGACCGAAACGGCTGCCCAACAGTTCGATGCTGAACGCTTGCGATTCAACGGCACAAGGCCAACGTGGCCTCAGTGAACGCCGCTGTACTGGGTGTTACGATCAGGCGAACACGGCGTCGCCTTGGCCGGCAGACGTAACTCGAACACTGATCCCACGCCGAGGCGGCTGGCGACGGTGATATCGCCGCCCATCAGCCGACACAGCTTCCGGCAAATTGCGAGTCCAAGGCCGGAACCGCCGGCTTGACGAATGTCCGACGCATCCGCTTGGTAGAACTCGCGGAAGACCGCGTGGAGCTGCGACGCGTCGATGCCGATTCCCGTATCCGCCACGCGAATACACAAGGCGTCGACCTGCGGCTCGACCGCCACCACGATCGACCCGGCACGCGTGAACTTGGCGGCGTTGCTGAGCAAGTTGTTGAGGATCTGCCGCAGGCGCATCGGGTCGCCGATGCATTCACAGCGGCCGCTCGCGTCCAGGGCCACGTTCACGGTCACCGCGACGGCCGCGGGAACCTGCGGCTGGAAGGTCTCGACGACATCATGAACGAGCGCCGCCACGTCAATTGGCTCGGTGCTCAAGGCGATCTGTCCGGCCTCGATGCGGGACAGGTCGAGGATGTCGTCGATGAGTGCGAGCAGGGTGCGGGAGTTTCGCCAGACTTTCTCGGCCCGGCCCGCGTTTTTCTCGTCGAGGGTGGACTCGCGCTCGTCGATCATCAACTGCGTGAAGCCGATGATCGCATTGAGCGGCGTCCGCAGCTCGTGTGACATGCAGGCGAGGAACTCGCTTTTTGCGCGGTTGGCCGCCTCGGCCGCGTGCAAGGCGGCGTCGAGCGCGTCAACAGCCGTACGCCGCGCGGTGACATCTTGCTTCACGGCGACGAAATGGGAGACGGTGTCGTCCCCGGTGATCACGGGCGTGATCGTCATCTCCTCGATGTACTCGGAACCATCCTTGCGACGGTTGGTCACCTCGCCGCGCCAGATCTGGCCGGCCAAAATGGTCGACCACAGTTGCTGGTAGAAGCTCGGATCGTGGCGACCGCTTTTGAGCACGCGGGTATGTTGCCCGACGACCTCTTCGACGGAGTAGCCTGTCAACGTCGTGAAGGCCGGATTGGTCCACGTGATGGTGCCGTTGCGGTCCACGATGACGATCGCGTTCGCGGCGGCTTCGAGGGCACTGGCTTGCCAATTTTTGTCTTGCACCTCAAGAACTCCCCCCGGCAGAAGGCGGCCCGTCACCTACGACCCGCCGCCGCGTTCCGCTCGCGCGAATTTCCGACATTGATAATCGTAAACATTTGTACCTCAACGACTTGTCGGCTGACATGCGGTTGATCGGAGTCAGGCGGGCCGCGCGATAGTTCTCGTGCCTCCGGAAAAACCCGCAGCCGCCTTCTGGCCACGTGAGCCAAAGAAAGGGCGGCCGAAGCCATGAAGTCGTCCGTGTTTCCGCTCCCGGGTTTTCACCGGAGCGGGGTCCGAGTTTGCGCGCGCGGCTGGCGCTACAGCACCGCCCCAAGCACGCCCGCGACCAGGAGGTAGACGACCATCGGCAGCGCGGTGCGGCGGATGACGGTGCCTTCGCGGCCGAGGATGCCGGCGACGGCGCAGGCGGCCACGACGTTGTGGATGCAGACCATGTTGCCGGCGGCCGCCCCGACGCCCTGCAAGGCGAGGATGTCGGCGGAGGCGAAGCCGAGGTCGGCCGCGACCTCGTACTGCAACAGGGCGAAGAGCATGTTGCTGAAGGCGGCGCTGCCGGCGATGAACGACCCCAGGGCCCCGATCCAAGGGGCAAGCATTGGCCAAGCATTGCCGGCTCCCCGCGCCAAAGCGTCGGCCAGAACCAGGGGCATGGCCTCGAGACCGGCCGTGTTGCCGCCGGAGTGGATGAAGATCCGGACGGTGATGATGGCGGCCACGAGGGCGATGGCGGTCTTGAGCGTGACGGAGCCGGCGCTGTGGGCGGCCCCGACGAGGCCGCGCCAGCCCGCGCCCAGCCAGATTGCGCTGACGGCGGCGCAGAGGATGAAGATTGTGCCGGGGGAGTAGAGCGGCTGAATCTCGGCCGAGATGCCGGTCGCGAAGAGGTCGGCGACGCCGAGGCTGACCCATTGGAGCCAGTCGCCGATGGGCAGGGCCCGGGTGCGGGTGAGCACGAGGAGCACGAGGAGCAGGGCGTAGGGCGTGAACGCGGCAAGCGGCGTGGGATGGACAGCGCGGGATTCGGCCGAGCCGGCGGCTGGGGGGGTGTTCGACTGATCTGCTGAGGGAGGAGCGGCGGCGCGGTCGTCGCTGTCGTTTCCGGCGGGCGCGGATTCAGGGGTGACCGGGAGTGCGACGGCCTCATCCGCGTCGGCGGCCACCACCTCATCTACTCGCCAGATGTTGCGGGGCACGAGCCAGCCGGTCCGCAGCAGGGCCAGCGCGACGATGAAGCCGCCCATCGGGCCGACGAGGCTGGGGAATTCCGGCCCGAGCAGCGTGACGACGGTCCACGAGGTGACCGCCTGCGCGAGGCCGACCGCGAGGGCGAACGGCGCCGCCTGCCAGGCTCGCGGCCAGCCGCGGAAGCCTTCTGACGCGAAGACGAGGGTCAGCACGACGATGGCCGGCATCATCGTTCCGAGCACGAGGTCGAACGTGGCGATCTGCTGGGCGATGGCCGCGACGGACGGGGCGGTTTCGGCGGCGGCGAGTCCCTGGCCCATGCCGATGATCATCGGGGTGCCGACGGCGCCGAATGAGACGGCCGTGCTGTCGCCGACGAGCGCCACGACGACCGCGGGCACGGGGCGGAAGCCGAGGCCGATGAGCAGCGGCGCGGTGATGGCGGCGGGCGTGCCGAAGCCGGCTGCCCCCTCGAGGAACGAGCCGAGGATCCAGCCGATGAGGACGGCCTGGATGCGGGCGTCGGGGCTGAGGGTGGCGAAGGACTGCTGGAGAACGGCGATCGACCCGGTGCGGCGCAAGAGGGCGAGGAAGAAGAGGGCGCCGAAGACGATCAGCAGGATGGAGACGGTGATGAGGGCGGCTTCGATCGTGGCGGCGCCGACGCGGATCGCGGGCATCTGCCAGAACCAGTAGGCGGCGACGGTGGTGATGGCGGCGCAGACGGGCATCGCGCGGAGGGCGGGCCAGCGGAGGCCGACGAGGAGGATGAGGGCGACGAGGATGGGGAGCGCGGCGAGAAAAACCAAGGCAGAGCTCCAGTGCGGATGCGGTCCGACTTCATGCTGTCAGTCGAGCATTCGGCGGTGACGCCAGTCTTTGGCGTGAGATTTAAGTCCGCAGCGACGCAACGGGGCGTGGCGGCGGCAGATTTGGGCGGAACGCGGGGCTCGGTGCGTCGTCGGGCCGCGGATCCGAGTGCCCGGCGCCGATCGCCCACCCCTGGACAGGCGCGGCCCGCGGCATCGCAGGTCTATGTTTGACAGGGGCTTGCGGGAACTGGGCCGATGCGCGCGGGGATGACGACGCGGACAGCTGGCGGCTTGTCCCGCGGGGGGGCGGTCCTGCGTTCGGGAGCGGGTTGCCGTCGGATCCTGGGGGACGTGGAAACCGGAGCGCCCTTTTTGCGCGGCGGGGATTCGCGCGAGACGCACGCGCCGCGCGGGGCTGTCGAAAGATAGAGGGCGTCGGAGCGGCGGTCCGATGAAAGAACCAGTGGGGATCTTAGCCGGTCCTCGTCGGCGGCCAACTGCCTGGTGAGGTGTCCTATGCCCACGCTCGGGATCGTCATTCCCGTCTACAACGAGGAAGCCGTGTTGCCGCGGCTTTGCGAGCGACTGCAGCGTGTGCTTGACGGGCTCGACCTGGCTGGCGTGGTCTGCTTCGTGGACGACGGCAGCCGCGACCGCTCGCTGGAGCGGCTGCAGGCGGTGGCCGAGGCCGACCAGCGCTTCCAGTACCTGAGCTTTAGCCGCAACTTCGGGCACCAGACGGCGGTGCTGGCGGGTCTCCGTGAGCTGGACGCGGACGTGTACGTCGTGATGGACGCCGACCTGCAGGACCCGCCGGAGCTGGTTCCCGAGTTGGTGGCGCGGTGGCGGGAGGGCTGTGAAGTCGTTTATTGCGTGCGGCAGAAGCGTAAGGAGAACTTCCTCAAGCGGTGGGCGTACGCGGCGTTCTACCGGCTGTTGCAGGCGGTCTCGTATGTCCGCATTCCGCTGGACAGCGGTGATTTCTGCCTGATGGACCGCATTGTCGTTGATCACTTGCGGCAGATGCCGGAGCACAACGCCTTCATCCGGGGGCTGCGGACGTGGGTGGGCTTCCGGCAGGCGCCGTACCCCTACGAGCGGGACGCCCGCGCGGACGGCGAGCCGAAGTACACGTTGCGGAAGCTGTTCGGGCTGGCGTACGACGGCTTGATCTCCTTCTCGTTCGCGCCACTGCGGCTGGCGACGAAGGTGGGGTTCGGCGTGTCGTTCACCGCGCTGGTGGCAACGGTGGGGTTGATCTTCACCAAGCTCGTCTACGGGATACCGCTGCAGGGCTGGACCTCGACGGTCGTGCTGATCCTGTTCATGGGCGGCATCAATCTGCTGACGCTGGGGGTGATGGGCGAGTACCTGGCGCGGATCTTTGACGAGGTCAAGGGGCGGCCGCTCTACGTGATCCGCGAGCAGCGGCTGGCTTGTCGGCCGCCGCTCGACCCGCCTGCGGAGCATGAGCGGTCGGCCGCCCCGGCGGCGGGCCAATTCGTGCCCGACGAACGGCCGGTTGCAGCGGCGGCGGTGTCAGCGCGCGAAGTCGTGACGACGACCAGCTAGGCGGGGGAGAAAACCCGTGGAAACGGTTGAAGCACCGGGGCTGGTCGAGCCGCCGGTGGAACAACTCTCGGCCCCCAGCGACTACCAGATGGGCGAGCAGTGGTACGCCTTTGCCGAAGCGGCGCACTTCTGGTTCCAGTGGCGCTTGGCGGTCATGACGCGTTTGCTCGGACCGGGTCCCTTGACGGGGCCGCTGCTCGAGGTCGGCTGCGGGAACTCGGTGGCTCGCCGGCAGGTCGAGGAGCACTACGGGGTCGCGGTTGACGGGTGTGACGTGAACGTGGGTGTCCTGCGGCAGGACCCCGGCAGCCACGGCCGGGTCTACGTCTATGACATTCACCAGCGCCGGGTCGAGTGGGACGCGCGGTTCGGGACCGTGTTCCTGTTGGACACGCTCGAACACATCCCGGAACCGGAGACGTTCCTCGAGTCGGTGGCGTATCACCTGCGGCCGGGCGGCCAACTGGTCATCACGGTTCCGGCACTGCAGACGCTCTACAGCCGTTACGACCGGGCCGTCGGGCACGTAAAGCGATACACGAAGCGCGTGCTCGCGCGGGAGCTGCGAGCGGGCGGGTTCGTCCTGGAGCGCTTCAGCTATTGGGGCCTGCTGCTGCTGCCCGTGGGCTGGCTGCGGAAAGGTATGGTGCGTTTCCTGCCGGAACAGCGGGTGGTCGCGGCGGGCATCCAGCCAAGCTCGGCGCTGACCGACGCCATCCTGCGCGGGCTGATGCGCACCGAGCTCGCGCTTTGGCCGCACCCTGCCATCGGCGCGAGCATTGTCGCGGTGGCGCGCAAGGCGGCGGACGAATGAGCCCTCGGTCCCGGATCCTGATTCAGCGTCTTTCCGTTCCGCTGGGGCTGCTTTGGGTGACCTGGCTGGTCGCGTTCGCGTGGCGGCCGTTGATGCTGGGTTTCTACGACGATGACTGGATCAGCCTGCTATTGCGGACGCGCGACTACGGGCCGCTGAGCTGGGACCGGTTCGCGAGTTTCATGCACCATTATCTCAACCGGCCGTGCATCGGGGTGACCACGTACTTGATGTCGCTGGTCGGCGGCGAGTCGGCGCTGCGCTGGCACCTGGCCGTCGCCGGGCTCAGCCTCGGCGCGGCCATCTGTCTTCGGAGCATGCTGCGCGCGTTGCTGGCGCTCTTGGATGTTCGCGACCGGTGGCCTGCCGACCTGGGGGCGGCGATCTGGCTGGCGTTTCCGTGGATGCTCGGGACGACCGCGTGGCCGACGCTGACCCCGACGCTGGTCGCAATGATGGGCTTTGCGCTGGCTGCGACCGTGCTGTTCCGCGCGTGGCGCCGGGGACGGTCACCGTGGCTCGCGCCGGCCACGCTGTTGCTGGTCGGGCTGCTGACGTATGAATCGTTTTACGGCCAATTGGTGTGCCTGCTGCTGATCGGGCTGGTCTTGGGGGTACCGCGGCGCGTCGGCTGGCGGTCATTCGCGACGACGGCGGGCGCCCTGATGGTTGTACAGGTGGCGGCGGTCGTGTGGAACCGCGCCTCGGCGACCATCAACCCGAGCATGCCGAACAAGAGCTTCAATCCCGATTGGCCGCTGCGGCTCGTCGACAACGTGTTGCGCCTGCCACGGGCGGTCCATTACCCGCTTGAAGGACTCTCGCCGGTTCCCGAGTTCTTGCTGGCGGCGGTGCTGCTGGGGGGCGCGACCCTGCTGCTCATCCGACTGCGCCGCCGGGACGAGCGCAGCCGAGCCCGCCACAGCCTGGGCGTGCTCCTGGTCGCCGGGGTGGGCGTGGTGCTGGGATGCGCGGTGCTGGCCGGCGCCGGCTACGGGGTCTCCGGGCTCGGGCCTGAATCCCGGACGACGCAGGTGTTCAGCTTCTGGCTGGCCGTGGCTTGGACGGTGACCTTGAGTGCGGCGGTCACCGCGCACCGCGGCCTGCGCTACGGATGCACGGGGGTCGCCGTCGCAAGTATTGGGCTGCTGGCGATCGCGGGCTATCTCCGTGGCCGCGTGTGGTCGGAGGTCTGGGATATCCAGCGGGCGACGCTGGCCCGGGTCGCGGTGTCGGAACTCGAGCAGGCGCGCGACGGGGCGGCGGTGCTGTTGATCGGGCCGCATCGGCACAAGCGGGTGACGACGTTTCCCTATCACTGGGTGGTCAGCGGGGCCATGCATTACACGTATCCGTCGCTGTCGCACCTGACGTTTTATCCGGCGCGGGAAGACTGGCAGACCCGGTGGGACGGTCAGCGGGTGGAGCAGCGGCGCCGCGACGGGCATGTTCTCAACATCCACGACACCGACGAGGTGTGGTTCTGGGTTGGGGAAACGGGCGCGGTTTACGCGGCCGAGGCGCCGTTTACGCACCCGCGCTCCAGCGCGGTGCGGGCCGCTGATGCTGCCAACGGGGGCGGGCAGCCGGCAGGCGCTCGCGCTGCGGATTCTGGACCGCGTTTCAGCGCGGCCCCGGCCCCGGACGACCTCGTCAATCACCGTGGAAACTAAGCGAAATAGGCCGGTCAGACCGCTTTGGTCATGACGGTGGACGATGCCCCTCGAGGGCGCGACGCGGACTGCGCTGCCTGTCGTGCCGCGTCGCGGGCTAGGTTGGTAGCAGCGCTGCGTCCGCGGTCGCAGCACGCGTGGCAGCGGGGACGTAGGGGCGCACGAAGCGGGTGAGGTCGCGGGCGGCGAGAGCGGCGCCGAGGTCGGCGGCGGAGGGGAGGCTGGCGAGGTAGGCTTCGGCGACGGCGTCGGTGAAGTCGGCGTTGCGGGTGTAGCGGTGCTGCTGCGACTTGTCCTGGGGGATTGGCTCGAACCCGGCGAGCTCACCGGAAGCCAGGCGGGCGACGAGGGCCTGCTGGGCAGCGTGGACGGCCCGCATGCCGAGGGCGAAGGGCTCGGTGGGCTCGGCCGGCGGCAGCGCGTGGAAGAGCATCGGGCCGGAGTCGAGGCCGGCGGTCAGCAGGTGGATCGTCGCGCCGACGAACTCTGGCTGGCCGTCGAAGAGCGCCCAGAAATTGGTCGAGCTGCCGCGGTAAAACGGCGAGACGCCCATGTGGATGTTGTAGCACCGCCGGGCGACGAGATGCTCGCATAGCGGGCCCTTGATGTAGCTGGCGCCGAAGACGACGAAGGCGTCGGCCTCGAGGGCCGGGCCGAGCAGGCTGAGCTCGAGCCGATTCAGATCGCCCATCTTGACCGGGAGCTGCGTGACGTTGTCGGCGGTGAATTTCGGACCGCCGAAGACGGCCTGCTCAGCGGTGATCACGCGCTGGAAGTAGTCCTGCATCACCGCGGACTTGCGGAAGAAATCGGCGACGGCGCCGGGGAAGACGGTGTTGCACTCCTGGACGGCGTAGACTTGGTCGGCCACGCCGGCGAGGACATTGATCAGCGCCGTATGACGTGGCTGGTTGCTGGTGAAGACGGTGACGCGCATGGGGACATCTTCCGGATCAGGTTCGCGTGATCGGCGCGGGGGAACTCGAGCGGCCCGTGTGCGGGCTGCGCAAGGTTCGCCCGGAAGCCGAGCTTGATTCCGAGGTGGTGCAGGATCTCCAGCGTCGCGGGACTGTACGAGTTGCAGGGATGTGACATCGCGACCGGCGGCCGCGGCAGGATGTTGTTGAGCACGCGGAAGTTCTCGAGGTACTCGCGTTCCTGGGCGTCCTCGTCGAGCTCACCGAGGCGCGTCGGGTGCGTGTGCGAGTGGAGCCCGACGATGTGGCCGCTGTCGGCCAGGTCGCGGAGTTGCTCGCCGCTCATCCACAGGCCGTGGCCGAGTTGCTCGAGTGACAGGCCCCGCTCGGCCAGCAGCGTGTCCATGGCCGCGTCGTAGCGCTGGGGGCCGAGGACCTCGTCGCGAACGAAGCGGAACTGGCGGTCGGCGTCGGTGTAGAAGGGGAACTCGGCGAGGTAGGCGGCGGGTTCGAAGTCCGCCAGGGCAGCGGCGAGCTCGTCAGGGTCGAGGACCTGATAGAACGCGTCGTAAAAGTCCGCGACGGTTTCGAAGCAGCGGGTGCGGAAGACGCGGTAGATCTCCAGCCGCTCGAGCGTGCCCTCGACGACCGAGGTCGGGGCGAACCAGAACGCGGTCAGGCCGTGCTCTTCGAGGACGGGGAGGGCGACGTCGTATTGGCACCTCAGGTTGTCGTCAAAGGTCAAGCAGACGTCTCGCGGGCGAAGGGCGTCGGTGAGGGCCCGGTCGAGCCACTCCTCGGCGGACAGGATGCGGTCGTGGCCGATGAACCAGAGGAGCTGGACGAGTTGTTGGGCGGAGATGGAGCCCTGGACGGGCGGATGGCCGCCGCCGTGGAAGTGATGGAACATCAAGCCGTGGGGCTGCATGCGACTCCTTTCCGATCTCGGCGGGTGGATTTGCTGGCCGAGCCTACCGCCTTCAAGGCTGAAATCGCTCCCGACGCCATGGGCGCGTCGGTGTGGACTGCCACTCTTTTCGGCAGGGTGAGCGCGATCGACTTAGGTTCGGTGCGCGAAAGGCGTCGGCGTGAGGCCTTGCGGCGGGGTCATTCCGCTTAATAGCTCGGATCGAGGATGACGCCCTCGTCGCTGAGGAGGACGTGAAGGGAGGGGTCGGCGAGGACGGCGGCGACGGTCGTGGGCTGGCCGTCGAGGAGCATCGCATTTTGCACGAGGCGGATGCCGTGGCTGTAGTCGACGTACCAGTCGACGTGGCCGGTGTAGAGCGGCTGGATCGGGTTGCCGCTGAGCCGGTGCCAGCCGTAAATGGCGACCTTGCCGGGGTTGGTGGTGAGGCGTGGGGTGATCACGACGTCCTTCTTGATGCCGCCGATGAGGGGACCGGGCGGGTTGTCGCCGCGCTGTTCTTCGACCATCTCGTGGTGGCGGAGATGCGTCGTGACCTGCGTGATGTTGACGGTACTCGGGCTGATGGGGGCGGGGGCGAGCTTGACGACGGCCTGGGCGTAGATCTGGTCGACCATCTTGCGTGTCGGCAGGACGCAATCGAGCGCGTCGGCGATCGGCTGCGCGACGAGCGGCGTCATGGGGACGCGGGCGAAATCGTGATCGAGGCCGATCGACAGGTAGTCCGGCGCGACGAAGTACGTCGCGGTGACGGGTTGGCCGCCGATGGTCATCGCGACGTTGATCGGCACGAACGTCCGCAGGAAGCCGGGCACGTTGCCGCCGGTGATCTCCGCCAGGATCCGGTCTTCGCGCTCGGCCAGCGACAGCGGCGCGACGGCGGCCATGAACTGGCGGCCGGTGAGCGCGTCGGCAGCGCGGAGTGCGAACGGGCCGGGTGTCGGGGTCCGCTGTAAGCCGGCGTAATCGGAAAGGTCGATGTGCTGATCGGCGACGAAATCAAACGCGCTCAGGACCGCGGGGCCACAGGCGGGATCGAGTACCCCAAACGGGCCGGTCATGGCGATCCCCAGGGCGTTAAGCTCGACTGCGTCCCGGTCGCCGTCGGCGTCGAAGTCGGCCAGCACGATCGCGTCGCAGGCGTCCGGCCGGGCATTGGCGTTGCAGTCATCGACCAGCCCGCCGGCCAGCGCGTCATCGTCTGGTAAACCGTCGTCGTCGCAATCGGGGCCTTCGACGCGCACGTTGTCGAAGAGCGTGAAGTTGTCGGCCACGGGGTTGGCGATCGACGCGTAGGTGTCCATACAACCCAGCATCAGCGTGCCGATGTTAAGGTCAGGCTCGAGCCGCACCGCGACCAGCATCCCGTCGATTCGCCATTCGACCACGCCGTTGTGGGCGCTGATCGTCACCTCGACCCATTGCTTGCCGGGGGCGCCGGCGGTCTCGAACGGCGGGCTCGGGAAGAGCGTCTGGTAGAAGGGGTCGAGGTGGTTCTGGCTCGCGGCCGCGTAGCCGCCCGTGCTCAAGCCGAGCAGGCTCGCACCACGATAGACGCGATAGTCACGCGAGTCGCCGCCCTCACCGCTGACCGCGAACCAGTGGCCGTCGCTGCTGGGATTGTTGGCCCAGCAGACCTCGGTGCCGCTGTGGAAGAGGCCGAAGGTGGCGAACTCGGTTGAGCCGCTGCCGCCACCTGGCCCACCGTTGTAGTTGAGCCACAGGTCGAAGCGGACAGTGCGGTGGGTGGTGAGCGTGAGATCGAGCGGGAAGACACTGACCGCGTCGGGGGCGCCAACGCCGTCGGTATTGTTGACCATCAGCCGCAGGCCGGTGGTGGTGCCGTCTGCGTTCGGGGCCGGGGGGATCCCGCGGCTGCTGTAGTCGAAATCAAAGTCGGCGGTGAAGTCGCCGGCGGCGCCGCGGACGGACCAGCGCGTGGCGGCTGCCCCGTCGTCGAAGTTTTCGCTGAATAGCTGCGTCTGGGCCTGGACCGGCGCGCAGGCGAGCAGCACCAGCGGCAGTCCGCTGAAGAGGAACGGCGTGGTCAGTTGCCTGAGGCTTGTCATAGCGTTCGTCACCGGTGGCGGCCTGTCTCCAGTATCTGCCTCAGGAGCGTCGAGAGCAAACGGAATTGGCGGCCGTCGATGGCTTAACTGCTGCTAAGCCAGACAGGGTCCGAAAATGCAGGCCTGCCAACGCGTTTAATCGGGGGCGACACTCGGCTCGGCGGGGACCCCGCGCGTGAAGCCGAAGAATCGCAGCCACCCCACCGTCAGGACGGCGACGGCCGCGAAGAGCCCGAGCGCGACGGCGGGCGCGAAGACGGGCTGACCGTCGTGGACCGCCGTGATCAGCAGGCCGAGGGCGACGTAGCCGCCAGCCAACCCGTAGCAGATCAGCGCCGTCTGCGGGACGCTCCAGCCGCGCTGTCGGAGCTGGTCGTAGAGGTGGTTGCGGTCACCGGTGAAGATCGGCCGCCCGGACCGCCAGCGGAGGTAGACCACCAGGCTGGTGTCGCAGATCGGCAGGCCGAAGATCAGCCCGGCCGCGAGTAGCCATTGGAAGTTGCCAGGGCCGGCGGCGGCGGGCGCGATGAACAGGACGATGAGCAGGCCCGCGATATAGCCGAGCAGGAGGCTGCCCGCGTCGCCGAGGAAGATCCGCGCGGGGTTGAAGTTGAACGGGAGAAAACCGAGCGCCGCGCCGAGCATGCTGATGGCGAGGACCAAGCGGATGGCATCGCCCTGCGGGTTGACGTCCAGGGCCGCCAACTGGCTGGCGAGCAGGAAGAAGCCGAGTGCCACGATCGCCATCAGGCCGCTGCAGAGACCGTCGAGCCCGTCAACCAGGTTTACGGAGTTGGTCGCGGCGATCACGATCACCAAGCTGGCTAGAAACGACAGGGGGACGGTGGCGGCGGCCGGCCAGGCGACCGGCGCCGGCCACAGCAGGAGCAGCGCGTCCACCAGCGCGAGTCCGACGCCGGTGCTCAGGAGGACGGCCGCGACGACCGTGGCTGCGATGGCCAACCGCAGGCGCGGCGGCACCGTACGGACGTCATCAATCAGGCCGAGCACCAGCACCACTAGGCCGCCCAGCACGATTGGCGTCAGCAGCTGTCCGTCGGCGGCCGCCCGGACCGCGGCCATCGTCAGCGCAGCCATCCAGCCGATGCCAACGGCGAGGCCGCCGAGGTAGGGAGTCGGGTGGGCGTGCGGCTTGAGCACGCGGTCGGGCTGATCGAGGACCCCGGTGCGGCGGGCCAACTGGATCGCGAGCGGCGTCGCGAGGAAGGCAACCGCGAAGGCCAGCAAGCCGTAAGGCCAGTAGGTGCTCCAGCATGCGGCGAGCGCGGGCATCGGCCCTGGGCCTCGTTTCGAAGGGCGGGAATTGCATCGCAACGCGCGGCGCGCAGGGGTGGTGTGGTTTGACCCGGTGCGGCCGACTGAGCACAATGCCGCCCGCACGCGACAAAGTCAACGTGGTCTCGGCGGCGCAGCGGGGAGGCGGAGCGGTGGAAATTGGCCTCGTGGAGCCAGGCGAAGCCCCGGCGGTGGCGCGGCTGCATGCCGGCACGATCACGGGCGGTTTCCTGGTGAAGCTCGGGGTGCGATTCCTGACCAGCCTCTATCGCGGCATCGCGGCGGATGACCAGTCGCTGGTACTGGTCGCACGGGACGGCGGACGGGTCATCGGGTTCTGTGCGTACACCGACAACGTGGCCGGGCTCTACCGGCGCGTGCTGCGGCGCCGGGCGCTGGGGCTGGCGCTGGGGGCGCTGCCGCGCGCGCTGGACCCGCGGATCCTGAAGGAAGTGCGCGACACGCTGCGTTACCCGCAGAAGCAAGCCACGGGCGACTTGCCGGCCAGCGAGTTGCTGGCGCTGGGCGTCGACGGCAGCCAACGGGGGCGCGGCGTGGGGCGGCAGCTGGTCGACGCCTGCCTCGAGCAAGCGCGGCAGCGGGGGCAACGCCGGGTGAAGGTGCTCGCGGGGACCCAGCTCGAGCCTGCGAACAAGCTGTACCGCCGTTGCGGCTTCGAGCTGGTGACGCAGATTGTCCAGCACGGCGAGCCGTTGAACGTGCTGGTCCGCGAATTGCGCTAGCCAGCCACCTTGTCGCGACCATCGCGACGCCCCTTGTGACGATGCTGCCGGTGCGATGCCCCTGTGCAGGCCTACTATGGGGGGCCGGTGAGGTTGCGGAGCAGGACGGTGGTGTCGATCAGCGTCAGGACGCTGTCGGGCTGGACGTCGAACATGCCGCAGGCCGGCGGCAGGGTCGGGCTCTGCTGGCTGTAGCAGCGCTGGTAGGCCGCGGCGTCGCGCAGGTCGCGGGCCCCGTCCTGGTTGAAGTCGAAGTCACCGGCCGAGATGAAGAACCGGCTGGACGCGGGGGTGCCGGTGCGCTGTCCGCCGGCGTTGTAGGCGGTCACGATCCAGTCGTAGAGCCGGCCGCGCGGCAGCGGGTCGAGCGCGAGGGTTTTCTCCGTGGTGTGGGCGAAGACCTCGCTGAGGCCTTCGTCGGGATCGTCGTCGACGACGACGAAGTAGCCGCCGGGGTCGGTCGCGCCGGTGAAGCTGAGGGTTGGGGCGGCAGTCACAAGGACGGCGTCGTCGGGGGGATCGAGCAGTGTGAACGGGCCCGGGCGGGGTGGCAGCGTGTGGAATGCCTGGACCAGGGGCGCGGCGCGGGTCGTGCCAGCGTCGTTGCGGGCCCGGGCGCGCCAGAAGTACTCGGTGTCGGGGGCGAGCGTTGCGGGCGGCAGCTTGACATCAGTCCCGACGAGATCGAGCGCGGTGAACACGATGTCGTTGAAGTCGGCGTCGCCGGCGACCTCAACATCGTACGTGTCCGCGTCGTGGGCCGCCTGCCATTGAAGCCGCGGGTCGCGCGGCGTGCGGTCGCCCGGGCCGGGGTAGAGCAGGCCGAACGGCTCGGGCGGGAAGCTGCCGACGGTAAAGTTAGCGGCGGCCACGGGGCCGGCGAAGGTCGCGCCGCTGCCGTTGATCGCCCGCACGCGCCAGAAGTAGCTCTCGCCGCTGCGGAGCACGCCCGGCGGAAGCTGCGTCAGCGGCGCGCCCGGGGCTGGGTACGGCGGGAAGACGGCCAACTTGATCAGGTCGGGCGACTGGAAGGTCGCCTCGGTGTCGATCTCGACGAGGTACATGCTGACCAGCTCGGGATCGATCAGTTCCCACGTGAAGGCGGTGTTCCGGTCCGCAATGTCGATCGAGACCGGCGGGCTGGTGATCAGGAAGGGCGAGGGCACTGGCTGGGGGACCAGCCGGGCGACGGTGAAGTACCAGACGTCGGACCAGCGCTTGCCGGCCGGGCTCTCGGCGACGACGTCCCAGCGGTAGGTCCGGCCGCGCTCGAGCAGGCCCGACGGGACCGCGTAGGAGGTGCCGACGCCGGTGTCGGCCTCGTCGAGGAGGACCCACTCGGCCGAGTTGTAGTCTGCGGCCAGAAGATAGAGCTGGACGTTGTAATTCGTGGCGTTGGTGGCGATCGACCAGTCGAGGGTGGGAGTCAGCGTGATGAGGGAGGCGCCGTCCGGCGGGCTGATCAGCGTGAAGTCGTCGAGTGTGACCGAGCTGAAGTGCCAGTCCCAACCGAGGGCGTCGAAGGCCCGCGCGTCAGCGACGCTGAAGTACTCCTCGAGGTTGGTCGTGGTGTTGAAGAAGGCGGCGCCGTCACCGAGCGTGGGATCCATGACGCCGGTCCAGTTGCCGGTGATGCCGTCGTCGCGCCAGTGGCCGGCCTGGCGGCCGTCGCCGTCAACCTTGCCGGTGGACATACGCCAGGTGCCCCAGTCGACGTCGGGCAGGCAGACCGAGGCGTCGACGCCCTGCTTGTCCTGGCCGCCGATGCGCGGGTTGGCGGTGAACTCGGCGAGGTTCGCGGGGCAGTCGCTGAGGGAGAAGCGGTAGAGGTCGAGACCTTCGATGTTCTTGCTGCGGAAGTCGACGCTGGAGGAGAAACCGAGCAGGTGGCCGAGCTCGTGCGTCACGACGTGTTCGAAATCCATGGTCCCGATCGCGATGCCGTTGGTGGGGTCGTAGTCGAAGCTGAAGTCGGTGTTGAACTTGAACTTGCCGTCGGACTTGGTGGCATCGCCGGCGATGAGGCCGATGGACTTGGCCTGTGAGCGCGTGAGGTAGACGTGCTTCTCTTCGGTGATCTGGCCGCCTTCGTACTTGACGTCGAGCTTGTCGGTGCTGGGCAGGTGCAGGAGGATGTCGTCGTCGAGGTCGGCGTCAGCGACGATCGCGTCGCGGACCTCCTCGTACTTATACTTCTTCCACTTGTTGGTCGTGCTGCCGATGGTGTCGGGGTTGCTGAGGGTGGTGAACTTCACGTCGATGTGCAGGTCGACGTGGTCGTCGAACAGCGCGATGTAGCGGAGCGCCGCGTTGCCCAAGGCGTCCAGCGCCCCGGCGGGCAGCGTCCCCGATACGTAGTACGTGATCGTCATCCCGCCGCTGCTGGCCAGCGCGTTCGGCGGGCCGACCAGCGGGCCGAAGGTGTAGGCGACCGCGCTGGGATCGGGCGGGTCGGCGGCGAGGACGGCCGGGTCGAGCGGGCCGGCGGGCTGGGCCGGCCGGACGGTAACCGGATCGATGCGCACCACGCCGCCGCACATCAGGGCGGTCCGCTCGTAGGCTTCGGCCGTGATGAGCACGCCGTTCGCGTCGGCCTCGGCATCGGGGGCAAGGTGGCGGATGAGCGTGCGGTCGTCGGGCTGGTAGACGGCCCGCGGCTGGGCGAGGGCGGGCGCGGCGGCCAGCAGCATCGCCAGGGAGAGGGTCGGAACGAACCGTTGACGGATCGCGGGTGCGGTCGGCGACATGGATGTTGCTCCTCCGGAGATGCGGCCCGGGCGGCCGACACCGCCGGGGCCGTGCTGATCCCGTAAATATACCGCGCAGCGGCCGGCCCGCGGTCGACAAATTGGATCAGGAATGTTCCTTAAGGAAAATTCGCTGCGATGGCTGGGCGGGCGGCGTTCGGGGACTTGCCGGCGCAGGGGGTGGCCGGAGGGCGGGGCGCGTTACACTTGCTGTGTTCGCGTTGCGCGGGCTGATCCGCGTGATGCGCCGGTCGCGGATCGTGAGTTGGCGTGAGGGGTGTTCAGCACGAACTTCACGCGTGACGAGGTCGCGGTGCTGTCGGCGTGCTCGGCCTTTGACGCGTTTGCCGCCCGGGCAGGTCGGTTGTAGATCACGGCTGCTGCCCGGCGCTCGGGCGGCGAGACAGGGATTGCCCATGCGTGAGATCAAATTCCGTGCGATCGGTGTTATCCGCAGCCCGCATGCCGCGGCGGAGAAGACGCCGATCCAACCGTCTTTTGCTACGGGCATTCCGGGTAGGGTCGAGGTGGACCCGGCTTTTGCCGAGGGGTTGACCGATCTCGAGGGTTTCTCGCATCTTTGGCTCATCTACGCGTTCGACCGAGTCGGCGCGGCACGGCTGACGGTGAAGCCGTTTCTTGAAGACGTTCCGCACGGAGTCTTCGCCACCCGGGCGCCGGGTCGTCCGAACCCGGTGGGGCTGAGCCTGGTGCACCTGGTGCGCCGCGACGGCGCCACGCTGCACATCGAGGATGTTGACGTCCTGGACGGTACCCCCCTGCTCGACATCAAGCCCTATGTCGGCCGGTTCGATCGGCGTGACGACGCGCGTTGCGGCTGGGTCGACGCCGTCGATGAACAGAATGCGTGCGAGCGCGGCCGGCGCGGGTATGACGAGGCCTCGTGATGGCGCACCGGCGGCCCGCAGACGGGGGCATGCCTGGACTGTTGGAAGAGGAACAGGAGCACAGGTGAGCACGAGACCGCCAGTGAGCGGCGGCCCGCGGAAGAGCACGCCTGACGGCTAGCGCGCCGTTCGTCGCGGCTCTCCTGATCAACTGTGCTACTAATCACCTGCTCTGTTTGCCCGAAGGGTGGACCGGAGAGGGCGGGATTCGAACCCGCGGTACGGCTCTTGAACCGTACGCCGGTTTAGCAAACCGGTGGTTTCAGCCACTCACCCACCTCTCCAAACCAGCGCCCACAGCGGCCGACGCGGGGCGGCGGCCGGTCGGGCGATTTTCGTAGGCTAACCGGTCGGAGGGCACCGAGCAAACACGACGCGAACCCAATCTGCTCTGCCCGCCTCGGCGTTCGGTCGACCGGCGTTACCCGCCCCAGCGACGTGATCGACCGACGCCGCGGGCGGGCGATTGATTGGTCGCTGCTGCCCGCCGCCCAGCAAGCCCCCCCGCGATCACGACCGCCGGCGCTGCTCGTGACGGTCGGCCCAGGCGGCGGCGCCGCGGGGATGGCATTGCTCGTGGATCTTGCGCAGGCGGTCGGTCTGTACGTGCGTGTAGATCTCGGTGGTGCTGAGGTCGGCGTGGCCGAGGAGCTCCTGGACGACGCGGAGGTTCGCCCCCCCTTCCAGCAGGTGGGTGGCGAAGCAGTGCCGCAGCGTGTGCGGGCTGATCTTGCCCCGCAGCCCGAGCAGCCGGGCCGCCCGCTTCACAATCCGCCAGACCTGCGACCGGTCCAGGCCGTTGCCCCGCCGCGAGACGAACAGCGGGAGCTGCTTCCGCAGCCGCGGCGTCAGCGGATCGACAGGGGCGGCCGGCCGGCGAGACGTGTCACGACCCCCCTGCCCGATTGCCGGGACGCGGGCGGCGAGCAACTGCGGGCGCTCGTGCGCGAGATAGGCCTCGACGGCATCGCGGGCCTGCCGGCCGACGGGGACGATCCGTTCCTTCCGCCCCTTGCCCATGCACCGGACGTAGCCGACGCGGAGGTCGAGGCTGTTTTCGGTGAGGGAGCAGAGCTCGCTGACCCGCAGGCCACAGCCGTAGAGCAGCTCGAGGATCGCCCGGTCGCGGAGGGCGAGCGTCTCGGCCGTCGGCGTACTGACCAGCGTCCGGGCCTCGGCCGCATTGGGGACATGCGGCAGGTTCTTCTCGCGCTTGGGGAGCTCGAGGAGGGTGGTGAGGTCGCGGGGGATCTGGCGGGTTTCGTGCAGCCAGCGGAGCCACATCCGCAGGGCGACGACGTGGCGGGCGAGCGTGCTGGGGCGGTAATCCCGCCGGTGGAGCTCCACCAAATAGCCCTGCGTCAGCTCGTGGTTGAGGGCGGCAAAGTCGTCGCAGCCGTGGCGGCGGAGGTAATCGCCCCATTTAAACAGGTCGCGGCGGTAGGCCTTTCGGGTGTTCTCGGCGAGGCCGCCCTCGACGGTCAGGTAAACGGAGAAGGCGTCGAGGCTGCGTGCGAACACCGGCGTGACCTCGAAATGGGTCGGGGTCGACGGGCGGCCGCTGGGGGGCGGGCTCGACATGGGCGGTCCTTCGCCAGTTGGGGCCCCTCCGGGGCGCTCGGCATCCTGCCGGCGGTTTCGCGAAACCCGGGGCGCAAATCGTGCCGATAATATGACCGATTCGACTGGTCTGGGGAAGCTATATCCGCAGCCGCTGATCGATTAAGCTGTATGACTCGACGGAGTTGAGCGCTGTTTGGTCCGCAAGGATGCGGAAGGAGGTTCCCACCCGTGCCGTTTCCACCCAATCGTCTGCCCGCGCCCAGCCGCCGCAAGCGCCGCAAGGCCTCCAACGTGATGTTCGCGATCGTGGGGGTGACGGCTGTCGGACTGCTGCTGGTCTACTGGTTTGGTGTTTTCTCGGGGCCCGCGGACACGACGCCAGGGGTTAAGGGCGAGGACCTGGGCATCACCGAGACCGTCGTCAAGGACGAGCAGCCGGTGCTGGAATTCGAGGAGCCGCCGGTGGCGGAGGAGACGCTGATTCCCGCGCCCGCTCCCGAAGCCGACGAGTTGCCGCCGTCTGAGCGGGAGACCGAGGAGGAGGTCGACGTCACACCGATCCCGGCAGACGAGGAGGTCAGCACCGCCGAGACCCCGCGGGGGCTCGAACTGACCGCGAACACGGCCACGCGGGGCGCGACCGGCAACACGGAGAACCAGGAAGTCGCGGACACGGGCAACCCGCAGATCGCGACCGCCCGGGCGCTGATCGAACGGGGCGAGCTGATCACCGCCCGCCAGCGGCTGAACCGGCTGCTGCGGACGGGCGATCTGAGCAGCGTGGCCACCCAGGAAGTGCGGGGGCTACTGACGAAGCTGGCGAACGAGACCATCTTCAGCGACAAGCGTTTCAGCGGCGACCCGCTGATCGAGTACTACACGGTCAAGCGGGGCGACGCCTACGCGAAGATCGCGAAAAACTACGCGGTCCCCTACCAGGTCATTATGGAGATCAACGGCGGCGACGAGCTGATCCGCATCGGGCAGGTGCTGAAGATCCCGCGCGGCCCGTTCAACGCGGTCGTTGATACCTCGGACTTCCGGATGGACGTGTACCTGCAGGACACCTTCGTCCGCAGCTATCGCGTTGGCCTGGGCAAAGATCCCGGCACGCCGGTCGGCGCGTGGAAGGTGACCACGCGATTGCCGAACCCGACGTACTATCCCCCGCCCTCGGCGCCGGACAAGCAGGAGCTCCCGGGTGGGCATCCCGACAACCCGCTGGGGCGCCGGTGGATCGGCCTCGAGGGGGTCAGCGGCGAGGCCGCTGAACGCGGGACCGACCACTACGGCATTCACGGGACGATCGAGCCGGAATCCATCGGCCGGGCGGTTTCGCTGGGCTGCATCCGGATGCACAATGAGGACGTCCGTTTCGTTTACAACGTTCTCCAGCCCGGGAAGTCAAAGGTCGTCACCCAGCCTTGATCGAGATCCCTTACCCCGAAGTTCCCTTCAATCCAGTCACCGCCGCCACGCCGCTTACGGTCGCCGAGCTCATCGCGGCGCCGATCGGCCTGGCAGCGGTCTTGCCGTTCGTGCCAGGAGCCCGGTGGCTCGCGCGGGTCAACCGGGTAGCCGCCCTGCTGGCGCTGGCCGGCTTGTGGCTGGTCCTGACCCTGGGGCCGGTTTCGACCGCGATCTTCGTCGGCGCGACGCTGGTGGCGAGCGGATATCTGTGCGGGCTGGTGGCGCTGCGGCGACGGGAGTGGCTGTCGAAGCGCGGCATGATCGCGGCCACCTGGATCGGGTTGAACCTGTTGGCATTGCCGCTGTGGTGGAAAGCGACCTGGTGGTGGTACAGCTGGGAGCACCGGACGAGCGCGTGGCCCGACACCAGCCGGCTGGCGGTCTTTCATTCGATCGGCTTCGCATATGTGCTGTTGCGATTGATCGCGTGGGGGGTGGACTGGGCGAAGGAGCCGCGGACGCCGTTGCGGCCGGCGGCGACGCTGTGCTGGCTGTTCTACCCGCCGATCGTGCGGAACGGGCCGTTCCTGTTGCGGCAGCATTTCCTGGAGCGGTTTGACGCGTGGGACCCGCGAACCAAGGTGCCGTGGCGGCGGGTGCTGACCGACCTGGGCGGCGGACTGCTCGGGGCGGCGGTGATGGTCGTGCTGTTCCAGAACCTGCCGAAGGTGACGGCCGGCGGCGTGGACTTCTTCGCGGCGCCGTGGGAGTACGACACGAACACGCTGCTGCGGGCGGTGTACCTGATCCCGATCCTGGTCTATTTCTTCCTGTGGACGTACAACCAGTTCGCGCTGGGGATCAGCCGGTGGGTCGGGATCCCGGTCGACTCGAACTTCCACTGGCTGCCGACGGCGACGAGCTTCCGCGAGTTCTGGCGGCGATGGAACCTGAACGTCGGCGCGTGGATCCGCGACTACATCTACATTCCGCTGGGGGGCAAGCACGCGTTCGGGCCGCTGGTGTACCTGGCGTCGTTCGGCTACTGCGGGATCTGGCACGGGGCGGCGCCGAGCTTTCTGGCGTGGCCGCTGGTGCCGATCGTCGCCTTGTCGATCCAGCGGCGCTGGGACGAGTATCGGCGCTGGCGGGGGTGGGATCAGCGGCCGTCGAGCCGGCTGTGGCTGGGATTTTCCTGGCTGCTGACGATGCATTGCGGGGTGCTGACGGTGTTCATCTTCTCGGATTTCGAGCACGTGGGGCTGCGCGTGTTCGGCGAGTTGTGGCGGCGGCTGGCGGGATTCATAATGCAGTCGGTTAGCTGACCTGCGTGACAATCCCTTGCCGCTGGAGCTGTATTCCGTGCCCACCGACGCCGACGGCTGGATCCTGGCCGAGACAACGTTTTCCGTCGCCAACAACCGCCATTACGAAGGGCTCTTCGCGCTCGGCAGCGGGCCGTTGCAGCAACGAGCCGCCCTCGAGGAAGGGCTCAGCGATGACCCGCAGAACCGCGCGTTCCTGCGGATCATGGGCAACGTCACGGTCGAGAAGTTCCCCGACTTCAAGAGCCGCGTGGGGACGTACCTGCCGGGGCTGTCGGCGCCGCACCCGACGTGCCTGGACCAGATGGTGAATCTCCCGACGTTGCACGGGTTCAAGCTCTTCGCGAGCGCGGAGCGGCTCGACCTCGAGCAATGCCAGATCAGCGATTACCGGCGCCAGCTCGACCTGCGGACCGGGACGCTGCGGCGCGAGCTCACCTGGCAGACGCGGCGCGACACGACGCTGAAGATCACGTTCGAGCGGTTCATCAGCGCCGCGCGGCCGCACCTGATGGTGCTTCGAACGACGATCGCACACGCCGACGGCCCGCCGACCGAGGTGCGCGTGCTCGGCGACCTCGACGCGGACGTGCGAACCAACGGCTACGACCACTTCACGCAGGTGCGCGTCGGGACCGATGGCGACCCGGTGTCCGTCGATATCGAGACGAACGCGGGCGACCACGTGGCGGCGGCCGCCATGCTGCGGGCCGACACCGACTTGCAGTGGACGATGGAGAGTGCAGCGCGGTGGGCGGGGATCAGCGGCACGTTCGTCCTGCACCCGGGCGGCGCGTGCACGATCGACAAGTTCGCGAGCCTGACCTCTTCGCGCCATACGCCGACGGCGCCGGGAGAAGCGGCCCGCCGCACGGTGTGGGACGCGGTGACCACCGGCTACGAAACGCTGGCGGCCGAGAACGCCGCCGTCTGGAACCAACGCTGGCAGGCCACCGATGTGGTGATCGCGGGCGATCCGCGGAGCCAGCTCGCGTTGCGGGCTTCGCTCTACCACATGCTGCGGGCGATCGTCGAGGGCGACCGCCGCTGCGCGATCGACGCGAAAGGCGCGGCCGGCGAGGCGTACTGCGGCCGGTACTTCTGGGACACCGAGCTGTTCATGCTGCCGCTGTTCCTGTACACGCGGCCGGCGGTCGGCCAGCAGCTGGCGGCGTTCCGGGTGCACAGCTTGCCGGGGGCGCGGCGGAACGCGGCGGGGTATGGGTATCGCGGGGCGAAGTATGCGTGGGAGAGCTCGGCCAGCGGGGATGAGAACTGTCCCGGCTGGCAGTATGCCGACCACGAGGTGCACGTGACGGCGGACGTCGCGTACGGGCTGTGGCATGCGTACCGGTGCAGTAACCACGACCCGGATTTCCTGGGTGAGGCGGCGGAGGTGTTGATCGAGACAGCCCGTTACTGGCGGCAGCGTGTGCATCGCCACCCCGACGGGACGTGCGAGCTGCTGATGGTGATGGGCCCGGACGAGTACACGCCGTTCAGCCGCAACAACGCGTACACGAACCGGCTGGTGGCGCTGACGCTGCGGCAGACGGGCACGGCGTGGGGGCGGTTGCTGGAGGACAACCCGGCCGCGGCGGGAGAGCTGCGGGAGCGGCTCGGGGTGGTCGACGAGGAGTTTGCCGAGTTCGGACGAATCGCGGAGGGGCTGCGCGTTCCGTATGACGCAGAGCGCGGGCTCGTGCTGCAGAGCGATGACTTCTTCGCCTACGAGCCGCTGGACTTCGACGGGCACTGGCCCGACCGGACGAAGCGGATCGGGGCAGCTGTCAGCCAGGAGCGGCTCTACCGCTCGCAGGTGCTCAAGCAGGCGGATGTGGTGCAGTTGATGGCGCTGATGCCGCAGGACTACACGCCGGAGCAGATGCGCACGGCGTATGAGACGTATGAGCCCCTGACGTCGCACGACTCGAGCCTGAGCAAGTCGATGCACGCGATCGTGGCGGCCTGGATCGGCAAAGCGGAAGCTGCGCTGGCGCTGTGGGACGAGTCGGTGGGGCTCGACCTGGAGCTCGGCGAGGCGGCCGAGGGCGTGCACGCGGCCTGTGCCGGGGCGAACTGGCAGGTGGCGGTCTTCGGCTTCGCGGGGGTGCGGACGGCCATGCAGGCGGAGGCGCTCACGATCCAGCCGCGGCTGCCCGCGCGCTGGCAGCGGCTGCAGTTCCCGTTTGTCTGGCAGCAGCAAGCGCTGACGATCACGGTCGAGCCGGGGCGGGTGACGGTCGCGCATCACGGCGCGCGGCCGGTGGCGGCGGTGATCCGCGGTCAGGCGGTGACGCTGGAACCTCAGGAAACCGCCCGTTTCGGGGATTGAGCCGGCAGTTTTGCAGCGTGATCATTCCGGATTCCGCCGCGCTGCGGGCCGCGATGCCGACCGTGACAGAGGGCCGATTCGAATCCGCCGCGTGCCAGCCCGTGTGAGCGGGGCGGCCCTGGCCCCTTGGCTGGACTTGTTCTGCCGCGACGATGCGGAACGTGTTCGCGACCCGCTAAACCAGCGTAAGTACGGGGCTTCCCTAGGTGGCTCAGCGTGATAATCCCTTGCGATCGTGGTCACGTGGCTTTAGGCTTGTACTTGGAAAAGAGGGGATGGGTGGCTCGTGGGGAACGGGCCGACCTTCTTGTTGTATCCCGGGTTTCGAGATGGAGGGGAAGCATATGCTTCGCTATGGAGTAGCACTGGTCGTGGGCCTCGCGATCGCCGCGTCACCGGCGCTGGCGGCGGTTCACTATTTCACGCAGTCAACCACGCTGTATAAGTTTGACGGTGCACTGACCTCGGTCGGCATCAGCGGACTTCAGGCCGGTGAGACGGTCCCTGGGCTGGGCTTCCTCGGTTCGCAGCTCTGGGCGACGACGACGGCGGGCAACGTCTACACGATCGATGGCGCCGGCAACGCGACGTTCCAGTTCAGCTTCTTGGGTACGCCAAGCGTCACGACGTTCGACTTCATCGATGTGACCAGCGACGGCAACCTGGACATGGTTGCGCTGAGCGGCGGCAACATCCTGCGGTATGACATCGCGAACGGCTCCCAGCTCGGCACGGTGTCCAACAGTGCCGGCTCCGGCTTCCCGTCGAGCGCGTCCGTCGGCGGCACCTACTACGGCGCTAAGAATTCGAGCGAGCTCTTCTCAATCGACCCGAACGACGGAACGGCCGCGAAGACGCAGGACATCACCGACGCTGACAACGATAATGACAAGCTTTCTTGGAAGCTTGCCGGCGGCAGCGAGTTTGCCGGTGATTACTGGCTCGCGGTGACGCAGGGCACCGACGTCCGGCTCGGGATCCTCGATCTGGGGACTGGGTCGTTCTCCGAGGCCTTTACTTTTAGCGGTCTCGGCGGCGCTGCCATGGGCTACGCGATCATCCCGGCTCCCGGGGCGGTCCTGCTCGGCCTGAT
>CAZCKC010000027.1:8667-29252 GCA_964499235.1 uncultured Planctomycetales bacterium | reverse complement strand
GGGTGGATCAACTGGGTTGGCCGAGGTTGTTGGTGGGTGGCGGGGATTGGCGGCTTTTGGCGGTTGGTGGCAGCGCGGCTTTCGGCCCTTCGATCGCGCCGCTTGATCGAAAACCGGATCAGGGCTTTCCTTTTCGGCGTCGGTGAGCGAGAATAGGTGGCGGCTAAGGAGCGCGGCGGTCCCGGGCGCCTGAGGCTGGCGAGCGGTTCTGCGTGGCGGCCCGCACGGACGGAAGCGGGTGACCGGGTGAGTAGCGAGGTGTAAACCGGTGGCTGTCCCTGGTTTCCTGGTTTCCATGGAATGTCGCCGCGATCGGTCGATCGGTGACGCAGCGAGCAAGCCGGGCGATCAGAACATGAGTCCACCCGGTCCCCTACGCTACGCGCCCGCCAAGAGCGTCACGAACGGGTCGATGTCGAAGAAGTCCACCGCATCATCCGCGTTCACATCGGCCTGGCCGAGCGCGCAATCGGGGTAGCGCGTGGCGTAATCTTCCGGCGCGACCAGCGCCGTGACGAAGGGATCGATGTCGAAGACGTCGACGACGCCGTCACAGTTCATGTCGCCGCGCGGGAGGGTGCATTCGTCGGGCACGCCGTCGCCATTGGCGTCGCTGCTGGTGCCGGCGGTGATGTCGCACTCGTCGGGGACGCCGTTGAGATTGCAGTCAAAGCTGATCGCCGTGACGTTGCGGAGGGTGACGATGTCGTGGTTGCCGTCGAGGGCGACCAGATCTGGTCGACCGTCGGCATCAAAGTCGGTGGCGATGACGTTCTTGGCCCCGGCGTGCAGGGGGATCTCGCTGGCCGGCTCGAAGGCGCCGTCGCCGGGGTTCGCGTGGAGCGACAGCGCCGCGTAGTCGCGATTGGCGGCGATGACGTCGTTGTCGCCGTCGAGATCGAAGTCGGCGACGGCGAGGAAGCGCGGGTAGTTGAAGGCGTGGTGGGTGTTGGCCGGACCGAATGAGCCGTCGCTCTTGTTGAAAAGCGTGTGCAGCGTGTCTCTGTCTTCGTCGGCGGTGATCGCGTCGAGATGGCCGTCGCCGTCGAAGTCGGCGAGTGCGACGTGCCCGACCCAATTGATGTAGTAGTCGTAGTTGGTCTGCGGGCCGAACGTACCGTCGCCGACGCCGAAGCGCACGCCGATGCCGTACCATGAGGCGAAGACGAAGTCGGGGACGTCGTCGCCGTTGACGTCGCCGAGGGCGACGGTGTAGGAGTTGGCGTCGACTTCGAATTCGATCGGCGGGGCGAAGGTGCCGTCACCATTGTTGAGCATGGCGATGGCGATCGGGCGCCAGCTGTAGAAGCCGGCGACGAGGTCGATGTCGCCGTCGTTGTCGAGATCGTCGCTGGCGAGCGACACGGGGATTGGTGGGGTGACGACGCTGTGCGCGAGGGTGAAACCGCCGTCACCGTCGCCGAGGTGGATGCGGATTTCGTCTTCGAAGTTGTGGGCCGAGGCGATGTCGAGGATATCGTCGGCGTTGAAATCGGCGAGTTCGATCCAGTGCGCGTCCTTTTGGCCGCGCAGGCCCGTGCCCGCCGAGAAAGCGCCCGTCCCGTCGCCGAGCTGCAGGGCGATGCCGGTGGTCGCGTTGGGCGTGGCGAGGACAAGGTCCATCGTGTCGCCCTGGTTCGGGTCGATGTTGCCAGCGGCGACAAACGAGAAATCGGCGCGCTCGTTGATGACTTCCGGCGTGTCGAAGGTGATCGCGCGCAGTTCGGGCGTGCATTCGACGGGCACGCCGTCGAGAACGCACTCGGCGTTGAGGCTGGTGGCGATGTCTTGATCGTCCGGCACGCCGTTTTGATTGCAGTCGTCGGCGCGTGCCGGGGCTGCGGCGCTGTTGATCGTGTAGAGGGCAAAGGTGAGGGCGAGTCGCGGAATCGTTGAGTAGCGCATGGGTCTAGTCCCCGTGAACCCCGTTCTGAAGTTTGTCTATTCGCCGCCGACGAGGGCGACGAAGGCGTCAACAGCGGACCGACTATTTCCGATCATTTACCGATAAGCTTCGAGCAGCATAAGGCGTGCGGTAGAGGCGGTCAAGCGTAATGTTGAGGCGGCGCGGCCCGCGTATTGGCCGCAAGGGCGGCCGGCGGCGAGGCCGGACGGTACGTTTTGGGCGGTGGATGCCCGAACGTCGCTGCGAGGTTATTCGGGTGAGGGTTGGTTACGACCACTCTACCACGCACGCAGTCTACTTCGGTCGACACGGTCGTGGCACGGGTACGCGTTTTCAGTCGTTTGTATGCGGGGGCGGGTTGTCAGCACTCTCAGGAATCGGTCTTTTTCCAGCTCGTGACGTGTCTTCAGTCCCCCAGGCTGGAAGCCTGGGGCACCCGGGCGGGGGTAACCGGGGTGGGGTTAGTCGTCTTGTTCTTCGTCTTCGTCGCGGTCGTCTCTGTCGCGTTTGGGGGCGACGAGGGCAAAGTCGTGGTCGAGGACGGGCTCGTCGTTGCCGGGGGCGTAGAGCTTGGCGGTGAACTCTTCGGCACCGGTGCTTTTCAGGAGGCCGGTGGGGACTTCGAAGACGATGCCGCGGCGGCCGGCGGCCGCTGACCAGACGAAGGTTTCGCGGAAGAGGTCGGTGCGGCCGTCCTTTTCGGTGATGGTGACGGTGAAGTCGTTGCGGTCGACTTCCTCGGGCAGGTCGCGGACGACGAGCAGGAAGGTGTCGCGGTTGGCGGGAATCTTGTCGAGCTCGTCGTAGCGGCCGTCGTAGTAGCCGGTGGCCAACAGCAGCGAGTCGCCGTCAAAGCGGACCTCGATCTCGATGGGGGCGACGTGGACGTAGAGCTCGCGGGCGAGCTCGCGGATCGCGACGCCGGCCAGGAACTCGGGCGTCTCAACCGGCGGACTCTCGCGTTCGGATTCCGCGACCTCGATCGGGACCGTGTTGTGGGCGAAGAGGATCGCGCCGGTGGCGGCGTCGACGACGCGGACGCTGCCGGCGACCCGCGCGAGGTGCGTGTAGACCGGGACCTCCCTCTCGCCGATCTGGACCGGGAGGCCCTTTCGCAAAAGGAGCCGGCCGCGGCGGTCGGTGCGGAAGACCGGAACGGTCTCGAGCTCGCGGTACTGGTCGAGCTCGTACTGGAGCAAGGCGGGGATGATGAGGGCCTCGGCCACCTGGATCATGCCGCTGGGCAGCGCGGTCTCGGGGTCGGCAAGGTCGGTAAAGGCCAGGTCCTGCTCACGCATGACGGCCGCGAGGTCACGGCGGGAGACGACGGTGAACGCGCCGTTGGCGGCGAGCTCATCGCTGAGGAGCATGGTCATCTGCTCGGCGTGAACCTGGGCGGCGGGATCGGACGCGGCGGCGGGCACGACGGCGATCCGCTCGTAGGCATCGAAGTCCCAGCGGGGCTTGCGGACGACGACGGCGGTGTTGCCGCCGCAGCCGACGAGGAACGCCGCGGCGACCACAGTGGCCAGCAGCAGCGCGCGGGGGGGGCGGCGGTCTTGGCTGGGGGTTGCTGGCGCGCTGATCGACACCAATTCTTGCTCCGCGTTTGAGTGCCCGAGGGGACTCCTGTTACGACCCGTTCGCGGGCGCGAGGTTAGACGACCCCCGGCCCCTGGGTCGCGGCGGCGAAGACGCTTTGGATGATGCCGGCGAGCGCCGTGGTCAGGGCGCTCTGAACCACGCTGGCTGCCTCACGCTCAGAGAGGCCGCAGGTGGTGAGCTGGAACAGTGGGCTGGCGACGAGGAACAGGGCGGGAAGCTTCCAACGAGCAAGCTGGGTCATGCATCGACTCCTTCGGCAGCAATGCGGAAACGGGGCATCGGAGCGCGAATTGTAGCGGTCACCGGTTGTCGCGGCGAGCGGGCGCCAGGGCATCGATCTTTTCCACCCGGATCACGGTCGTGCCCAGCCGGTCGTCGGCCCGGCTGGCCCCGGTGACGCCGACGTAGCGGCCGATGAGGGGCTGGGGGTCGATGGGGCTGTCCGCGGGGAGCTCGAGATAGGCGATCACCTTGCGGGAGAGCGGATCGCGGAGCTTGAAGAGGCGAGCACCGCCCTGCTGCCCGACGATGAGGCTCTCGAGGAGTTGGCCGCGGGCGGCGTAGGCATCGCGGCGGGGCTTGGGGGTGGGTTGCTCGGATTGCTGTTGGGCGGCCTGCTCGGCCTGGAGCGCCTGGGCCTGGCGATAGGCCTCGATGTCGCGCATGCGCTGCTGGAGCTGGGCGATCCAGCGGGTGGCGACGCGGGCGACGCCGGGAGAATCGTCCTGGCGGGCGATGGGGCCGAGCATCTCGACGATGACCTGCCAGTTCTGCTCGAGCAAGGGCTGCTGGCGAATCTGGTCGATCTGCTTTTCGACGGCCTGGAGGCGCTGGCCCCATTCGCTGGTGAGGTCGAGGCCGCGCTGGCGGATTGACGCTGCGCGGGCGGCGGCGCGGGCGCGGAGGGCCTGGGCTTCGGGTGGAGGGATTTCTTCGACGAAGTCGGCGGCGACGTACATCCAGACGTCGTCGGGAGGGACGATCTTGAGCCAGTCGCCGTGGGTGCCGAGGATCTCGACGGCGGTACCGTTGGGCAGGAGGATCTGGGCCTCGCTCTGACGGGGGTCGAGCGTGCGCTCGGTGCTACCGGTGCGGACGCGGAGGTTGCCGGTGCTGACGGTGACGGTGCCGGTGTCGCCGTCGCGGCGGATGTAGTCGCGGTGGACGTAGCTGAAGACGCCCTGGGGCGGCTTGACCCGGTGCCAGTCAAAGAGGGACTCGTGGCCGGCGAGCACGTCGTCGGTGTTGAGCTTGGTGATGATGGTGCTGTTGGTGTCGGGGCGGCTGCGGAGGTTGACGCGGTCGCCGGTGACGCGGAGCCAGTAGCGCTGCGGCGGCTGGGCTTCAGCGGTCTCGGGCTTGACCTGAGGCAGCGTACCGTCGGCCGGGGCGTCGGTCTGGGCCAGCGCCAGCGCGGCCGAGGCGGCCAGGAGCGGCAGTAGCAGGAGGCGTGACATGGGGCGTCCTCACAGCTCCTTCGGTTGCGGGACCCGCGGCGCCGGCAGCGTCCTGGCCGGCGACCCGCTATGGCGCAACGGTAGGCGGCGGGCGGGGGTGTGTCAAAGTGATTCGCGTGGCTTGGCGCGGGCGGCCGCAGCGGCGACAGTGGCGGCGGCATGAACGCGAAACGGACTGCTGCCGACGTAACGCTGCTGGTCGCCTGTGCGGGGCGGCGGGTGGAGCTGGTGCAGGCGTTCCGGGCGGCGGCGGCGGAGCTGGGCGTGCGGCTGCGGGTCGTGGCGGCGGACGGGGCCCGGAACGCGCCGGCGTTGTATGCGGCGGACGCGGCCGAGCTGCTGCCGCCGATCGAGGATGACGATTACATTCCGGCGCTTTTGCGGGTGGCTGAGCGTCACGGCGCGGACCTGCTGCTGCCGACGATTGACACGGATCTGCCGAAGCTGGCGGACGCCCGGGAGCCATTCGAGGCGCTGGGCTGCACGGCGCTGATCGGCGGGCCGGAGGCGATCCGCGTTTGCCGGGACAAGGTGAACACGTACCGGTTCCTGCGGGATCAGGGGATCGCCGCGCCGGAGACGTGGGAGCCGGCGGCGTTGCCGGCGGCGTCGGCGCTGCGCTACCCGCTGTTCTTGAAGCCGCGGTCGGGGAGCTCGAGCCGGTCGATTCACCGGATCGACACGCCGGCGGACCTGGATTACCACCTGGCGCGGGTCGAGGGCGCGATCGTGCAGTCGTTCGTCGACGGGGTGGAGTACACGTTGGACGTGTATGTCGGGCTGACGGGGGTGCCGCGGTGCGTGGTTCCGCGCCGACGGCTGGAGGTGCGCACGGGCGAGGTGGCGAAGGGCGTGACGGTGAAGGATCCCGAGATCATGGCTGTCGGGCAGCGGGTCGCGGAAGCCTTCGACGACAGCTTGCGCGGGCTGATCACGGTGCAGTTGATGGTGACGCCGGATCGGCGGATGCCGGTGATCGAGGTGAACCCGCGGTTTGGCGGCGGGGCGCCGCTGGGGATCGCGGCGGGAGCGGACTTTCCGCGTTGGCTGCTGGAGGAGACGCTGGGGCGGGAGCCGGCGATCACGTTCGATGGCTGGCAAGACGGGCTGATGATGCTGCGGTACGACTGGAGCGTGTTTGTGCCGGATGCGGCGTTGAACGCGCCGGCGGCCGCGGCGGTATTGGAGCCGCCGCCCCCCTTCCGCAGCTGACGACGAATGCGCACCGGCGCAGGAAGAAAAGGAAACCGGCGGGCCTGAGGCTCTCAGGCTCGCCGGTTGCGTTGTTGCGCGATGCCCGGTTGGGCGTGCCGATTGCCTTAGCGGCGCCGGAGCAGCAGGCCGCCGAGGGCGAGTAGCGCGAGCGAGGTGGGCTCGGGCACGATCTGGCCGCGAATCTCACCAGCCGGGAAGTCGAAGGTGTGGATGTTGACGTAGAGCTGTTCGGCGAACAGCGCCGCCTCGTTGGCGTCGACATCCGAGACAATCTCACCCTGGGTGCCGCCGAGGAGGACATCGTCGAGCACCAGGCGGATGCCGTTGCCGTTCTCGACGAAGCTACCGGCGAAGCCGAGGTCGACCACGATCGGGCCGTTCGCGCCGGCCGGCGCGAGGTGGATGTGCACCGGGGTGCTGTTCGGGCCGACGGGCCGCAGGTCATCGAGGCCGATGCCGAAGACCTGCAGGTCGAGGTCGAAAGTCTGGGTGTCGGTGTCGTAGAGGAACTGTGCGGCACCGGCGGAGTTGCTGCCGGTCACCGGCGGAACTTCCTGGGCGCCGACGAGCTCGAAGTTGAACTCGAGCAAGGCGGCCGACGCGATCGACGCGCCGGTCAGGACAATGGTCAGTGCAATTAGACGTTTCATAGGCTGCTTTCCCTCCAAAAGTTCGTCGCGAATCCCTGGCGACGACCGACCCGATCGGCCGCGCTGCCGGCACGCGCTGCTAATTATCAGACAATAGCGTCGTATCGGCGGGCGAGCGGGCACGTTCGGGAATTTCTCTAGCGCAACGCTGGGCGTGGCCGGCGGACGGGGGTGGGTGAGTGGGCAAGTGCTACTCGTACTGCTCGCCGAACCGTTCACGGCGGAGCTCGCCGAGGAGCTTGATGGCCTGTTCAGAATTTTTCTGACAGACGAGGGTCGCGTCGTCGCTGTGGACGATGATGAGGTCCTCGACGCCGAGGGCGGCGATGAGGTGCCCCCCTTCGGTGACGATGATGTTATTGCGGGCGTCCTTGACGACGGCGCGCTCGGCCACGGCGACGTTGCCGTCGGCGTCGGGTTCGCGGGTGGTGGCGATCGATGACCAGGAGCCGAGGTCGAGCCACTGGCAGCGCATCTCGACGGTGAGCACGGAGCGGGCTTTTTCCATCACGCCGAAGTCGATCGAGATCTTGGTGAGCTGGCTGAAGGCGGCGTTGGCGGCGTCGCGGCCCCACTGGCGGACGATGTCCTGGAGTTGCTCGAAGTTTTCGGGAAGGTTGCGCTCGAGCTCGGCCTGGATCGCGCTGACGCGCCAGGCGAACATGCCGCTATTCCAGTAGTACTCGCCGCTCTCGTAGTACTTCTGCGCGGTCGGCTCGTCGGGCTTTTCCTTGAACGCGCGGACCTGGTAGACGTCTTCGGCCACGGCGTCGCCGCGCCAGAGGTAGCCATAGCCGGTGTGCGGCTGGGTCGGCTTGATGCCGTAGGTGCCGAGGCTCTCGGGGTTCTCTTCGGCCGCGGTGAGGCCCCGATTGATCGCGTCGGCGAAGACGTCCTGCGGGCGGATGATGTGGTCGGCGGTGAAGACGGCCATCGTGGCGTCGGGATCGCGCTGCTGGAGCAGCCCCGCGGCGAGGCCGATGGCGTTGGCCGTGTCGCGTCCGGTCGGCTCGCCGATGAGGTTCTGCCGCGGGAGGTCGGGCAGTTCCTGGGCGACGAGGTCGATGTAATGGGCCGACGTGATGACCCAGATGTTCTCGGGCTCGAAGAGGCCGACGAGGCGCTCGCGGGCGATCTGGAGCAGGCTCTTGCCGTCGAACAGGCGCATAAGTTGCTTGGGACGCATTTGGCGGCTGAGCGGCCACAAGCGGGTGCCGGCGCCGCCGGCCATGATTACAGCGTGTCGCATCAGGTCGTTCTCCCGCCGCGGCTGCGGCTGAGGTTCGGGTGTCGCGGGTCGTCAACGCGCTGCGTCTTGCGTAGGGCTGCGGTCAGACGACGTTGTTGCCTTTCTTCTTGGCGTACTGCTCGAATTCCTTGGCCTGCTTTTGGTAGCCGGTCTTGCCCATCAGGCCGTAGGTGAAGTCCTTGCCGAGCTGGACGGCCGGTTGATCGTAAGGGTTGAGGTTGAGGAGCTTGCCCATGATCGAGGTGGTGGCTTCCCAGAGCATGATGAACTGGCCGACGGTCTGCTCGGTGACCTGCGGGAAGCGGAGGGTGATGCAGGGGCGCTCGCTGGCGACGAGGGCGTACTCGGTGGCCTGCTTCTCGGCGTTGATGAGCGTGCCGATGGTGGCGCCCTGCAAGTACTGCAGCGATTCGGGGATGCCGGCCTGCTTGGGGATCTTGACGTCCTTGGCGAACTTCTCGACCTCGAGGAAGATGAAGACCTTGTCGTTGGGGCCCTCGCGGTAGAGCTGGACTTGCGAGTGCTGGTCGGTGGCGCCGAGGGCCCTGATCGGCGTGGGGCCGATGACCTGCGGTTCGCCGGCCGCGTCGTGCTCTTTGCCGAGGCTCTCGGCCCAGAGCTGGCGGTACCAGTCGGCCATGTCCTTGAGCTGGTAGCTGTAGGGCATCATGACGTGGAGGCGCTTGCCGCGGACGTAGAAGGCGTGCAACAGCAGCGCCAGCACGCCGGCGGGGTTCTTGCTGACGGTCTTGGTCGTGACGCGCTCGCTCATCTCGGCGGCGCCGGCCAGCAGGCGGTCGATCTTGATGCCGCACATGGCGGCCGAGAAGAGGCCGACAGCGGAGAGGACCGAGAACCGGCCGCCGACGCCGGGCGGGACGGGCAGCGCGTGGTAGCCGTCCTGCTCGGCCATCGTGCGGAGGGTGCCCTCTTCGGGGTCGGTGGTGCAGACCATGTTCTTGGTGAGGGCGGGTTTGCCGAGTTTCTTGATGAGCAGGTCGCGGAAGAGGAGGTACTGGGCGGCGGTCTCGGCCGTCTCGCCGGACTTGCTGATCACGTTGAAGACGGTCTTCTTGAGCGACGGTCCGAGGAGATCGATCAGGTTCTGGACCTGGACCGGGTCGACGTTGTCCATGACGAACAGGCGGGGGCCGCGGCGGCTCTTGTGGTCGAAGAGCTGGTAGTAGGGCGCGTTGAGCGCGGTTTGCAGCGCGATGTTGCCGAGCGCCGAGCCGCCGATCCCGAGGACGACGAGGTTTTCGCAGCCGGGCTGGAAGCGCTTGACGGCGTCCTTGACGGCCTTGGCCATCGCGCGGTCGGTCGGGAGGTCGCGGAAGCGGTGCTGGCCGTCCTGGCGCTCGGCCTCGATCGATTTGATCGCGGCCTGGACATCGGGCTCGAGCTGCTTGATCTCGGCGTTCGAAAGGCCGTGCTGCTTGCCGATCGCCCGATCGAACACCCCGCCGTAGTCGACTTGCAGTTGACCTTCTGGCATCGCGTTGGGCTCCTTGCAGGTTGAGGTCGCATTGTGAGTGCGGGGCAGGGGCGACGCAAGCGAAGGCTGTCGGGAGCGCAGCGGACGGCGGCGGAGATTACTTTTCTGCCAGCTCGAAGGTCGGCACCCACGTCCGGTCCGGGGGCTCGGCCAACAGCGCGCGGGTGCGCTGGATGAAGAGGTCGGCGACGCGGTCGTCGGGGTGGGCGGCGGCCCAGCGTTTGAAGCCGGCGAGGGCGGTGTCGAATGCGTGCTGCTCGAAAGCGGCGACGGCCTGGTTGAAGGCGGTGACGGCGGAATGCGTGTCCGGTGGGAGGCTCGCGGTGGTGCCGACGAGCTCGTAGATCGGGACGCCGCGGGTCTTGCCCTTGACCTGCACGCGGCCGAGGGAGCGGACGACGAACGCGTCGCCGGCGGCGATTTGGGTGACGTCGTTGATCAGGATCTGCGTGCCGAAGAACTTGTTGGCGGACTCGAGCCGGGCGGCGAGGTTCACGCAGTCGCCGATGCAGGTGTAGTCGTACTTCTGCTCGGAGCCGCAGGGGCCGACGACGGCGATGCCGCTGGCGATGCCGATGCGGAGGCGGAGCTCGGCGATGCTGGCGTCGCCGTCGGCGGCCTGCTCCTGCTGGAGGGTGGCAAGGGCGTCGAGCAGCGCGAGGGCGGCCGCGCAGGACTGCCGGGCGTGGTCGGGCTGCGGGAAGATGACGGGGTTCCAGAAGGCGAAGATGCCGTCGCCGAGGAACTTGTTGACGAAGGCCTGCTCGCGGAGCAGCGCGTCGGTGAGGCGGCCGAGGCAGAGGTTGAGGACCTGCTGGGTGCGCTGGGCGCCGATGCGCTCGGAGATGGTGGTGAAGCCCTGGAGATCGGTGAAGAGGGCGGAGACCTCGCGCTGCTCGGCGCGTTGGCAGAGCTCGAGGTCGTCGGCGACGGAGCGGGCGATCTCGGGTGAGGTGTACTGGCTCAGCGCGGTGGTGAGCTGGCGCCGCTCGCGATCGAGGAAGATGTAGCGGAACAGCGAAATGATCAGCGGGGTGGCGACGATCGCGACGAGCGGCGGGACGATCGCGATCCAGTGCGTCCACAGGTAGAACGGCAGCACGCCGACCAGCACGACGTAAGCCCCGGCGACGAGCACGCAGAGCGCGAAGGCCGGCCAGGGACGCAAAAACGTGCCGATCCACGCGGCCAGCAGGCCGAAGGCGAGCGTGAGCCCGGCATTCTGCCAGGCGGGCGCCCAGGTCACGAGGCGGTTGACGAGCAGCCCGTTGAGCAGGTTGGCGTGGGCGAGCATGCCCGGGGCGCGGGGGTGGGTCGGGATCGGCGTCATGTCGGCCAGCGCGGTCGCGGTGTAGCCGAGGACGGCGACCTTGCCCGTCAGGTCGAGCTCCGGGCGGGCGCGCATGCGGGCGACCTCGGCGCGGAGGCGGTCGTTGGCGACCTCAATCTCCCCGACCACTTCCTGGACCACCGCGACCTGGCTGAGGGCGAACTCGGCGTTGGCGTCACCGGCGGACGCGGCGGTCTCGAGCGCGGCGACGACGCGGCGTTCGTGTTCACGCACGGCTTTGTTGAGCGCGGCCAGGTCGTCGTTCGTGGGGGCGACGGCCGTGCCGGCTGACTGTTGCGGTCGGTGCGTTTCGGCTTGCGCGAAGAGCTGTCGGTAGGTTTCGAAGTCGGGGACCAGGTTGCTGGCGAAGAGCTCGGCCCGGGTCTGCCGGGCGAGGCGGGCGTTGTCGGCGATCATGCGGCGGCGGTCCCAGATCTGCCACAACGCGTCGGCCGGGATCCGCGGGCCAAAATGGTTTTGCCAGTCGCGGCCCGGGAGCCAGGGGATCAGCGCGCGGCCGTCGGCGTCGAGCTGGATCGCGCGGTCGGCGAGGCGGAGGGCGCGCGGACCGACGTGGCTGATCGCGTCGTCGGGCGCGGGGCTGAGGCGGTCAGCGGCGAGCATGAAGGCGAGCTGTGGCATGACGTGATCGTCCCACCGGACCAGCAACCGCACGCGGCGGGTCACGCCGTCGGCGTCGGGCTCGAAGACGGTGAAGCCGGCCCGCCGCGCGACGCGGACCAAATCGAAGTAGATCGGGGCGAAACCCTCGACGGCCGGAAGCTGCGCGGTGGCGACCTGCGGCAGCTGCGGCCAGCCCGCAGCCGTCGCGCGGATCCCGAGCTCGTCGCGCCAAGTGAGCGCGAGGCGCGCCTTCAGCGGGGAGTCGTTCTCGAACGGAATGTCGGTGAGCTGGGCGTAGAGCGTCCGCAGGCCGTCGTGGACCTGCTCGGGCGTGAGCTCGGTCGGCGTCAGCTCGTGCGCAGCGAGGTAGTCGCGGATCCGCAGGCGCAGGGCGGCCCGGTGCGCGCCGGCGTAGTAGCCGGTGACGAGCTCTTCGGAGAGGCCGGTGCGCTCGACGAGCCCGTCGACGTCGAGGTGCGGCGCCTGATAGCACACCGCGACAAGCTCCGCGACGGCTCGGGGCTGGACGCCGTTGCGGATCACGGCGGCGTAGCGGTCCTGCAGGCGCTGCGCGATCGTTTCGGCCGTCGCGGCGTTCTCGCGGAGCAGCGCGCGGACGAGGGCGGCGAAGTCGGGGCTGCGGGCGAGGTCGTGCTGGTGAAAGTGAAAGGCGAGGTAGGTGTTGCCGGCCTGGGCGAGCGCGGCGTGCAAGCGGCGGTCGGCAAGCGTGAGGCGGGCGGTGCCGGCGGGGAGCTCGTCAGCCCCGAGCAGGTCGAGCTGGCGGCGCTCGACGGCGACCGGCTCGGGCTCGACCCAGGTGAGATCGACGAGGATCGCCTCGGCGCCGCACTCGGCCAGGATCTCGATCAGGGCGGCCTGAACGTGGCGGGGCCACGGCCAGCGGCCGACGGTGTCGAGCGAGCCGTCGTCGATGTCGACGCAGACGATGTCGGGCGACTGCGGGATCGAGTTGGTGTAGCGGAAGCGGAGGTCGAGGGTGTGAAACTCTGCCCGCTCGAGGCGGTCGGTGAGGTAGAGGCCGGCGATGAGCAGGGTGACCGTTGCCCCGACGGCGAAAGCCTGCCAGTTCGCACGGCGTTGTCTTCGGCTCACAGGCTACATCCCAAATCAGCCTACTGATTCGGGTGTCCATCTTACCCGCGGCTTGCGGGCGGCCGCGACCTCGTCGAGGCGGCGGACGGCGGCGTTGTGCGGGGCCTGCTTGAGCTTGTCGGGGCACTCCTCGGCCTCGCGCTTGATCTGGATCATGGCGTCGGCGAAGGCGTCGAGCGTGGCTTTCGACTCGGTTTCCGTCGGCTCGATCATGAGGCAGTGCGGGACCGGCCAGCTCATGGTTGGGGGGTGATAGCCGAAATCGATCAGCCGCTTGGCGATGTCGAGCTCGGTGATCTTCTCGCCGCCGATGTTGGGCATCAGGATGAACTCGTGGCCGTAAGGCGGCTGGTACGGCAGCTCGTAGTGGTCCTTGAGGCGGCTGGCGAGGTAGTTGGCGGCCAGGACGGCGGTCTCGCTGGCCTCCTTCAGGCCGCTGTTGCCGAGAGTGCGGAGAAAGGCGTAGGCGCGGACGAGGACGCCGACCTGGCCGTAGAAGGAGCGGACCTTGCCGATCGAGCGCGGCCGGTCATAGTCCCAGGCGAAGGTGCCGTCCTCGCGCTTCACGACCTGCGGCGCGGGCAGGTAGGGCGCGAGCTTGTCGACGGCGGCGATGGGGCCGGAACCGGGGCCGCCGCCGCCGTGGGGGGTGCTGAAGGTCTTGTGGGTGTTGTAGTGCATGATGTCGGCGCCGAGGTCGCCGGGGCGGGTGATGCCGCAGATCGCGTTCATGTTCGCGCCGTCGACGTAGAGGAACGCGCCGACATCGTGGAGCATCTTGGCGATCTCGGCGATGTGCGTGTCGAACTTGCCGACGGTGTTCGGGTGCGTGAGCATCAGGGCCGCGGTGTCCTCGTCGATGAGCTCCTTCAGGTGCTCGAGGTCGACGCTGCCGTCCGGGTTCGAGCGGACCGGGATCGCTTGGCGGCCGCACATGGCGCAGGAGGCCGGGTTGGTGCCGTGGGCGGTGTCGGGGGTGAGGACCTTGTTGCGGATGCCACCGTGGTCGCGGTGGTAGGCGTTGATGACGAAGAGGCTGGTGAGCTCGCCGTGGGCGCCGGCGGCCGGCTGAAGCGAGACCTCGTGCAGGCCGGCGATCTCCTGGAGGATCAGGCGGGTACGGTAAAGCAGCTCGAGCACGCCCTGGCTGTCCTCGACCGACTGGTGCGGGTGGAGGTTGGCGAAGCCGGGCATGGCGGCGGCGCGCTCGTTGATCTTGGGGTTGTACTTCATGGTGCACGACCCGAGCGGGTAGAAGTTGGTGTCGACGCTGAAGGTCCGCTGGTTGAGCCGCGTGTAGTGGCGGACGAGGTCGAGCTCACCGATCTCGGGGAGGGCCGGCGGTCCGTCGGCCCGCAGCTCGGCGGGGATGACGGCGTCGATGTCGCACGGGGGCACGTCACAGTCGGGCAGCCGCACGGCCGAGTTGCCGGGGCGTGACTGCTCGAAGATCAACGGCAGGGGCTTTTTCGGGTCGTCTGGCATCACACCTTCGCTTGAAAGCGGGTCGGGTTTTTCAGTTATGCGTCGACGGTGGCGAGGGCATCGATCAGGCTGTCGATCTCGGCCTGCGTGCGCTTCTCAGTGACGGCGACGGCGAAACAGTTTTTCAGGTCGGGGTACCACTGGCCGAGCGGGACGCCGGCGTTGATGCCCTGCCGGCGACAGTGGGCGAGCACCTTGTCGACCGGCTTCTCGCTGACGACGACGAACTCCTTGAAGAAGGGCCCGTCAAAGCGGAGCGTGTAACCGGGCAAGGCGGCGATCCGCTGAGCGGCGTAGTGCGCCTTGTGCACGCAGAGCTGGGCGACCTGTCCGATGCCCTGCCGGCCGAGGGCGCTCATGTAGATCGCGGCCCGCGTGGCGAGCAGGCCCTGGTTGGTGCAGACGTTGCTGGTGGCCTTGTCGCGGCGGATGTGCTGCTCGCGGGTCTGGAGCGTCAGGCAGAAGCTGCGACGGCCGTCGGCGTCGGTGGTCTCGCCGACGAGGCGGCCCGGCGTCTTGCGGAGGAACTCGTTCTTGCAGGCGAAGAGGCCGAGGTAGGGGCCGCCGTACTGGAGCGGGACGCCCAGGGGCTGGCCTTCGGCCACGACGATGTCGGCACCGACGTCGCCGGGGCGTTTGAGGATGCCGCCGCTGATCGGGTCGGTGACGACGATGAGCTTGGCGCCCGAGGTGTGGGTAACCTGGGCGATCTCGCCGAGCTGCTCGATGAGGCCGAAGAAGTTGGGCGACTGCACCACGACCGCGCCGGTGTTGTCGTCGATCAGGTCGGCGAGGGCCATCGGGTTGAGGCGGCCGGGCTTGGCATCGGCGGTTTTGAGACTGCCGGGCTCCTCGGCCATGTAGGTTTCGAGCACCTGGCGGTAGTCGGGGTTGAGCGCGCCGGAGAGGACGACGTCGGGCTTGCGGGCGGTCGCGCGGGCAAGGATGACGGCCTCGAAGAGCGAGGTCGCACCTTCGTAGAGCGACGCGTTGGAGACGTCCATGCCCGTGAGCTCGCAGATCATGGTCTGGAACTCATAGAAGACCTGGAGCGAGCCCTGCGACGCCTCAGCCTGGTACGGCGTGTAGCCGGTCAGGAAGCCGTTCTGGGCGGCCAGGGAATCCACGATCGTCGGGATGAAGTGGTCGTACGCGCCGCAGCCGAGGAAACAGGGCATCTCGTCGACCGAGCGATTGCGGGCGGCGAGCCGCTGGAGGTCGCTTAGCAGGGCCGGTTCGCTGAGCGGCGGCGGGACCTCGAGCAGGCCCTTGACGCGCTCCTCGGGCGCGATGTCGCGGAAAAGGTCATCGACGCGGGAAACGCCGCACGCTGCCAGCATGGCGGCCCGTTCTTCGGCATTGATTTGCGTGTAACTCATAGCAATCGATAGTAAGCACGCCCGGCTTTCAGGTCTGCTGAAAGCGGAGCCGGACTCCGGTTATCAGTTTTCAGCGATTAAATGACGACTCGGCGTACGCCGTTACCAGGCGCGCGACCTTACTCGGCGATCATCTTCTCGTAAGCGGCCGCGTCCATCAGCTTATCCAGCGGCCCGAGGTCGCTGGCCTCGATCTTCAGCATCCAGCCCTCACCGAAGGGGTCGTTGTTGACCAGTTCCGGGGCGTCGGCCAACTGCTCGTTTTTCGCGACGACCTTGCCGGGGACGGCCGAGTAGACCTCGCTGGTGGCCTTAACCGACTCGATCTCGCCGACGCTGCCGCCGGCCTGCACCTCGGTGCCGGCATCGGGCAGCTCGACATAGGTGATATCGGTGAGCTCGTCGGCGGCGAACTGGCTGATGCCCATCGTCACCGTGTTGCCGTCGACCTTGAACCATTCGTGCGTCTGCGTGAATTTGCAGTCGGCCGGAACCGCCATGCAAGCTCCTCGTTCTCGGGGAAGAAAGCCGGGCCGCGCCGCCGCAGCGGCTGCGAACGCCGGATGATACGGCAAAGGCCGGCGGTTCGCCAATTGTTCGGGGCCGCAAGCGTCGCGGCGCGACGTCGCGGGGGAATCTCGTATCTCGCTTAGGAACCCGCCCTGTAGAACGGCAGCTTCACCACCTTGGCCGGCGAGGGCTTGCCGCGGACGTCGACGGCCAGGGCAGTGCCGACCGCGGTGCGGGCCGCGTCGACGAACGCCATCGCGATGGCCTTGTCGAAGGTCGGGCTGTGGGTGCCGCTGGTGACGAAGCCGACCTCGCGGTCGTCGGCCAGGACCTTCGCGCCGTCGCGGGCGATTCGCCGGCCGTCGATCTCGAGGCCGACGAGACGGCGGGCCGGGCCCTGCTCGGCGATCCGCTTGATCGCGTCGCCGCCGACGAAGTCCTTTTCCAGGTAGCAGCACCACTTCTGGCCGGCGGTGATCGGGTCCCAGTCCTCGGTTAGCTCGTGGCCGTAGAGCGGCATGCCCGCCTCGAGGCGGAGGGTGTCGCGGGCGCCGAGGCCGGCGGGCTTGATGGGGGTGCCGAGGCTTTCGGACTTTTCGATGAGCGGCTGGAGGGCCATCTTGACGAACTTGGCGGGGAGGATGACCTCGAGGCCGTCCTCGCCGGTGTAGCCGCTGCGGGCGATGAAGTAGCTGGCGCCGAAGAGGCTGCCGGCCTTGAAGTGGTAGCGTTTCAGGTCGCCGAGCTCGATGGGGAGGATGGTGTTGACGAGTTCGAGGGCCTTGGGGCCCTGGACGGCGGCCATCGCGGTTTCGCGCGTGCGGTCGTCGAGCTCGACCTGGAAGTCGCCGCGGTAGCGGTTGAACCAGTTGACGATCTTGGTGCGGTTGGAGGCATTGCAGACGACGAGGAACTGGTCGTCGGCGAGCTTGGAGACGATCACGTCGTCGAGGATGCCGCCGTCCTCCTTGCAGACGTGGCTGTAGCGGCTCTGGCCGGCGGTCATGTTGTCGATGCGCCGGGTGCAGACATGGTCGAGAAAGCGGTCGGTCCCCTTGCCGCTGAGGTAGAGGCGGCCCATGTGGGAGACGTCGAAGAGGCTCGCGGCGGTGCGGGTGTGGTGGTGCTCCTCGCGGATGCCGGTGTATTGGATCGGCATTTCCCAGCCGGCGAAGTCGACGAGCCGGGCGTTGTGGGCCTTGTGAAAATCGATCAGGGGGGTCTGGAGCATGCGGTCCTGCCGTTCGGGGGTTGTTAACTTATCGGGAACACGCAGTTTACGCCGGTCGGGAAGTGCACGCCACTGCGATCCGCGTGGTCGTCCCGCGAACAATGGCAGATTGACCCGAGCATTCAACTTCGCCGTTCGAAGCTACCGCGGAGAAATGCTAGGCCGTGACGGGCAAGGGGATCTTGCGGCGGGTGGGGTTGATGGGCTGGTAGTACTGGTCGCGCTGCTGGGGTTGCCAGCCGGCCGTGGTGATCAGGCGGCGGATCATCGCTTCGTCGAGGCGGAAGGTCGTGCCGGCCTGACTGACGACGTTCTCCTCCATCATCACCGAGCCCATGTCGTTGGCGCCGTAGAAGAGCGCGAGCTGGCCGACCTTCGGGCCCATCGTCACCCAGCTCGACTGGATGTTGGGGATGTTGTCGAAATACAGCCGCGCGACCGCCAGCAGGCGCAGGTACTCGTGTGCGTCGGCCAGGTAGAGATGCTTGCCGTCGGGCTCGCCGCGGGTGGCGTTCGCGTCGCCGATGACGCCGTCAAAGTCCGCCAGCTCGCGCGGGTCGGCGCCATCACGTGACAACGGTTGCTCCGGCGGTCGCTTCCAGCGCCCCAACGGCGTACCGTCGGGCTGGAAGGGCCAGTGGATGAACGCGGTGAAGCCGCCGGTCTCGTCCTGGAGGTCGCGGAGGCGGCGCATGTGCGCGATGCGTTCCTCGAGGGTTTCGATGTGCCCGAACATCATCGTGCAGCTCGTGTTCATGCCGAGCAGGTGCGCTTCGCGCATGACCGCGAGCCACTCGTCGCTGCGGGTCTTGCCCTGGCTGATGGTGTCGCGGACGCGGTCGACGAGGATCTCGCCGCCGCCGCCGGGAATCGTCGCGAGTCCGGCATCCTGGAGCCGCTGCAGGACCTCGCGGAGCGGCATCTTGAAGACCTTGTGAAACGCCCAGATCTCCGGCGGGCTGAACGCGTGGATGTGGATCGTGGGATAGTGCTTACGAATGAAGCGGAGGAGGTCGAGGTACCATTCGAACGGCAGGCCGTCGCCGGTGGGATGATCGGCGTCCGGCACGAGGCCGCCCTGCATCAGGATCTGCGTGCCGCCGATGTCGAGGAGTTCTTCGATCTTCTGGCCGATCTGCTCATACGAGAGGATGTACGTGTCCTCGGCACCGGGCTTGCGGTAGAAGTTGCAGAAGATGCACTTGGCGGTGCAGATGTTGGAGTAGTTGATGTTGCGGTCAACGACGTAGGTGCGATATGGCTCGGGGTGCAGCGTTTCGAGCCGGTCGAACGCCAGCCGTCCGAGCTCGTGGATCGACGCTTCACGGTAGAGCTCGAGCGCGTCGGCGTCGGTCAGTCGGTTGAATGGTGCCACGTTGCTGCTCCGTTCTGCTGCCCGAGCTAACGCGTCGGGGTTTCGAGATAGCGGTGATCCCAGCGGACCGTTGCGTCGACGGGGACCAGACCCAGCCGCGCACAATCGGCCGCGAAGCGTGTTGCGCCAGCGCGCATTCGTTCGTCGATCCGGAAGCGCAGGCAACGTGTCAGGTACTCACGGGCGGCCGCCACCGGCCAGGCGCGGGCGTCGGCCTGCTGCTCGGCAATCTCCACGGCGCGGGCGACGCCGCGGTCGCGGGCCTGGCTCAGCTCGGCCGGGAGCCAATCGTTCGTCGCGGTCGCCGGGCGCGTCGCCCAGGCCGCGAACATGAACGGCAGCCCGGTGTGCTGCTGCCAGAGCTCGCCGAGGTCGACATGATAGCCGAAGGCATCAGCGGGGAACTGCATGACCTTGTCGCCGATCAGGAGGACGGCGGGTTGCTCGCGGGGATCGCGGCCGGCGAGCGGGATGATCTCGAGTTCGCGAGCGAAATGGTTCTGCCACAACACGCGGGCGAGGGCGACCGAGGTATGGGAGTCGGTGTCGACGCAGAGCGTGTCGAGCGTTTCGGGCGGTTGCTGCGCGAAGACCCGGACGGTCATCGTCGGCCCGTCGCAGCCGATGCAGGCGTCGGAAACCAGCGTCCAGTCACGCGACCGCAAAACGTCGACGACCGGGACGAGCGCGACGTCGACGGCCTGTTCAGAGAGGGCCGCGCTGAGAGCGGCCGGCACGTCGTAGCTAAGCGCGATGCGGTCGTGGTCGAGGCCGTCGACGAGCGGCTGAGCATTGAGGTAGGAAACTGCCCCGACGCGAATTGCCGATCCGAATTGTCCTGCATCACGAGCCATTTGTCAGAGTATAAGACCGCAGCAGACCTGAACCCACGATTGGTTCCAATAAGGATTGAACTTTCAAAAAGCGTGAACTACGCTGACGGCCCGACCGAGGAGTCCCAGGCAGGACTGGGGAACGAGGAGGAGGAGCACCATGCCACGTTGCGGTTCGCGGATCATCGCCATCCTGGCGGCGACGGTTGTCGTTTCGAATTCGCTGGCGCAGGAGCGGCCCGACCCGGCCGCCTGGCTGCCGGCCGACACGCTGCTCTACGTTGGCTGGAACGCCGGGGCGGACGAGGACCTGCTCGACGAGTTGGAGACCTATGCCGGGCGGCTGGTGGAGAACCCACTGTTCGAGATCGAGCCGGAAGCGCAGCTGGCCGTCAAGCGGATCGTCGACAGCGTGGCGACGCTGTTGCAGTACCCGATGGCCGTCGGACTGATCCACGTGGACGTCGGTGAGGCCGGGCCGGAGGCAATCGTTGCGGCCGTGTCGGCCGTTGAAGACGACAGCGGACGGGTGAGCCGGGCGGTCCGGACGATCTTCGAGACCGCGGCGGGCACCGCGGCGGTGCGCACCACGCATGAGGGGGTAAACTACCAGTCGGTCTTGCTTGAAGCGGACGGCAACGTACGGGCGCTTTGGACGGTCACCGACGGCAAGCTGGTGGTGGTCGGCGGCGTCGGGGATCTGGAGGCGGCGGCAACGGCGCTGGTCGCGGGGCCGTCGGAAGCGCTGGCGGCATCGGAGGGCTTTGCCGGGTGCGCGCAGAAGCTGGGGTTCGCCGGGCGCGGGCACTTCACAGTCTACGCGCCGGTGCAGGCGATCCTGAGCCGGGTGCGGTCGATCGCCGAAACACTCGACCAGCCGCTGTCGTCGGAGGTGGAGCAGGTGCTCGGGGAGAGCGGGCTGAACGCGTTGCAGGCATTCTCCGCCCGGCTCAGCTGCGCTGACGAACCACACGCCCCACTGCAGTCGAGGGCGTTCATGCCGGTGGCGGGGGAATACAAGGGGCTGCTGAAGTTCTGGGACCAGCAGCCGCTGACGGAGGCGGACCTGGCGCAGGTGCCGGCCAACGCGTGGTGGGCCACCGTCGCGAATCTCGACCTGCACGCGTT
>CAZCKC010000027.1:0-8567 GCA_964499235.1 uncultured Planctomycetales bacterium | reverse complement strand
AGGTGCCGGCCAACGCGTGGTGGGCCACCGTCGCGAATCTCGACCTGCACGCGTTGTACGAGGAAGTCCTGCGCGCGCTCGGCGTCGTCGGGCCGGAAGCGGAGCAGCAGGTCGCAGGCGCGCTGGCCACGGCCCGGCAGGTGATCGGCTTCTCGGTCACGGATGACCTGCTGCCAGCGCTCGGCGACACGTGGACGCTGTTCGACGGCCCGGACCAGGGCAGCTTCCTGTTCACGAACGCGGTGCTGACGGTGGATGTGCGCGAGGAGCGGACGCTACGGGACATTGGCGTGCGGCTAATCGAGCTGGCGAACGCGGCGCTCGAGTCCGAGCGGGCGCCCTACCGGCTGAAGGTCGAGACGCTGAAGTTGTCGCGTGCCGGCGCGGCCAAATCGGTCGAGGTCAGCTACCTGGCGATGCCGGGGCTGTTCGTGCCGGTCGCGCCGAGCGCGGCGTTCGTCGGTGATCGGCTGGTTTTGGCGCTGACGCCGCAGGCGATCAAGACCGCCCTGCCGCAGTTGCAGGGCCGTGATCCGGCCACGAGCCTGCTGGGGCGGACGGACGTGCAGGGCGCCCTGCCGCTGCTGCCGGACAAGTTCCAGTCGTTCTATTACGTCAACAACACCGCGAGCGTGCGGGCGTGGTACGGGCTCGAGCAACTGATCGAGATCGCGGGGCTGTCGATGGTGGAAGCGACGGCCACGATCGGCGAGGTCCGAACGCTGGCGGAGAAGCTCGAGACGACGCACATTGGGCTGGTCGGCTGGGGTCGGGACGCGGACGGGATCGTCTATGGCGGGCAGGAGACGCTGCGGCCGGGGCTGTTCTCGGCGCTGGTGTACGGTGGAATGCTGTCGGGCGCCCTGGGTACCGGTTTCGCGGTCCAAGAAACGGCGCCGCCAGAAGACCTGATCGAGGCGGAGCCTGTGCCAGCCTCAAGCCGGAACCCGGGGCCGACGGCGGCACCTGGCGCTTCCCGCGTGCCGCCGGTTTACACGGACGCGGGGCCGGGGCGACAATAACGTCCTGGTAAAGGGTCGTGCGACTGGGTGGCTTGCGTGAAGGAGGTTGACCGATGCCGAAGGTGGGCGTGCTGCTGTCGGGGTGCGGGGTGTTCGACGGGTCGGAGATTCACGAGTCGGTGCTGACGCTGCTGGCGCTGGACGATTCCGGGGCCGAGGTTGTCTGCTGTGCCCCCAACATCGACTGCGACGTAATCGACCACCGGACGAAAGCGTCCGAGGGCGAGCGGAACGTGCTCACGGAGTCGGCCCGCATTGCCCGGGGGGACATCGTCGACCTGTCTGACGTGTCGGCGGCCGACCTCGACGCGATCATCCTGCCGGGTGGCTTCGGCGCGGCGAAGAACCTGTCCAACTTTGCGACGGCCGGCGGGAACTGCGAGGTCAACGGCGAGGTCGACCGCGTGCTGAGCGCGATGCTGAAGGCGGGCAAGCCGATCGGGGTGATGTGCATCGCACCCGGGACAATGGCCAAGGTGGCGCAACACAACGGCGTACAGGCGACGCTCACGATCGGAAATGACGCCGACACGGCCGCCGCGATCGAGCAGACCGGCTGCAAGCACCAGGCGGCGGCGGTGGACGAGATCGTGGTTGATGCGGCCAACAAGATCGTCTCCACGCCGGCGTACATGCTGGCAACGGGCCCGGCGGAGGCCAACCAGGGCATTCGCAAGCTGGTGAAAAAAGTGCTCGAGATGGCCGGCTGACGGGGCACGGGCGGCGGTGGTCTGGGCCGCTTGCGCGTTCCGACCCGCGCGGCTACTCATCAAAGGTTAACGCTGCCGGGAGTAAAATGTTCTCCATGTTGAAGTGTGCGCATCTTTACGTCGCGGCCGCTTATCGATAAATTGTTCTCATTGTCGTGGGTCGCGACAGGTTGCGTTCACAGGCAACGATCGGCCTGGCTGGGTTATTTCGCACGCGAGGGGAGCAAAATGGGAAGAAGCACGGGTTTCACGCGCGTTTATTTCGGGCTGTTGGTCGGTATCGCCTTCGGTGCGTCGGCGGGCGTGGCGAGCGGCCAGGACTGGGAGAACCTGCCGTTCACCGAACACGCGACGTTTCAGACGGTGAATCCGGACGGGTCGCCGGCTTACAGCGGGGGCTTTCCATTGCGGCTGCGGGGCGTGCTGCTCAATGACCCCGGCAGCGTCTACGACAACACGCCCAACTTCATCTCGGTGAACTGGCCGCAGACAGCGTTTCAATTCGGCGCGATTCAGCAGGTCTATTTCCAGGCGGTTGATCCGGGCGATGTCGGTGGCACGGCGATGTTTCTTGCGCAGAGCCTGGGGAATCACCCCGCCAACCAGGACGACTTGTTCAGCTACACGAATGTGGAGTGGCTGGCCGAGTTGGAGCGGGTGAACCGTGATCCCGATACCGGGCACGTGTTTGCGGCGGGTGACCTGGTCGAGGTACGGGCGCGGATCGGGCTGCACTTCTCGGGCAAGTTCAACGTCAACGAGGCGCACGACAATGCGCCGCAGAACGACTTTGACGTGATCCTGATCGAGGCGGGCGTCGGCCGGCCGGCAGCGCAGGCCATTCGGCTGGCGGACATCAAGGCGGAAGATGACACCGACCGCTTTGACCCGACGCGGGCGACGGGCGGCGAACGGTACCAGTCGCAATGGGTGACGTTGCGCAAGGTGCAGGTGCTCGACCCGGAGAACTGGGGGGCCGAGCAGCAGGTCGTGCTGAGCGACGGGACGCGGACGCTGCCGCTGCTGCTGGGGACCGCCCCGGTGTTCGACAGCGAGCCGGCGCCGCTGGGCTGGACGACGATCACCGGCATTATCGACCAGGAGGCGAGCCCGTCGCCCTTCGGCGGCACGAACGGCTATCGTCTCATTGCGACGGCACTGACGGACTTTGTCGGCGGGACCGGCTGCCCCGCCGACGTGAACGGCGATGGGCAGACGGATGAGGGCGACGTCGCGCTGCTGGCGAGCGCCTGGGGCTCGGCCGACGCGGACGCGGACCTCAACGAGGACGGGACGGTTGACCTGGGCGACTACGCCCTGCTGCAAGTCGAGGGAGGCTGCAACGCGTTATGAGCCGGCCACGCTTCGCACAGGCGAAGTCGTTTGAGTACCCGGCCTGCACGGCGGGCCAGCAACGGTCCGCCAGCGGCTTCACGCTGATCGAGTTGCTGGTGGTGATCGCAATCATCGCGTTGCTGGTCAGCATCCTGTTGCCATCGATGCAGGCGGCACGGATGCAGGCGCGGATGGTGATCGCGCACTCGGATCTGCGGCAGATCAACCTGGCGCTGGAGATGTACCAGGACGCCGAGGAGGGGCACCTGCCGCCGGTGCGGGCGCACTGCGAACTGGGCTCGGAGTACGGGCTGCCGTCGGAGCTCGGGTCGGAGAAGTACCTGCCGGCCAACACGGACGGCGAGAAGACGTTGATGGAGCTGACCGACCCGTTCACGCGACTCCCCTACCGCTTTCGCACGGCGGGGCCGCTGATCATGAACGGCCAGCTGCTGGAGAACGAGCGGCAGTGGGCGAAGCTGTGGGTTCCGGATGATTACCCAGTGAACCTGTCGTACACGCCGGAGAAACGTGGCCGCTACATTCGCGATCCCGATGAGTCACCGATTCGGTACACCTTGTGGACGGTGGGGCCGAAGCCGGACGCGCAGAAGTTGAGTCGCGACAGCGGCAAGGCCCCGGTGCTCGAAGACCTGTGGATGATGGACTCCCGCGACGTCGGGATCATCACGCACATCATGAACAAGCGCGGCAACGATCTGTACAGCCCGTGATGCGGTACACGGCTGGCGTGTGACCCTCCTTCTAACGCCGTCGCGTTACTTTGCTTCGTCGGTGACGGTGGGCGCGACAATGAAGATGTATTGCAGCGGCTCGGCGGCGCGGTTTGCGACGTTGTGGGGCGTCGCGGGCGGGTTGTAGGCGAACTGTCCGGCGGCGAGCGCACGGTCGGGCTGGCCTTCGACCTGGAGCAGGCCGGCGCCGCTGAGGCAGATGATCAACTCCTCGTTCGGGCCGGTGCTGTGCCAGCCGATCTCGGCCCCCGATTCCAGCGTCACGACGCCCGAGCGCATCGAGACCGAGCGGGTCGGCGCGATCAACGGCAGGTAGGCCCCGCCCGACGGCAGCGGCGCGACGAACGGCGCCGGCGCGCCTGCCATTTGCAACCGGTGGGCCATGGTCGGCGGCTTGGCGTGGTCATGAACGTGCATGGTCGTCTCCTTCTCCGCGGACGGCTTGTCGGTCGCCGCGCAGCCGACGAGCAGCGTGCTCAGCGAGACGGTCGTCAAAATGGCTCGGACTGTGCGCATCGATTGCTCCCGCAACAGGAACGCAGCGGCTAAACGGGCAGCGCAACCGGACGCAGGATAGCGATTCTTTCCGTGCCGGAGGACTGCGGGCTGAGCAGTCGAGGATGGTAGCGGAACCGGAACAGGCCCGCGCCATATACGGCTGCGGCAACCGGCTCCCGCGGGCAATCGGGGCGTTGTGGCGGGGGACAGCCGATGGTGGGAGTCGAACCCACAACCTCAGCTTTACGAAAGCTGTGCTCTGCCATTGAGCTACATCGGCGGCGTCGGTGGCATCGGCCCGAAAACCATGCGCAATCAGCAAGATAGGAACGAATCGGGCGGCGATCAAGCCGGCGGTTGCAATTTGCAGGCCGCAAGAGGCCTCCCCACCGTGCTCGCGGCCAGGGACGGCTGGGATTTGATCCCCGCGCCGGGCCGACGCCAGGTCCGGCGGCCGCGCTGCCGGACCCGCTCCCGGCCGGCCATGCCTTGCCACGCCTCACGATACATCCGGTCACCGCACCAGGGGGTTGCCGGGGGAAAAGCACCTGGAAGAGCGGATCGCTTCAAAAAAAACTGATGTTTTCGACACACATACCAAAGAAACCCGGTTGGCAAGCACGACGAAACGTGACATAACACGACCATCAAAACGAGACACGGGACAGGTACACGCGGCGGCCTCCCTCCCTTCGGCCCGAACACCCCTGGTCGTCGCCGCCTGTCCCGTGTTTTCTTTTTCCCCGCCTGAATCGAACGCCGAAACCACCGAACGACTGAGCCACTGAACGACTGAGCCACTGAACGACTGAGCCACTGAACGCCCGGTAGACGGCAGCCGAAGGTTCCTGCCGGGTCAGCGGCTGCCCTCGGCCGGCTGATCCCCAGTCCACGTGGGGCCGTCGCCGCCCTCGCGGCCGGCGTGCGGGCGGGTATCATTCGCCTACCATGAACTCGATCAAGCCCTATATGCTCGGCATCGACTTCGGCGGCACGAACATCAAGGGCGGCGTCTTCGGACCCGGCCTGTCGCTCGTCATCCGCCACAGCATCCCAACCGAGGCCCAGCAGGGCTTCGATCATGTCTTCGAGCGGCTACAGCGCTGGATCGACGAGGCGATCACGGCCGCCGGGATTCAGCGTGATGGTGTCGCGTGTGTCGGGATTGGCGCCCCGGGGCCGATGTCGCACGCGGCCGGCGTGATCTATCACGCCCCGAACCTGCCGGGGTGGGAAAACATCCCGCTGCGGGACCGCCTGGCCGAGGCGACCGGGCTACCGGTGACGCTCGAGAACGACGCCAACGCGGCCGCCTTCGGCGAGTTCGCTGTCGGCGCGGGGAAGGACGTCGATTCGATGGTGATGCTGACGCTGGGTACTGGCGTCGGCGGCGGCGTGATCCTCGATGGGCAGCTCTGGCGCGGGGCGTACGATAACGCGGGCGAGATCGGCCACACGATCGTCGTTCCCAACGGGCGGCGGTGCCCCTGTGGTCAGCACGGGTGCCTGGAGCGCTACGCGTCGGCGAACGCGGTTGGCGAGCGGCTGCGGGAAGCGATCGAGGCGGGCGCCGACAGCGCGCTGGCCGGTGCGGTGCGTGAGGGGCAGGCCCCCACGTCGATCGACGTCCAGCGGGCTGCGGAGGTGGGCGACGCGCTGGCGCAGCGGATCTGGGACGAGACGTGCTTTTACCTGGCGGTGGCCTGCGTGAACCTGCAGCACACGCTCAACCCGCAGCGGATCGTGCTGGCGGGCGGGCTGATCAACGCCGGCGACGCCCTGATCGACCGGACGCACGCACATTTTAAGGCGACGTCCTGGCAGATCGCCCAGGATCATCCCGAGATCGTCTTCGCGACACTGGGGACGGATGCCGGCACGATCGGGGCGGCCGCACTCGCCCAGCGCGAGGTCGGCGCCGAGTAAGCGGTTTTCACACCCTGATCAATCTTGAGCGCGCTTACTCGCCGCGGCGGGCCCGGGCGGCCGCCCGGCGGGCCTCGTAGACGTCCTCGCAGGCGGGCCGGCGGAGATAGTGCGGGATGATCGCCTCCGGGGCGAGGAACGCGCCCGCGCAGGCCAGGCGCCAGCCGAGGGCGGCGACGGGCTCGGCGGACAGCCGCCCGGGTTCTCCTTTCACCACTTCGATTCCTTTAGGTCCCGGCAGGTCGGCGAACCGCTCGGCGGCGGGTCCGACGATTGTCAGCGGCGGGGTCGCGCCGGCGAGCCAGTCCGCGGGGCTCAGCAGCGCTGGCGGGGTGCGCTCGATTACGTCGCCGTCGGCTCCGCGCTCGTACGTGGCGGCGAACACCTGGCCTTGGCCGGCATCGAGGACGGCCGCCACGCGAGTGTGCGGCTCGGCTTCGGCCAGCGGGCCATAGGCGATCGCGGCGAGCGTGGTGACGCCGACGACGTTGCAGTTCGTGGCGAGCTTGGTGACGCGAGCGACGGTGGCGCCGATGCGGATGCCGGTGAAGCTGCCGGGGCCTTGCGAGAACGCCAGGATCTCGACGTGCTGGAGCAGCAGGCGGTGGGAGGTAAGCAGCGCGTCGACGGCCGGCAGCAGCTCGCGGGTGTGCGAGCGGTTGCCGGGCAGCTCGACGGACGCCAGCAACGTGCCGCCGGAGGCCAACGCCACGCCGCCGGGCTCGCCCGCGGTCTCGATTGCCAGCAGGATCGGGTTCGCCATGGTCGGCTGTGCAGTATAGCCGCCCGCAGCCCGCGGTGACCGCTTGGCGGGCGGGAATCCGGAGCCGCTCAAACACACGAGCCCGCGACATGCTGGGCCGCGGGCTCGGTGCAGGAGGGAAGAAGCGTCTTTCCAGCTTGCGGGGTCAATCAAAGCTGGTGCTGAAGTAGTTCATCCGCCGCTCGCTGATGACCCGCGGGCGGTTCTCGGCCGACTGGAGCGTGATGGGGCGGCCGGTGGTGTTGAATCGCGGCTGGCCGATGAGGTGTCGCTCGTCGGGGTCGACGTTGCCGGTGCGGCCGTAGTAGTCGAGCCGCGGCAGCAGGTTGGAGCGATCGAGGGTGAGCTGGCTGTGGACGGAGTCCTGGAGGTTCTCGCGGTCGTAGAGGGTAATGTAAGCGGTGAAGGTGTTGCTCCGCGTGGTGAGGTAGTGGGTGTCGAGCATGGCGATGAGGCTGATGGCGCGGAGGAAATCGCCTTCCTGGAGGGCAGTGGCGCCGGTGGTGTCGTTCAGCCGCGGGACGCCGTCCGTGAACCGACCTCCCACGTAACGCGTCGAGTCGAAACCGAGCACGTTGGCGAACTCGCCGAGGGTGATGAAGCCGCGCTGCTTCGCGTCCGGGTCCACGCCGAGATCCCCGCGGAGCGGGTCGTAGAGCGCCGCGTTGCGGTATGCGGCCGTCTGGCGCTCGTGGGCCCCGACGTAGGGATTTTCGTTCCAGGTGTCGGCGCCGTAAGGGATTCGATCGCGGTAGCTGGTCGCCGCGGCCGCGAGGCCCGCGCCTAGGCGGATCAGGTCCGGGGCCCCGTCGTCGTAGACGATGCCTTGCTCGTTGAACACCTCCTCGCCATTGACGCGCGTATCCAACTGGGAGGTGATCAGCGTCCGTTCGGTGCTGTTGGGCAGATTACGGTCCATCACGAGCAGACCCAGGTCGGGGTCGTGGAAGGCGGGATCAAGACCGGCCGCTTCCAGTACGCGGCCCGTCGGGTTGAAGTTGATCCCGGGCCCGAACAATGGCGTGCCGGCGAGTAGGAACCACGGGGCGGAGTTGATGTTGAGCCGGCCGGGGATTTGGTACGGGTCGATGTCGTTCTCGCCGTCGCCGTCGAGGTCGAAGGCCTCGGGGCTGAACGTCGTGAAGTAGTCGAAGATCAACTGGCCCCAGGGCACGCGGCCGAGGCGGTCGTCGGTGAACGGGCCGTCGGCGGCGGGCTGGCGGTTGCTGAAGAACGGCATGTGGGCGACGTCGACCGGGGCGCCGTTGAGGTTCAGGCCGCCGGGCATCAGGTCCTCGATGTACTCGCCGAGCTTCTCGCCGATGGTGCGGCGGACGGCGGTCTGTCCGGTGCCGGACGAGGTCTCGTGCGCAAAACGCGGCACGAAGGCGAGGAAGCCGACGGTCGGGAAGGCGGCGGGGCGCGGCGTCCCGTGGACCGTGACGAAGTCCGACTGGTCCGGGTTGGCGGTGATCAGCGGCGTGATCGGCGCCTGCGGATCGAGGCTGCCGGGCGGGTTGGGCGAGCCGAGTGATTGGGTCAGCGCCGGCGGCAGGCT
>CAZCKC010000026.1:0-29473 GCA_964499235.1 uncultured Planctomycetales bacterium | reverse complement strand
ATTCACGCCGGTTAACACCGAGGCCGCGGCCGGCAGACCAAGTCGGGCCCCGAGGGCTTCCACCAACGACGGGTGCCCCAGGTTTCAACCTGGGAGACTGACAACCCCGTCCGAAGTCGGAACCCTCCACGCCACCCGACCCCACTGGACCGGCACCGGAGCGGATCTTTGACAACTAAATCCCCCAACCCGGCGCGCCGCGAAGCCCGCCGCGCTGCCGCCGCGTTTGCCCGCTGCAACCGCCCGGCTCCGCTTCCTCGTGGCCCAGGCCGCGATCCGGCACCGGTCGCTCGGCACCATCCGGGTGGTCTGCGCCACCGACCGGCGGCGCGCGATTGAAAACCACTGAGAAAGCGCTGGCGGCCGCGCCGCGAAATGCCAGCAACTTCATGTTCCAACCGCGGAGCTCAGCAATCCGAAAAGGAACTCCAGCAATTGGGCAAAGAAGATCGTGAACAGGTCGAAAAACCGCATGGTCATCTCCTCACGGACAACGGCGCAACATCCTCAGAATCCCATCATGGCACTGGCCGCTCGAAGTCCCGGTCGGGCAGGCCCAGCTTCCATTTCGCCTGCTTGATCCCACAGTAACACGTCGGCACCACCAGGATCGTCACGAGCGCCACGAACATCCCGCCGAAAACCGGCAGCGCCATCGGCATCATCACGTCGCTGCCGCGGCCCGTGGTCAGTAAGACCGGCAGCAACGCGGCCAAGGTGGTAACGGTGGTCATCAGGGCGGGTCGAATCCGCCGCAGGCCGGCGCGGACGACACGCTCCTCGATCTCCTCGTAGCGCGTGATCTTGCTGCGGCTGAACGTCTGGTCGAGATACGTGCCGATGACGATCCCGTCGTCCACCGCGATGCCGAACAGCGCGATGAAGCCGACCCACACGGCCACGGTCAGGTACATGTTGTCGCCGGGGAACGGACGGTCCATCACGCCGGCCGTGTAGAGCCCGTCCTGGATCTGCGGCCACCAGTCAAGCAGGATAAACCCACCCGAGAACGCGACCGGGATCGCCAAAAAGATCACCAGCGTCAGCGGCCAGCGCTTGAACTGCAGGTAGATCAACAGGAAGTTGATGACCAGCACCAGCGGCACGAGGATCGCCAGCCGGTTCTTGGCGCGAAGGTTCCGCTCGTAGCTGCCGGCCCAGCGCAGGTAATAGCCCTCGGGCAGCTCGAGCTCGCCGTTGATCAGCGCATCGTCGATGATGCGCTGCCCGTTGCGGACGAGCGTCGTCTCGTCGATTCCCTGGTTGCTCATGGTGACGTAGCTGACGTACTTGGCCCCCTCACGGCGGACGCTCATCGGACCGGTGACGCGCTCGATGTCGGCTACGTGGGCGATGGGGATCTGGGCGCCGGCCGGCGTGGGCACGAGGATCCGTTCGAGGTCGGGCACTTCGTCGCGCAGCTCGCGCTGGTAGCGGATGCGGACGGGGTAGCGGTCGAGGCCTTCGTAGGTCGTGGTCAGGTTCTTGCCGCCGATGGCGACCTCGATGATCTGCTGGACGTCGGCGATGTTGACGCCGTAGCGGGCGATCGCCGCGCGGTCGATGCGGAACTCGAGGTAGGGCTTGCCACTGATGCGGACAGCGTTGATTGCTTGAGCGTTGTCGAGGCGCTCGCGCAGGAGCTGCTCGAGCTGGACGGCCAGTTCCTCGCACCGCGCGATGCTGTCACCGTAGATCTTGATCCCGATCTTGGCCGTGAGACCCGTGCTGAGCATCTCGACACGGGTGCGGATCGGTTGCAGCTCGACCGACGGCAGGACGCCCGGAAACCGTCCCGCGGCCTTGATGTCCTGCCAGATCTCGTCCATCGCGCGTTTTCGCCGCCGGCCTGCGAACTCCGGATCGTCGATCACCGGCCATTGATCGCGCGGCTTCAGCAGGATCATGGTCTCCAGCATCCCGACGGGGGCCGGGTCAAGGGGTGACTCGATGCGGCCGAGCTTGCCGACGACGAGCTCGACCTCCGGGATCTGGGCGAACTGCACGTCCTGTTTCTGCATGACGTCCATGACGGTGTTGATCGAGCCGGCCGGCAAGACGCTGGGCATGTAAAGGAAGTCGCCCTCGTCGAGCGGGGGCATGAACTCCTGCCCGATGCCCTGGTCGCCGGCCAACGCTGCGAGCGGCTTGTAGTCCTGGAACGAGGCGGTGGGCGGCGGGCCGAGCACGGCCCCAAGCACACGCTCGTTTCCGGAGACGACACCGGCGCGCTCGAACGCGAGGGCGGCGGCGACGAAGGTCATCACCGCCAGGGCGCGGCGCGCCCAGGTCAGCCAGGCGGGCGCGCTGCCGCGCGGCCACAGCACGCCCAGCCCAATGCGGACCGAGTCGAAGAGCAGCGGCAGAATCACGAAACCGACCACCCCGGCCAGGGCGAGATGGAGTCCCCATGCTGCCGTCCACTGCCGCGGAGAGAGGCCAAGCTGCTCCAGCGGCCAGAGGAGCGGGCCGAGCACCACGCCCCACCCGAGCCAGACGGACAGGCCCCAGACGACGAGCGCCAGGGGGACAGCCAGGAAGAGCGCCTTGTGATGCAGGACCCAGCGCAGCGTGGGCTCGTAGACCCAGTGGATGAAGCGGCTCGTCGGGTTCTGCTCGATTGGGCGGATGCGTTCGCGGAGGATGACCAGCACGAGCAACGCGACACCCGCTCCTGCGGCCGCCGCGGCCGCCGCAGTTGACCAGTCGAGATATCCTTCGACGTAGGCCGTAAAGTCGCCGACCGCAGGATGGAACCGATCGGCGAACCACCAACTGGCAGCGACGCTGGCGCCGGAAAGCAGCGCGGTGGTCAGGGCGGTTGCCCAGCCGATCCGGCGGCTGCGTAGCAGCAGCGCGGCCAGCGGCGGCACGACGGTCAGCGCCAGGATCACTGCGCCGACCATGCAGAATGTCTTGGTCCAGGCGAGCGGGGTGAAGAGCTTGGCGGCCTGGCCTTCCAGGAAGAAGACCGGGATGAACGAGATCACGGTGGTGCTGATGGCGGTGAGGATGGCCGGGCCGACCTCGGTGGCCGCCTGGGCGACGTATTGCCCGCGCCTGGCGTGGTCGATCACTTCGCGCCGCTGGCCGCGGTCGTCGGTTTCGATGCGGGTGTAGTCGTCGCGGTGGTCGGTGAGGTACTGGTAGATGTTTTCCAGCATGATGATGCCCATGTCGACCATCGTGCCGATGGCGATAGCGATGCCGGCGAGGCTCATGATGTTGCTCGGCAGCCGCAGGGCCTGCATGCAGATGAACGCGAACAGCACGGCGAGCGGCAGGGTGACGGCGATGACGAGGCTGCTGCGGAAGTGGAGCAGGAACAGGACGACGGCCACCACGGTGATAAGCAGCTCCTGGGTGAGCGCCGTGGTCAGGGTCGCCATCGTCTCGTGGATCAGCTCAGTGCGATCGTAGAACGCATTGATGCGCACGCCCGGCGGCAGGCCGCGCTCGACGACGGCGATCTTGTCCTTGACGCGTTCGATTACACCGAGCGGGTTCTCGCCAAAGCGCATCGTCACGCAGCCGCCGACCACTTCGGCGCCCATCTTGTCGAGCGCGCCGCGGCGAAAGTCCGGGCCGACCGAGACGGTCGCCACCTGGTGCACATGCACTGGTGTGCCGTTTTCCGCATGGATGACGATGTTCTCGAGGTCCGCGATCACGGCGTCTTCGCGGGCGGCGCGCTCGGCAGCGCTGCGCTGTTGTCCGCCGAGGAAGCCGATGCCGCGGACAAGGATCTCCATGCCGTTTTCTTCGATGACCTTGGCGCCGACGTCGATGTTGGCGTTCGCGAGCGCGGCGACGAGCTTGGCGAGCGGGGCGTTGAACGCGCGGAGCGCCTCGGGGTTCACGTCGACCTGGTACTGCCGCACGAAGCCACCGACGCTGGCGACCTCGCTGACCCCTTCGACGCTCTCGAGGGCCAGCTTGACGTCGAAGTCCTGGATGCTGCGGAGGCGGTCCAGCGGCAGCCGGCTGAAGACCAGCGGGGTGCCGCTGACGGGGTCGATGTACGGCTCGGCGGCGTCGAGCTGGGGCGCCAGATCCGGGTCGCTTTCGAGCAGCGCGTCGCGTGAGGCCGCGGTGAGCACGCCGGCGGCCGTGAACCGCAGGCCCGGGCGATCGGGAGAATACCAGCCGTTCTCGACGGTGTACCAGAAGACCTGGCCGAGGGCGGTCGCGTCGGGTCCGAGCCGCGGCGTGACGCCGGCCGGCAGCTGGCTTTGGGCGACGTTGAGGCGTTCCAGGACGCGGCTGCGCGCCCAGTAGAACTCGGCATCATCTTGAAACACCACGTAAACGATCGACCAACCGAAGCCGCTGGTGGCGCGGATCTCGCGGACTTCGGGCACGCCCTGGAGGGCGACCGTCAGCGGATAGGTCACCTGCTCGTCGACGTCCTTAGGGCTGCGGCCCATCCATTCGCTGAAGACGATGACCTGGTTCTCGGCGATGTCGGGCAGGGCGTCCTTGGGGTTCTGCTCGAACGCCCGCCAACCAAAGACCGCCAGCCCGCCCGCCAGGAGCAACGCCAGCAACGGGGTCGACAAAAAGAGCCGGATCAGGCCGCTAATCACCGTCGGCCTCCTCGGCTGTCGCGCGGGCGATGCGTTCCTGAATCGCCACCGGCAGCTCCGCAATGTATTGCTGGGGGTCGGCCTCGAACGTCGGAATGCAGGGCGGGCAGCAGAAATACACGCGGACGCCGTGGTAATCGGTGTGGACGGTCGGGTCGATTTCGCCGTCCATCACGGGGCAGGTCGTCTGTTCGATCTCTGCTGCCGCTGCGGGGGCGGGCGATTCCGGGGCGTCGGCAGCGCGGATGCGTTGCTGGACGGACGCCGGCAGCTTGGGGATGTACTTCTCGGGCTCGTTCAGGAGCTTGTCATCGCAGCCCCAGCAGCAGAAGTAGACCTTGACGCCCTTGTACTCGATAAAGACCTCGGGGTTGATCGCGCTGCCCATGACGGGGCAGTGGGTCTGGGTGATGGCGGGCGGTTCTGTCGTCGGATGGACGAGTTCCGCCTCGTCGGTCAGGTCCGTACGCGCGACCGATTCCGCGTCGGCCAGCCCGCGGGCGGTGAACAGGCTCGGCTTGCCCGCGAGCTGCATCTGGCTGTCGATCGCGAAGTTGCCGCGGGTGACAACGGCTTCGCCGCCGCTGAGGCCGCTGAGGATCGGATAGAACTCGCGCCCGTCGGCGGCGCGTGCGAGGGGGCCCACGGTCACTTCGACGCCGCGGTAGGTGCCCGGCGCGGTCTCGACGTAAACGAGCGCGCGCTCCCCGGTCTGCATGACCGCGCCGCGTGGGACGGAGAGTACCGGGACGGGGTTCGTCGGCGGCGTGTACTGCGGCAAGTCTTCCAGCCGCACCATGTCCATCTCGCAGACCGGGCAGGCGGCGGGCGTGTCCGCGGTTTCCCACGTGTGCATGGGACAGGCGAAATCACCATCCGGGGCCGGGACCGCACCGCGTCCGCCGCGGGCGAGGCCGGCGTCGATCCGAGCGGTCACCCACATATCGGGCTTGAGCCGCAGGGCCGGATTCTCGACGTGGATCCGGACCTGCACGGTGCGGGTCTGCGGATCGAGCTTGGGCTCGATGAAGACGATCTGGCCGGTAAACACTTCGCCCGGCAGCGAGCGTGTCGTGACGCGGACGTCCTGGAACGGCTTGACCCACGGCAGGTCGGCCTCGTAGAGATCGACGAGCAGCCACAGGTGCGTCAGGTCCGCGATCGTGTAGAGCACATCGCCGGTCTGGACGTACATGCCCTCGATCGCCTGCTTCTTCACGATCGTGCCGCCGATCGGCGCGTGCACGACGAGGTGCGTCTGCGGCTGGCCGGACTGCTCGACCGCATCAATCTGTGCAGCGGTAATGCCGAGCAATTCGAGCTTGCGGCGGGCGGCCGCCAAGACCTGCGCGCCACTGCGCCGCGCGACAGTCGATTGTGCATCGTCGCGGCCACGCGTAGCGCGTAAAGACTGCAGATACTCCTCCTGCGCCGACAGCAGCTCCGGACTGTAGATCGCGACCAGGTGGTCGCCCTGGCTGACGGTCATGCCGGTGAAGTCGGCGAAGAGCTGGTCGATACGGCCGCCGACCCAGGCGCTGACCAGCTTGTAGCGGGTCTCGTCGTACCCAACCCGCCCGACGGTACGAAGACGCTTGAAGAGCAGCCGTTCGGCGGCGGGTCCGGTCTCGACCTCGGCCAGCCGGCGGGCGCGCTCGCTGAGCGTGATCTCGTAATCACCGGTGTCGCCGCCCCCGGTGTCCACGCGTTCGCGCTTCATTCCGCAGACCGGGCAGCGGCTGCCCTTGACGGGGCTGCCCTGATCACCGCACGCGGGCATCGTGCAGCGGTACCAGGCCTGCTCCGCGCCACGCGGGCCGGCCGCCCGGGCGTGTTGATGTCCCTGCTCGTGGCCGCTCGTCGGGGCGGCTGGCGTTCCGGCCGACGGCAGCCGCTCGGCGGCGGTCGCCAGGCGCCACGTCGCCCAGACCGCAAAGACGCCGAGCGCGGCCAAGACGAACGCCCAGCGCAGGAGCAGCCCGCGAAGTTCCTGCATGGTTGTGGCGGCTATTTCCTGACGCATGATCTATTCTCCATCCGGCGCTGTGGTCCGCGTGGCGCGGATCAATTGCAGCCCGACTTCTCGCTGCAGGTCTGCGAAGGCCGTCTCCAGGTCGACGGTCTCGCGATGCCGCATCAGCTCGAAGTCGAGCCAGCGCCGCCAGTTGTCGATGAGCGTGACGAAGTTGGTCTCACCCGACTGGTAGCTGGTCAGCGTGACCTCGTAGGTCTGCCGGGATTGGGGGATCAACTCGGTTTCCAACACATTCAGCGTGTGCTGCTGTGCCTCGACGCGCGACCATGCTTCGAAGATCCGGAACGCGACCATGTTCTCGGTGTTGCGCAGCGTGCTTTGCGTTGCGAGCAAACGCTGACGCGCCTCGCGCTGCGCCGCCTCGATCCGCGACGTCCAGAGCGGCACGTTCAGCTGGAGCGTGATCGCCCAGTTATCGTCGCCGGCCGCGCTCTTGCGGTTGATTGGCGGTCGCTGGCCGGTCTGCGGGTTCACCGGCGGGATGAACGGCTCGCGGCCCTCGAGGTAGTTCCACTCGAAGCCCAGCGTGAGGTCCGGCCAGTAGCCGAGCTGGGCGAGCTCGATCTGCTCACGGTTGGCCGTCAGCCGTTCCCGCAACACCGCCAGCTCCGGGTTGTGATCACCGGCGAGCGCGACGAGCCGCTCGACGTCGGCCGCGACTTGCGGTGGGTCGACAGCCGCCGTCATGGGGATCTCCCGTTGTACGGGCTGCGCGGTCAGTTGATTCAGGGCTGCCACCGCGGCCGACCGTCGCAGGTGATAGCGATGTTCATCGTCGCGCAGCTTCGCGAGTTCGGTCTGCACGCGCAGCAGGTCCTGCTGCGGCACCTGGCCGACCTGGTACCGGGTCTGCGCAACGGCCTCCAGGTCTTCGAGCAGCCGACGGTTCGCGCGCGTGATTTCGAGGAAGCGGTCCAAGCGGTAGATCTGCCAGTACGCCCGCTCGACGTCGGCAATGAGCTGCACCCGTTTCGCCGCGAGTTGCTCCAGCGCGACGCGCGTTTCCGCGGCGGCAATGTTTCCGGACCGCTCCAGCTTCGCCAGCAGGGGGAAGGTCTGGCTCACGCCCAGCGTGAAGAACACGTCGCCGGCCGCCGTCTGGATCGGCTCCGGCCGGACGGCGGCGCGAATCACGGGGTCGGGCAGCGCGGTCACCTGCGGAATCCGCGCGAGCCTGGCCCGGGCGTGGGCCGCGGCCGCCTGAAGGCCCGGGTTCTGTTGCAACGCCGCGTGAACGTATGCGTCCACGGGGCGGCGTGGTGCGGCGGGGTGGACCGATTCGCTCGCGGGCGCGGCCGGCGGCGTGAGCGCTGCCCGCTGCCTTTGCCAGTCGTGCACCGCCTGGTCGACGTCCCGCGGCGCGCGCTCGTCGGTCGCACACCCCGCCGGGAAGCAGAGGAGGAGCGCCGATGCGGCCAACACCACGCCGGTCCCACGCTGCGGCGCACGCGTCTCGGATCCTCGGTGCATGATTGATCCTTTGCGGCAGGGCACCGCGTTCGTCCCGGCAGCGCGGCAATTTAATTGGAGTGTTTCAAGAGACTTATACAGAGCCAGCGCAGCATAACCGGGTACGGATGGTCCGTAATGAGCCGCGCGCGGAGGCGGGTCAATTCAGGAGGATGATCGTCGCGAGAATGATGACTGCAGGAGGCGGCCCGTGGGGCCAGTGGCTGCTACGATGGGCGACTGACGTGGTACCTGCCGCATCAGGGTGGAGTGGCAGGAGGACGGCCGCGGCGGCGGGGCGCTCCGGGATCCTCAGCGGCGCATTCGGCAAACCCAGTGGTGCGTCGTTGCAGACGCAAAGCTGGGGACGGTTTCGTTCTTTGCCGTTGCTTGAATCAATCGGCGCGACAGGGGTTTCACAGCCGCAGTTGCACGCCCCTGCCGGGCAACAACAGCAGCGGACCGGTGCATTTCCCTTGGAGGGTAATTGAGCCGGTACACTCCAGGTCAGCGGCCAGACGAGTTGCGCGAGCATGAGGATCGCGGCATTCATTGTGTAGATATTAGAACCGCGCTGCCCGCCCGGCAATTCCGATCGCCCGAGTCGTGCGCCGGATCGCGTTAGCGGATCGGCTGGTGACGAGGCGGACTGGCGGGGGAACGGGGCGCCGGTTGTCAGCTAAGCGAGCCGTCACGCGTCGCTCCACTCCAGCAGTGGATGTAAGACCCCCGCCAGCAAGGTCTTCCCCCGCGTCGGGCGGGACCGCTGATTTGGCCAAGAACGTCGCGGCGGTCCTGAGGGCGGACCGTCATCACGTTGAGTCCGAGAAAGCGCTTTGGCACGGTCTGAGCCCGGCCCGGAATGACGCGGCGATGTTCGGGCGGATCACGAAAGGACTTCACGGCAGCCGGAGTTCTGGCATTCCGAGATTGTGGTGTCAGGCGCCTTGGGCGGCGGGCGGTTGCAGGGCGGAGGATCGCTCCAGCGGGCCGGCTCGATCGGGCTACTGCAATTGGGACTCATCCGCGAAGGGCGTGTCCGCGAGTGAGACCTGGGGGTTCTTGGACTTAAAGTACTCCAGGTCCCAGTCGCTGCAGAACAAGACCACGCGCTGGCCGTACGCGTCCGTGGCCAGCGCCGAGCGGGTGGGCAACGTGGCGGCGTGCAGGTCCGCCGCCCGCACGCCGGGATCGATCCACCGCAGGCGTTCCCAGGGGGCCGGCGCGAGCCGCGAAGCGGCGCCATACTCTGACTGCAGGCGGTACTGCACCACGTCAAACTGGAGCGGCCCGACCGCGGCCAGCAGTGGCGCGGCTTGGCGGGCGTTATCGAGCTCGAGCAACTGGACGACGCCTTCCTGAAGCAGCTGCGCCAGGCCGCTGCGGAACCGCTTGATCTCGGCGGCACTGCCGCTGTGCAAGTATGCGAAGCATTCAGGCGCGAAGCGGGGAATTTCGTGGTACGTGATGCGCGGATCCTCGGTGAGGGTATCGCCGATGCGAAACTCGGGGTGGCCGACGATGCCGATGACGTCACCGGCCAGCGCCAGATCGACCGTCGCGCGCTCGCGTGCGAAGAGCTTATGCGAGCTTGACAGGCGCACGCGATTGCCGGTCTGCTGGTGGGTTACCGCCATGCCGCGCTCGAAGCGTCCTGAGCACACCCGCACGAACGCGATGCAGTCGCGGTGGCGCGGGTCCATGTTTGCCTGGAGTTTGAAGACGAAACCCGAGAACGGCGCGCTGTCGGGTGCCACCGGACCGCCGAGCGCGGTCCGTGGCTGTGGCGGCGGCGAATATGCGAGATAACCGTCGAGCAGAAGTCGGACACCGAAGTTGTTGCTCGCGCTGCCGAAGAACACCGGCGTGAGCGCTCCCCGGAGCACCGCGCCGGCATCGAACGCCGCGCTGGCGCCGTCCAGCAGCGTCAGTTCCTCGAGGGCGGCGTCAAACGTGTGCGCGTCCAGGCTTTCGCGAACAAGCTCGTCGGCCAGTGACGAAACCGACACTGGCGCCCGTTGGGCGCCGCCCGCGGTGGGCGTGAACAGGTGCAACTGGTGCTGGAGCCGGTCGTACACGCCGCGGAAATGGGGTCCGTTTCCGAGCGGCCAGTTCATGGCGTACGTCTCGAGCCCCAGGACGCGCTCCAACTCGTCGAGGAGATCGAGCGGATCCCGGGCCGGCCGGTCCATCTTGTTCATGAACGTGAAGATCGGCACGCCGCGCCGCCGGCAGACCTCGAACAGCTTGCGGGTCTGCGCTTCGATGCCCTTGCCGGCGTCGATGACCATCACCGCCGCATCGACGGCCGTCAGGACGCGATAGGTATCCTCGGAGAAATCCTTGTGCCCGGGCGTATCGAGGAGGTTGACGTGGTAGCCGCGGTATTCGAACTGCAGCACTGTCGAGCTGACGGAGATCCCGCGTTGCCGCTCGAGCTCCATCCAGTCCGAGGTCGTGGCGCGCTGGTTTTTGCGCGCGGTGACGGAACCGGCCAGTTGCACCGCACCGCCATAGAGCAGGAACTTCTCGGTCAGGGTTGTCTTGCCGGCGTCAGGGTGCGAGATGATCGCAAATGTTCGTCGGCGCGTGTACTCGTGTGCCATTGTGGGGGAATCCTGGGGCTTGTCCTGGCAGCCGCGGCGGCCAGTTACGATGCGGCTGGCGAAGGAAATTACGGCCGCGGGAGCGGGCCGTCCATCAGGGCGGCGTGGGAAACCTACCGATGGCGGGCGCCGTCGCGCGGAGCTTCAGAACGTAGAACTCGGTGTCGTCGTCGCTGCGGTGTTGATGCAGGACGATTACCTCGTCCCAGTGCCACAGGCCGCGAAACGAAGTGGCCGCATCCCACGCGCGATGATCGGGGATCGAGCTGTCGTCCGCGTTGTAATCAACCACCACGTCGATCCCCAGCTCGTCGACCTTCTGGCGGACGTCGCCGCTCGCCTGGATGAACGACGCGTAGTCCGGCGAGTTCATCAGCCCGTCGAGGTTGATCAGGGGCTGGTCCGTGAAATAGGCAAGGTGGCCGGCGTTCCACGCAGCCAGCGTGGTCCCGCTCGGGATGTGGTCGTTGATCCAGTTCGCGACCTCGAGCCGAGCTTCATAAAGCGGTACGGCCTCGCGCCCGGTCAATTGCCGGTGCAGCGCGATGCCCTTGGTAACCACGAGCAACAATATGATCACGGCGACGATACCGGCGCGCGTGCTACGGCGCAGCACGGGGGAGTGCAGCCAACGGTCAAGCCCCCAGGCCAAGAGCAGGATCCAAGTCAAAATGAGCCACGAGTGGTACCACGGATCGACCGCGAAATGCAGGATGCTGATCGCGAGGATCACCATATGAAGGAGCGTCGCGACCAGCAGTAGCTTGCAGAGCTTGGCGAGCGGGCCGTCCGCCGCCGGCCGATCCACGAGGTGCGGCGCTACGAACCGTAGCAGCAGCGGCGTGAAGACGAGCACCAATGTCACGCCGAGCCACCCTGACTCGATGCCTTCCGGCGCGGACGTGGCGAAGATCCACTGCGGCGCGGCGAAGAACGGCTTGGCCACGGCGCCCAGTACATACAGCGGGCGTTGCCACGCGTCGTCGGCATGGAAATACTCTTGCGCGTAATAGGCCTTCATTTGGCCGGAGACGGGCAGACCGACCCCGAAATACGCCGCGTTGAACAGGTAATACGCGGCAGCGCCGAGGAGGCTGGGACCGAGCACGAGCAGCAGCGCCGTGCGGCGGCGCGTGCCGAGAACCGCGCTGCGGTGCACTACTGCCAGCCCGAGCACGAGACTGACCACCGCCGAGTCCAGGCGCGCGCCGGCGTTCAGCGCCAGCAGCAGGCCGAAGAGGAGGTACTGACGCCAGCTGGGCTGCGATGTGCGGGTCAGAAAACCTGCCAGGTACAAGAGGACCAGTGCGGCGAGGAACGCGTGGAGGCTGTTCTCCATGCCGAGCAGCGCGGGATTGAGGCCGAGCATGTACCAGGTCCAGCAGACGCCGGCAACCCCGATCAGGACACGGCTGCCCAGCCGCTCGGCCAGCCGCAGCAGCACGAGGCCGGTGGCGACGTTTAGCAGGGCGCAGACCGAGAGCATGCAGCGCAGGAGAATGACCTTGTCATCGGTCAACGTAGCGAGCAGGACCAGGATTGCGGCCCACAGCGGCTGGACGCCGTTCGTCACATGGATTCCGTCGAACGTCGGCAAACCGAACGCGACCGTGTTCCGCGCAAACTCGAGATACAGGAACGTGTCGTCGTTCGTGACGGTGCCGACGATTTGAGGGACGGCGGCGAGCCACGCCCAACCCAACTGGTACACGCAGGCGGCGCCGAGCAGCACAAGGCTCGTGCGCCGTACAGCGTCTGCTCTCTCGAGCGATCCGAGCACGGGTGCGAACGTTGGCGATGTCTGAGCCGATGTACAGGCAGGGATCATGTTCGCAAGGTCCGAATTCGACCAGGAATCAGTCGCGGGCGCACGCCCAGCGGCAGGCGGTTGCAGGTGGCAGGAAGCCGATCAGGGCGGTGTGCAGCGGGAGGCGGGACAGTATGGTTCCCGCGCGGCGAGCATGGACTCATCACGGTGCATTGCTCGCATGATAGCGGCTCGGCCGTCACGCGGCCAGCCCCGGAGGCAGCGTGACGGAGGCTCAACTAAGGGGGCTGCCTCATCCTGCGAGACCCGATGAGCACACCGGTGTCACGTCGCCGCGTTCGGCGACGACCGCCGGCGGCCGCAACGCCAACCCGGAAAGGGCGATCGGAGCCGCCGCCGCCGCGAACAGCCACAGGGTCCCCGCGTAGGTCAGGTGCTGGGCGCTCCAGGCGGCCAGGAACGGCCCGACCGCCGTGCCGATGACCATGATGAAGGCCAGCGAGGCGCGGATTTCGCCGTGATGCGGCCGGCCGAAGAACCGCGCGAGCAGCGTTCCGCCGGAGATGAAGATCAGGGTCTGGCTGGCTGCGAGCCAGATCATCGCGAGTTGCGCCGTGAGCAGATTGCCGGCCACGGCGAACGTGATACAGGCGAGTGCGAGCAGTGCGGTGCCCGCCGACACCACCCACCGGGGCGCCAGGCGGTCGGTCAGGATCCCGGCCAGCGGGGCGCAGGCGGCGGCGCCGATGGCGAACACGCTCAGCAAAGAATCGGTCGCGCTGAGGGGCAGCCCCACGGCGAGGGCGAGCTTTGCGAGCAGGAAGACGAAGGCCGTGCCGACCAGCGCGTTGAGGATCATGGCGGCTGCAATCAGCCAGAACGCGATCGTGCCCATGGCGGCGTTGCGCGTAAAACAGACCTCGCCGACGTGCTCCGGGGGGTCGTCCGCGAGGTCGAGCGCCTGCTGCGCCGGCACCTGGGCCGCACTGTTCAGCAACTCGGTATCGGCATGGGCGTGCGGATGCTGACCCTTGCCGGCGGCGGGCGCGGGCGGCGCGCCGTCAACGCGTTGTCCGATATCTTCCGGCCGATTGCGGTGCGCCAAGAAGACCAGCGGCAAGACGGCGGCCCAGACGCCTACGCCGAGAAGCGCGAAAGCCGCCCGCCAGCCTGTCATCCCGATCAGCCAGGTCGTCAGCGGGGCGAGCGTCAGGATCGCCAGCGGCATGGCGAAGGACTTCACTCCCATCACCGTGCCGAGCCGCTGCTCGAACCACATCGCCGTGGAATGGCTTGCTGACAGGCCGAGTGCCCCCTGGCCGGCCAATCGCAGCACGAAGTAGCCTACGCCGAGCATGAATGGGCCCTGTACGGCCCCCATCAGCAGGCAGCCGACGCCGAGCGCCAGGGCCGCAGCGCCCATCAGCGCGCGCGGGCCGAACCGGTCCGCAAACCGTCCGACCAGAGGCAGTGGCAGGGCCGCGAGCACCGTCGCGAGGCCGTAAGCCGCGGTCAGGGTGGTTTCGGAGATGCCGAGGTCGGCCTCGATCGCGCTGCTGAACTTGCCGATGAGGTACGACTGCCCCGGCGACGTGGCCGCCACCGCGACCATGCTGATGATGAGAACGATCCAGCCGTAAAACATCCAGGCACTATAACGGAGATCGAGCGGGTGGCCTGTTCAGGCGAACTTTTGGCACGGCCCCGGCGCGGCGGGGCAGGAACTGCTTCATGCCGGGCGGTCCGCGGTGCTGCCGCGGGCCGGACGCGGCGGGGCGCTACGGCTCGTCGGCGGGCGATGCGCGAGTAGCTGGTGCTTCGCCCGGGGCCGGCTGCGGAGCGGGGATGCGCGTCAATCGACCAAGCACCATGGTCTCGGGGCGCGGGTGCTTCGCGCGCACCGGCTCTGCCTGGATCTCCTCGAGCGTCACGCCGAGCGCTTCGCTTCGGTCTTCGTATTCGCGCAGCGTGAGAATCCAGATCGGTCCGCCCCCGGCCTCCTCGAGTGCCGCGATGACGTGATCGGGCCGATCGATATAGGCGACGCGGTTGTGCGCGATGTAGGGGTACGCCGCCGACTGACCGAGCCCGACGACATAGAGCGTCTCGTCGGCGGGAACGCGGGCGGTCGCTTCGTGCAAGAAATCGACGGTAGCGCGGCGGTGGTCGCGGCTCGGCATGACGACGCCGCTCACGATGCCGTACACGATCAGCAGTACCGTGAACACGATGATGTAGAAGCGCTGCGCGTGCGGCTTGACCGCGTCGACGTGCCGCACGAGGAGCGGTGCGCAGATGATCGAAAGCGGCGGCAAGGCGGGGATGATATAGTGCTTGTGCTTGAAGAAGCTGATCGTGAGAAACACGAAGCCGCCGAGAAACCACGCCCAGAGGAACAGGTAGGTTCGTGCGTTGGGCCCGTGGGCGTCGCGCCAGGCCTGCTTGGCGCCGATGACCAGTGCAATCGTCCAGGGCAGGAACAACCACGGCACCGTCCAGAAGAAGAACAACGGCGATTCGGTCCCCAGGTGGGTCAGGCCGAGGAAGCGCATGAGGGAGTTGTACGCCCACTGATCGACTGCGGAGTCGCCGTCCTGGAGCCATGCCGCGACGTGCCACCAACCGGCGATGACGAAGAAGCAGACAATCGTGGGCGTCCAGACAACGGCGCGAAACGGCTTCCATGAGCGGCGGATGGCGCAATAGGCCAAGACGGTTGTGCCGAGGAAGACCGCGCCGACCAAGCCCTTCGCCAGGACGGCGAGGGCCGCGAGGGTGTAGAAGGCCACCCCGTGGCGCCAGGGCAGGTCGAGATGTCCGCGCGCCCAGCGGCTCATCAGGACGGCATTTCCGCCAGCGACGAGCAGGGTGAGGGGCATGTCGATCTCACCGAGGCGGCCGTGCGTGAACGTGTAGACAGTGGTGGCCTGCACGAGGCCGGCGAAGAGGGCGGCGCGTGGGCCGACGAATCGGCCGGCGATCCAGGCGACGAGGACGCTCAGGCCGATCGCGCTGAGCGCTGCGGGGAGCCTGGCGACGAACTCGCTGAAGCCGAAGAGGGCGAACCCGATCGCGGTCACCCAGTTCACCAGCGGTGGCTTGTCGAGCCAGGAGCCACCCGCATATGGCGGAACGATCCACTCGCCATCAGAGAGGATCCGCTGCGCCGGGTGTGTCACCATGACCTCGTGGCTGGTCAATGTGCGGCTGGAGCCGAGGAACGGCAAGTAGATGGCGGCGGCGTAGACCGCAACGAAGAGCAGCGTGGCGACGCTGGCGCGGGTCGATTCGCGGTTGGCAGGAAGCGGCACCGACGGGGCCGCGAGGTCGCCGGTTTGTGAGTGCGACGTGCTCATTTCGCTCCGCTTTCTCTGGGCGTCGGCCTGCTCGCGGTGGGTGGGGCTACAGCGCAACCGCGCCGCTGCGGCCGCGTCTCGCGATGCGAATCCACCAAGCGGCGCGGGCGGTAAGATACGCCATTTCCACGGGCGCGCGAAGCACGGTCGCAAGCAAGGCGCAGCGGTCCCTCGCCCGCCGCGGGGCTATCCCGCCGAACGCGTGTTGGTTATCCTCCTTCATTGCGGCCGCAACGCGCTGTCGTCTCACGCGGTCGCGGCCGGAGCGATGATGGCACGCCCGTCGATCGAAGAGCTGGACTACCAGATGACGCCCCTGGGCGAGTTGATCCTGCGGCGCCGTGAAGTTCGCTCGCTGGACGGCGTTGAGGTGTTCGAAGTCAAGCTGGACGGCCAGTTCCTCATGTCCAGCCTGGTCAACACGACGGAGATCGCGCTGGCCACGCGTGTGCTCGATGGCAGGCCCGGGCCGCTGGACGTGCTCGTGGGCGGATTGGGCCTGGGTCACACGGCCAAGGCCGCCCTGGACAACCCCGGCGTGCGGTCGGTAACGGTCGTCGAGTACCTCGCGCCGGTGATCGCCTGGCATGAGCGCCGGCTGGTGCCGCTGGCGGCGGCGCTGGTGGACGAGCCGCGCTGCACGATCGTGCACGGAGACTTCTTCCGCTTCGTGGGGGCCGTCGACGACGATCGGGTGCCAGATACGCAACCCGCGGCGACACCCGCGCGGGACGCGGCCGTCCCGTCGGCCGGTCGCCCGGAGGCGCCGGATCGCTACCACGCGGTGCTGGTGGACATCGATCACTCGCCGCGCGGGCTGCTCCAGCCCGGCCACGCGGCGTTCTATACGGCCGAGGGGTTGCGGCGGCTTCGCGCTCGTCTCCACCCGGGCGGGGTGTTCGCCCTCTGGTCGGCGGAGGCTCCGGAAGAGGCCTTCCTGGAGACGCTGCAAACCGTGTACGTCGACGTCGCGAGCCACCCGCTGCGCTTCTACCACCCGCTGATGCACGAGGACGATGTGAACTACATCATCACCGCGCAGCGGGGGTGATTGGCTCAGGTCGCGCGGCGGGAGGGGTATTTTGCTCCCCAAACGCTGCGGCGGCGCGGGCTGCACCAGGGGTGGGATGGACGTCCGTGCCGCTCAAGGCCAGGATGCTCGTGCGAGCTCGGACTGCGTAAGGACCACGCTAGCAGGCACGAGCGCAACTTGTTTCGGAAGGCGACACGTCATAAGCTAAATAGGGAGGTGCTTCATGGCCCTGTACCGCGTGTTGATCGAGCAGGACGAGGATGGCGTGTTCGTGGCCGAGTGCCCGACCCTGCCCGGCTGCGTCAGCCAGGGCGCGACCCGCGACGAGGCCGTGACGAACATCAAGGACGCGATCGCCGGATATATCGAGAGCCTCCGCCGGCACAACGAGCCGATCCCACCGTCGACCTGGGAAGCCACCGTAGAGGTCGGGGCGTGAGCCGACTGCCCGTCGTCTCTGGCCAGGACGCCGTGCGGGCGTTCGCCAAGCTCGGGTACGCGGTGGATCACCAAACCGGCAGTCACGTCATTCTCAGGCAGCAGCACGCACCACACCGGCGGCTGACGGTACCGGATCATCGCGAACTCGCCAAGGGTACGTTGCGGGCCCTGCTCCGGCAGGCGGGCCTGACCGTGGACACATTCCGCGAACTGCTCTGATCGGGCGGCGGATCCGGATGCGCCGTGTTCCGCGAGCAGGCTGCGGCGGCTTTGTGCCCTCCTCCATCCGGGCGGGGTGTTCGCCCTCTGGTCGGCGGAGCCGCAGGAAGAGGCTTTCCTGGCGACGCTGCGAAGCGTGTACGTCGACGTCGCGAGCCACCCGCCGCGTTTCTACCACCCGCTGATGCACGAGGACGATGTGAACTACATCATCACCGCGCAGCGGGGGTGATTGCTATGCTGCGCGACCTGAGAGATGGCTGAGCGGCTTCAAATGGAGGTGCTTGAAATGCAGGCCAGTCGCCAGGTAGGCGAGATCGTTGTCGAATGCGTGCGTGGCGACATCGTCGCCCAGCCCGACCTGGATGTAGTCGTCAACGCCGCCAATGCCGAGTTGCTCATCGGTGGCGGTGTCGCCGGGGCCATCCACCGCGCGGCCGGACCGCAGCTCGAGCGCGCCTGCCGGCCCCTGGCGCCGATCCGACCGGGCGAAGCCGTCATCACGCCGGCCTTCGACTTGCCGAATCGCTACGTGGTTCACTGCCTGGGGCCCGTCTACGGGATCGACGAGCCCGCGGCGGAACTGCTGCGGCGTTGCTACCAGGAGGCACTAATTCGTGCGGAGGAAGTGGGCGCGTGCTCGATCGGGTTCCCGGCCATTTCGACGGGCGCGTTCGGCTACCCGATCAATGATGCGGCGGAGACCGCGTTGCAGGCGATCCGGGAGAGCCTGTCGAGCCTGCAAGCGGTGCGGCGGATCCGCTTCGTGCTATGGGACAGCGCCGCGCTGGCTACGCACAAAGCCGCGCTGCACCACGCGTTCGATGCGCCGTGATCCGCCGGCTCAGCCGCCGCGCCGGGCGCAGGCGACGCAGTGCAGCGTGGCCGGCAGCGCCTGCAGCCGCGCCAGGCCGATCGCGCGCTCGCAGGAATGGCACTTGCCGTACGTGCCGCGCTTGATGCGCTCGAGGGCGAGATCGATCTGCTGAATCTCGCCGGCGATGCGCTGGTTTGCCGCCCGCAGGATCGACTGCGATTGCAGGGCGTCCATCCGCGAAAGCCGGCCGACGCGTTGCTGGTCGAGTTCCTCGCCCTTCGCCGACTCCAGCGAAGTGCCGAGCGTCTCCTCGTACTCCGCCTTCTCCGCTTCGAGCTGCTGGCGGAGCTGGTCGATCTCATCAGGCGTCATGCCGGTGCCCTCCTCAGGCGCTGGCGGTTGTCGCGCGTCGGCGTTTGCCGCGCCGCCCACGATAGCGGGGGCGGTCGCGTTGCGCGGGAGCGGCCGCGGCGCCGTCCACCGGCTCCCCGGCGGGCTCGGGTCCGCCATCCGCGCGTTGCAGCGGCGATCGGATCAGGGCTTCGATCGCCTGCAGGTCGCGGCGCTCGGTCGCGGTGCAGAAGGTGACGGCGACGCCGCTGGCGCCGGCGCGTCCCGTGCGGCCGACCCGGTGCACGTACGTCTCCGGCTCCCGCGTGAGGTCGTAGTTGATCACGCGGGCGATGTCATCCACGTGCAAGCCACGGGCGGCAATGTCGGTGGCGACGAGGACGGGGTTGCGGGCGGTGCGAAAATCGTCGAGCACGCGCACGCGATGGCTCTGGTCCTTGTCGCCGTGCATCGCGGCAGCGCGGAGGCCCGCGCGCTGCAGATGCCGAACGACGTTGTCTGCGGCGCGTTTCGTGCGCGTAAACACGAGCGTGCGGTCGCGGGGCGTCTCGCGCAGGAGCGTGGCGAGCAAGGCGGGCTTATTGGCCGCCTCGACATGGTGCACCCAGTGCGCGACGTTCGCGGCGGCCGAGGAGACGGGCGTCACCTCGACTTGCACGGGCGCGCGCATGAACTCGCCGACCAGGCCCCGCACGCCGCGTGACATCGTGGCGGAGAAGAGCAGTGTCTGGCGATCCTCCGGCACGTGCGCCAGGATGCGGCGGATGTCCGGCAAGAAGCCGATGTCGAGCATCCGATCCGCCTCATCGAGCACGACGGTTTCCACCAGGGTCAAGCGTGCCAGCCGTTGCTGCATGAAGTCAATCAGACGGCCCGGGGTGGCGATCAGCACGTCAACCCCCGCCCGCAACAACTGCTCCTGTCCGTGCTGACGCACACCACCGAATACGACGGCGCAGCGCAGCGACGTATACCGGGCGTACGTGCAGAAACTCTCGTAGACCTGTTGGGCCAGCTCTCGTGTCGGGCTGAGCACCAGGGCCCGCGCCCCCTTGGGGGTGTATTCCGCCGTTCCGGCGCGCGGCGTGGTCAGCAAGCGTTGCAGGATTGGCAGCGCAAACGCCGCGGTCTTGCCGGTGCCCGTCTGGGCGAATCCCAGCACGTCGCGGCCGGCCAGTGCCACTGGGATGGCCGCGGCCTGGACCGGCGTCGGATCGGTGTAGTTCGCTGCCCGCAGGGCACGCGCCAGCGGCTCCGCGAGTTGCAGTTCGTCAAAGGTCAAACGGTACTCCTTTAGGTTTCGTTCGCGTGGGCGGCCGAACGCACGCTGCGTTCAAAGGCGCCCATACGAATTCTCGGTCTCATTTCTCAGGGCGCCCCAGCCGCTGGCAGCCGCGACGCGCAGCTTAAGCAGTTCGGCTGTGAGCTGGGCGATTCCCGGCTGTATCGAATCGGCCTCTGTCGCGTCGTCCGGTGGCTGCAGCCCGCCGGGGAGCTGTCGGCCGCGGCGCTCGAGGCGCTCGGTCAGGCCGGTGAAATGCTGCTTGGTTGCTATTTCCATGCTCTCGCCAAAATCTCGCCGAACCGGCCGTGAACGCATCGCTCAGTCCAACCGCGCAGCCGGGTGGGGCGGAAACACGCACTTTGGTAAGCCAGCAGCAGGGAGAATCAGCGGCGGGATGACCGAAGGCGAACGACTGGGAGCGCCTGGGGCTCGAAGCATGGAATGATAGCAGACGGGGCAATGCCGTCAACTGGCGGATCGGCACGGGGTCGCCGGGACAGCCGCGTCAGCCGTGCAACCGCTCCCGGCCGCATTCATCACCGCGGGTCGCCTGGCGCGGCGTCAGCCCGCGGGCACGGGTCGCCGGCCAACGGAAACGGCAGACGTGGGGAGCGATCAGGTCCGTGAGCGGTGCCGGACGACTGGCTCGCCAAGGTGGGGCCGTGGCCCGGCGAACGCCGCGCAGCTTGCCGGATCTTGATCGATGGTCGGCGCGAAATCGCTGTGGCGCGCTCAAGCGAACGGTTGACGGAGCCGATGTCCATGGTATTATCGCCATTGAGTCATGATGATCAGGCCGAAACATCCCGTCGAGCGGTACGAGGCCCGGGCAAGGATTGCCAAGGCCCTGGCGCACCCGACGCGCCTGATGATGCTGGATGTGCTGGTTGACCGCGAGTGCTGTGTCTGCGAGCTGACGGAGCTGACCCGGCTGGATCAGTCGACCGTGTCGAAGCACCTCGCCGTGCTGAAGCAGGCGGGCATCGTGGCGGACCGCAAACAAGGCACGAAGACGTTCTTCCGCCTCAAGATTTGCTGTTTGCAGGGATTATGGGAATGCATCGAGTCGGTGCTGAAGGACAACTTGAGGGCGCAGCAGGCGGCGATCGGCGTGCAGGCGCTGTAATCCGCCCTTTTTTTGCGCGGATCTATGGCCTTTTGACCATGGATGGGCTCGGGGGACGCGTGCGGACGGCCGCGATCCTGGCCGTGATGGTCGCGATCTTCCTGCTGTCGTATTTCTTGCCGTTTGAAGCCCTTCCCGCGGCCGGGAAAGTGAGCACCTCGGCCCGCGAAGCGCTGCTCATGCTGCAGGATTACGCGCGGCACCACGTGCTGCTGTGTCTGGTGCCAGCGTTGTTCATTGCGGGGGCGATTGCGTGCTTCGTCTCGCAGGCGGCGGTGATGAAGTACTTCGGCGCGCAGGCCCACAAGGTCGTCGCGTACAGCGTCGCGGGCGTCTCGGGGACGATCCTGGCGGCGTGCTCGTGCACGATTTTGCCGCTGTTCGCGGGCATCTACAAGCGGGGGGCGGGGCTCGGGCCGGCGACGGCGTTCCTCTACTCCGGGCCGGCGATCAATGTCCTGGCCATTATCCTGACGGCGCGCGTGCTCGGCTGGGAGCTGGGCGTCGCCCGCGCGGTCGGCGCGGTGGTCTTCGCCATCGTGATTGGCCTGGCGATGCATCTGATCTACCGCAAGGAGGAGGCGGCGCGTGATACGCAGGGCGGCTTCGTGACTGGCGAAGACGAACGCGAACGGCCGCTGTGGCAGACGATTCTCTACTTTGGCGCCATGATCGGCATCCTCGTGTTCGCGAACTGGAAAGCACTCGACACGACCGGCGTCGGCGCGGCCCTCGCCTCGGTGAAGTGGCTCGTCACGGGGGTGTTGCTGGTCGGTCTGTTGCTCATGCTCGGGGCCTGGTTCGCGAAGGACGAACTGAAGGCCTGGGTCGCCAGCACGTGGACGTTTGCCAAGCAGATTCTGCCGCTGCTGTTCATCGGCGTGCTCGTCGCGGGGATGCTGCTGGGACGCCCGGGTCATCCGGCGTTGATTCCGGAGAGCTGGATTGCGGGGCTCGTGGGCGGCAACAGCGTGTGGGCCAACCTGTTCGCCTCGTTCTCCGGCGCGTTGATGTACTTCGCCACGCTGACCGAAGTGCCGATTCTTGAAGGCTTGCTTGGCGCCGGCATGGGCAAGGGCCCGGCATTGGCGCTGCTGCTGGCCGGGCCGGCGCTCTCGCTGCCCAACATGCTGGTGATCCGCTCCGTGATGGGCACGCAGAAGACGCTCGTTTACGTAGCGCTCGTCGTCGTCCTGTCGACGGTCGCCGGCATCACGTTCGGTTCCATTGCGGCCTAAAGGAGAATTGCAAATGAAGATCGAAGTCCTCGGCACGGGGTGTGCCAAGTGTAACCAGCTCGAAAACGCAACCAAGGCGGTCGCCGACCGGCTTGGCCTCGACTACACGCTCGACCATGTCAAGGACATCGGCAAGATCACCGAGTATGGCGTGATGATGACGCCGGCGCTGGCGATCGACGGGCAGGTCAAGGTTGCGGGCAAGATCCCGAGCGAAGCGGAACTGGAGAAACTGCTGCAGCCGTAGGTGCGCCCTGTGGCGCCGGCGAGGCAGAGAAAGGAAGTGCCGCATGGCAGGTCCGTGCTGCGGTGACAAGGGCGGCGCGACGCTCATCTTCACGTGTGCCGGTGCGGCGTACTCCGGCCAGGTATCGAACCGGGCTGGTGTGAACCTGATGCAGGCCGGCGTCGGCCACCTGTTCTGTGCGGCGGCGGTCGCGGCCGCGATCCCGGACAAGCTCGAACGGGCGCGCAGCGCCGGTCGGCGCGTCGTGATCGACGGCTGCGAGGACCACTGCGCCCGGAAGATCATCGAGCAGGCGGAGCTGCCGGTCGATCTCCACCTGGATGTGTCCACGCTCGGGATTTGCAAGCAGCCTGACCGGCCCGCGATGATCAACGATGCCCAGCGCGTCGCCGCAGCCGTGCGGACCAAGATCGGCTGCGACGGCTGACGGGTGCGGTACGGGGATGCAGTCGGCTGGCACTGATCAAGGAGAGCATCTTGACTGGCAAAGCGCTCGTGACCGGATTGCTCTTCGGCGCGGTAGGCGCCGTGCTTGCGAGCGCTCCATCCGCCGAGCCCAGGGAAGCCGCCCGCAGCGCACGTGCCGGTAATGTCTGTCCGCCGTTCTTCCTGCGCGACGAAGCCGGCCACATCATCAACCCGGTCGCGGGTGAGAATGCGGACAAGCCGTACTCGCCCAAGCAGACCTGCGGCGCTTGCCACGACTACGAGAAGATCACGCAGGGCTACCATTTCCAGCAGGGAGCCGACGAGCAGCCGCCGGCGCCGTTGGGCGAGCGCTGCCAGTGGGTCAGCTCACCGGGCAACTACGGTGGGGCCTGGTGCTCGCCGGCGCCGTTGTATTCCTACCTGTCGCCGAAGCACAACGACGACCCACACCTGATCGACATGACGTCGTTCGTGTTCATCACGCGCGGCTGCGGGAAGTGCCATCCCGGCGGGGGGCCGCTGGAATACGACCGCGACGGCAAGCGGTACGACGAGTGGATGGCGGACCCGGCGTCGGGCTTCACGCCCGGCGGCGAAAACGATCTGGACGGCGACTACTACCAGGCGCGGTGGAGCGAATCCGGCGTGCTGGAAGCGGATTGCCTGTTGTGTCACATGCCGGAGTACGACTTTGGCACGCGGAACAAGCAAATCGCCGCGATGAACTTCCGTTGGGCGCCGACGGCGGCCGCCGGACTGGCCAGCGTGACGGGCGCCGTCGCGAAGAACGAGCGTGTGGCCGTGGCGTACGACGCGTCAAAGTTTGACGCCGACGGCAAGCTGTCGCCGCACATCGTGGTATCCCCCCGGAACGAGACCTGCCTGCAATGCCACGCCCAGCCGGGGTGGAAGAAACGCGGGGCGAATTACGGCGCTCGGACGGATGTTCATCTGCGGGCGGGCATGCGGTGCGTCGACTGCCACCCGGCCGGCTCGCGGGCGGATGATCCGCGCATCAATGGCCGCGAGGTGCACCAGATCGCCAAGGGTGACGATCCGGGCGGGCAGGTGCGGAATGATCTGGACAACACGGTTCGCGATTGTGACAGCTGTCACACGACAGGCGATTTCGGAGCGCCGATTGCCATCCACGAAGGGCTGCCGCCGCTGCACCTGGAGCATATTTCGTGCCAGGCCTGCCACATCCCGGAGCGGCTGGTGATGCCGATCGCGATGCAGGCCAGCGACGTCTTCAATCCCGATGCGAAGATTCCCCAGGGCGGCAAACAACTTTGGACCTTTTACGGGGTCGGCGGCCGGTACCGCAATCACTACGGCTTTCTGGGGATGATGGGCTACGACGACAAGCCGACCGAGACGTTTCGGCCCGTGCTGGCGCGCTACAAGGGCAAGATCTACCCGGTTAACCGCGTGCATTCATCGTGGCCGGGTATCGAGGTTGAGCGGCAGCCCGGGCTAATGCAGCCGCGCATGTCGGACATCCGCAAGATGTGGGTCGCCCATCGCGAGAATCCCGCGGAACATGCGGACCTGTCGAAGATCACGGACGACAACGGCGACGGCGTGATCGAGGTCAATCGGCCGGAGGAGATCGACGCGCTGATCGCCGCCATCACTCGGCACCTGACGGCGATCGGCTATCCGCTGGACGGCAAGCGCGTGGTCTGGGTCAGTGATGACCGCGTGTACCGCTCGGGCGCGGAGTACCGCACGGTCCCGACCGAGCCGTGGGAGGCGTCCGCGTACGGCAACGTGCACAAGTACAACCACGACGTCTTGCCGGCCCGCGCCGCGCTGGGGGCCAAGGGCTGCACGGAATGCCATTCGCCCACTGCGGAGATGTTCTTCGCGCCCGTCGTGGACCGGCCGTTCGACGAGCATGCGCAGGCCGTCACGGTACCGCAGTTCGAGCTGCTGGGGCTGAGCCGGTCGGCGGTGACATCGAGCGTCTTGCGCGAGACATACCTCAAGCCGGTGATGTACCTGCTGTGGCTGGCCGTCGTTGCGCTGGCTACTGGCTGGGGTGTAGGACGCCTGGTCGAGGGGAGCACGTTTGGACGCGTTGCGTGCTGGCTGGTGACGATCGTCATCGTCGTGGGGCTGCTGCCGCTGCTGCTGCAGCGGGAGCTGCGCGAGTACGCGCTGCCATCTCGCGCCTGGCTGGACCATCACCACTTCCTGGTCGCGGCGGCAACGATGCTGGTCGGCCTGGCAACTTTCCTGGTTGCCGCGTTGGGCAGCGGCAAGAAGACCTTCGGTCACAGCCGACCCGGCCTGGCAGCGGCCGCCGCGGCATTGCTGGGTCTCGCAGCGATCAGCGGCGGGTTGATGCTGTTGCCCAGTGCCGAACTGACGGCGGTAGCGCGATACGCGTACACGGTGTTCGACCTCGCGCTGGCGGGCCTGCTGCTGGCGGGGTTGTGGGCGCTTGCGGGCGGTGCCCGGTCGGCGCCGCCGGGCTTACGAAGTTGACTGGCATGGGTACAGGCGCGAGATACGTTCGCGTGGTCAGTGGAGATCTTTGACGCGTGTCGGCCCTCGGCACGGAAGGAGTGTCGCAATGAACGTGAAGATGGTTGGTACGGTCATCCTGCTGGCGTTCGTCGCCGCCAGCGTGGGCTACCTGGTGGTAAGCGAGTCGAACTCGGCCGGTGCCGGCGACGTTGCGTCCGGGCCGGAAACCTCCCAGACGACGCCAGGGGGAGAACTGGCCGGGGCGAAGGCTGAGCTGCCGGCGCCGCGCGAGAATGGCGCCGCGCCGAGCGACCCCGCCGCCACGCCGGCGCAACCGGCCCGCAAGGTGATCGCCTACTATTTCCACAGCACGCAGCGCTGCATGACGTGCAACAAGATCGAGCGCCTGGCGGCAGAGGCGCTGCGCGAGCATTTTCCTGACGCCTTGGCAGAGGGTGAGCTCGAGTGGCGTAGCGTGAACCTGGAGGAGCCGCCCAACGCCCACTTCGTGCGGGACTATCAGCTGGTGGCGAGCTCGCTGGTGCTCGTCGACGTGCATGACGGCCAGCAGCGCGACTGGACGAACATGGAGAAGGTCTGGCAGTACGTGCACGTCGAGGAGACGCAGTTCAAGCAGTACGTCGCGGAGCAGACCCGCAAGTACCTGGAGTCGTAGGCGTGACAGCTGAACTGTGGGCGGCAATCGCCGCCGCGGCGTGGACGGGCGTCCTGACGGCCATCAGCCCCTGTCCGTTGGCGACCAACGTGGCGGCGATTTCGTTTATCAGCCGCCGGGTGGAGAATCCCCGGGCGGCGCTGCTGACCGGGCTGCTCTACACGCTCGGCCGCAGCCTCGTGTACGTCGCGATTGCGGCGATCCTGGTCGGGAGCCTGATGTCGGCGCCCGCGGTTTCGATCACGCTGCAGAAGTACATGAACAAGCTGCTCGGGCCGATCCTGATCCTGCTGGGCATGGTGCTGCTGGGCATGATCGCGCTGCCGACGCGCGGTTCCGACCTGGGGCAGCGCGTCGGCCAGAAGGTGGCGGACTGGGGCGTCTGGGCCGGGCTGGTGCTGGGGATCGTGTTCGCGCTCTCGTTTTGCCCGGCTTCGGCGGCGCTCTACTTCGCCGGGCTGATCCCGCTGGCGGTGAAGTTCGAGTCCAGCATCATGCTGCCCGCGGTATTCGGGATCAGCACGGCGCTGCCGGTGGTCGTTTTTGCTGTTCTGATCGTGGTCAGCGCGAACGCGATGGCGAAGGCCTTCAACAGCATCAGCGCGTTCGAGCGCTGGGCCCGCCGGGTCACCGGCGTGATCTTCCTACTGGTGGGCGTCTACTTCTGCCTCGCGTTCATCTTCAAGGTCGTACCGACCAACCTGGGGTGAGCCCCCCGCGGACCCGGCCGGCCCGGCGGCTTGACCGCCTGAGATTACGGGCTAAGATACAGGCATGATGGCGTCAGTAACCAATAAAGTACCCACCACGCCGCGGCAGGCGGCCCGGCGGCGGGCGGCGGTGGATCGGCGACTCGACACGGAGCTGTTCAAGGCGCTGGCCGACCCCACGCGGGCCCGGCTGCTGGGCTGCCTGGTGAAGTGTAGCCGGCCGTGTTCCGTGACGGAGGTGGCCGAATGCTGCGCCGTCGACTTCTCCGTCGTGGCCCGGCACCTGGGGCTCTTGGCGCGCGTCGGCATCCTGGAAGCGGAGAAGAAAGGCCGGACTGTCTGGTACGTCGCCCGCTGCGCGGACCTGTCCGCCCGCCTGCGGGCGTTGGCGGACGCCCTTGACGAATGGTGCCCATCGTCGGGCTGTGCGCGGCGCGACGACGCCGGCCATGACGCATCGAAAACCGGACAATGAGCGAACCACGAGGAAAGGCGGTCATGAACAACAAGATCAAGACGCAGGATGACGTTCGAACCAAGGTCCGAACCGGCTATGCCGATGTCGCGACGCGTGGCAGCACGCTTGGAACCGGCGGCTGTTGCGGACCGGCGCAATCGTGTTGTGGTCCGCAGCGCCTGGCCGAGCAGATCGGGTACAGCGACGCGGAGCTGGCCGACCTGCCGGAGGGCGCGGACCTGGGGCTGTCTTGCGGCAACCCCACCGCCATCGCGAGCCTCAAAGCGGGTGACGTCGTGCTCGACCTCGGTTCCGGCGGCGGCTTCGACTGCTTCATCGCCGGCCCGAAGGTGGGCGCGACCGGACGCGTCATCGGCGTGGACATGACGCCGGAGATGCTGAGCAAGGCGCGTGGCAACTCCGCGGCGTACACCGAGCGCACGGGGCTCGACAACGTCGAGTTCCGGCTGGGGGAAATCGAGCACCTGCCGATCGCCGACGACAGCGTGGACGTCGTCATCTCGAACTGCGTGATCAACCTCTCACCCGACAAGCCGCAGGTCTGGCGCGAGATCGCCCGCGTCCTGAAGCCGGGCGGCCGCGTGGCCGTGTCGGACCTCGCCCTGCTGCGGCCATTGCCGGCGGCGGTGCGAGCTGACGTGGATGCGCTGGTCGGCTGCATCGCCGGCGCGGAGCTGGTCGAGCGCACGGAGCGGTTCGCCCGAGAAGCCGGCCTCAGCGCCATTCAGCTTGAGCACAAGCCGCAGTACATCGAGGCGATGACCTCGTTGGAGGATCCGCTGTACCAGAAGGTCATCGCCGCGCTGCCGGCCGGAACACGGCCCGCGGACTTCATCACGAGTCTGAACGTCACTGCCCAGAAGCCGGAGTAATCGTCATGCAGGCCGAGCGCCCCTCACGCCTTTCGTTTCTGGATCGCTTCCTGACGCTGTGGATCTTCCTGGCGATGGCGCTGGGCGTGGCCGTCGGCTACCTGTTCCAGTCCGGTGTCGAGCGCTTTAACCAGGCGCTGACTGTCGGCGAGCACACCAACCTGCTGATCGCCGTCGGGCTGATCCTGATGATGTACCCGCCGCTGGCGAAGGTGAAATATGAGCTGATGCCCAAGGTGTTCGCGGACGCCAAGGTGGTCGGCTTGTCGCTGCTGCAGAACTGGATCGTCGGCCCGATCCTGATGTTTCTGCTGGCAGTCGTGTTCTTCGGCTTTGTCGCCCCGGCGGTGTTCGGCCCCGACGAGCGCTGGGGCCTTTACATGGTTGGGCTGATCATGGTCGGCATCGCCCGCTGCATCGCGATGGTGCTGGTCTGGAACCAGCTTGCCCGGGGCAGCAGCGAGTATGGCGCGGGGCTGGTGGCGCTGAACAGCATTTTTCAGATCGTAACCTTCGGCTTCTACGCATGGGTGTTCGTCACGGTGCTGCCGCCGCTGTTCGGGCTGCAGGGATCGGTGGTCGAGGTCAGCATCGGTGAGATCTTCGTCAGCGTGATGATCTACCTGGGCATCCCCTTCGCGGCGGGGATACTGAGCCGGGTGCTCCTCGTGCCGCTCAAGGGCGGCGATTGGTACGACCGGGTGTTCGTGCCGAGAATCTCGCCGTTGACGCTGGGGGCGCTGCTGTTCACCATCGTGGTCATGTTCAGCACGCAGGGCGAGCGGATCATCAACCAGCCGCTGGATGTGCTGTGGATCGCGATCCCGCTCAGCGCGTACTTCGCGATCATGTTCCTGGTCAGCTTCTTCATGGCCTGGAAGGTCGGGGCGGACTATTCCCGCGCCGCCACGCTGGCCTTCACGGCGTCGGGCAACAACTTCGAGCTGGCGATTGCCGTCGCCATTGCCGTGTTCGGCATCGCCTCGCCGGTCGCCTTCGCCACGGTCGTCGGCCCGCTGGTCGAGGTGCCGGTGCTCATCGGCCTGGTCCACGTGAGTCTCTATTTTCTGCGCCGGCTCTATGGCGGTGTTGCGGAGGCCGACGTGGTCGACGCACACGCTGCGCCCGTGGCCGTTCAGGGCGAGGGAACCGGCGCCGCGTGAGGAGCCTGGTCGTGGCGCGAAGCCCGCGCATCGGTTGCGGCGCGCGCTTGCCTCTCGGTTGGCGGCAGATCGGAAGAGCACACGTCTGAACTCCAGTCACGTGAAACGATCTC
>CAZCKC010000025.1:0-30160 GCA_964499235.1 uncultured Planctomycetales bacterium | reverse complement strand
GCTGCCGGGGACCGGCGCTGCGGCCGACGGGGCGGCCGACGCCGGGGCGGCCCCCGCGACCGTGGCGACGGAAGGGCCGGGCTTCATCACGCTCGCGAACCTGCTGATGGCCGTGATCGTGCTGGTGGTGACGGTGCTGTTCTCGAAGAACCTGCCGGGGCTGCTCGAGATCGCCGTGCTCCAGCGCCTGCCGATGCAGGCCGGCGAGCGCTACGCGATCTCCACCGTGACCAGCTACTTCCTGCTGATCGTCGGCTTCATCATCGCCTTCTCGGTGATCGGCATCGGGTGGTCGCAGGTGCAGTGGCTGGTGGCGGCGATCTCGGTCGGCCTCGGCTTCGGCCTGCAGGAGATCTTCGCGAACTTCGTCTCCGGCTTGATCATTCTGTTCGAGCGGCCGATCCGGATCGGCGACATCGTCACGGTCGGCAACGTCGACGGACGGGTGACGCGGATCCGCATGCGGGCGACGACGATCACCGACTGGGACCGGCGGGAGCTGGTGGTGCCGAACCGCGAGTTCATCACCGGCCAGCTGATCAACTGGACGCTGACGGATCCGGTCACCCGCGTGATCGTGCCGGTCGGCATCGCCTACGGCTCGGACACGCGCCGGGCGGAGCAGACGCTGCTGAAGATCGCCCGCGAGTGCCCGCTGTTGCTGGACGATCCCGAGCCCCGCGCGCTGTTCCTGGGCTTTGGCGACAGCAGCCTCAACTTCGAGCTGCGGGCTTACATGCCGACCCGCGATCAGTGGCAGTCCCTGTTCCACCACCTGCACACCACGATCGACGACGAGTTCAAGGCCGCCGGCATCGAGATCGCCTTCCCGCAGCGCGACCTGCACATCCGCTCGGTCGAGAAGACGTTCCGCGTCGAAACCCTGCCGGCCGCCGAAGCAAAGGTCGAGGAGGGGCAGATCCGGTAGCGAACCATGGACGAGCCGACCGAACCTCAGCTGCGCTTTCGGCGAACGCTCTTGCGGCGGCGACGAACCGCGCGGCGCTTCATCCTACCGCCGCTGGTGATCGTCGGCGGGGTGTTGCTTTACCGCGCACTGATGGCCACGCCGGTGTTGCTCCGCGAACCCGAGTTCACAGTCGCTGTGATGCTGTTATCGCTGTTGGCGATCATCTATACCCTGGCGTTTCTCGCCCTGGGCAGCGCGTACCGCCTGGCAACCGAACGCGAAGATTTCGCCGGGGCACTACTCTGCCGGAAGTGCGGCTACGACCTCCGCAGCAACCAGTCCGGCATCTGCCCCGAACGCGGCACACCCGTCGAATCCCGCGACGACGCAGAGCAGTGAGCAATTGTGCGAAGCCGAGTGGCCCGGGCGCGACATCTGCTCCACCCTGTCAGCATAACGGCCGCTCAAACTTGCGAGAACGTGTCCTACGCCGCCAACCACGCCGCCAGCAAATCCACCGCCGCTTTCGCATCCTTCCCGCTCAGCGTCTCCGTCACCGTGTGAATGTACCGCGTCGGGATCGACAACGTGATCGCGCGGATCCCCTGGCGGGCCCGCTGTACCGTGGCCGCGTCGGTCGCGCCCCGCGGCAGGATCTCCAGCTGGTGCGCGATCCGCTTCTTCCGCGCGGTCGCCAAAAACGCGTCGACGAGCCCGCGGTCGCTGATCGCGCCGGAGTCCATCACCTTGATCGCCACCCCGCCGCCGAGCTCGGTGACCGCCTCTTCCTTGCCGACCCCCGGCGTGTCGCACGCCAGCGTCACGTCGATCGCGATCCCCACGTCCGGCTCGATCGCGTAAGCGGCCGTCATCGCCCCACGACAGCCGACCTCCTCCTGCACCGACGCCACGAAGTAGATCTCGTGCGCCGAGCCCGGCGCCGGCGCGCTGCGCTTCCGCTTGCCCGTCGCCAGGTCGAGCCCGAGCAACTGCCGCACCGCGCTGATCCCGCACCACACCGCCGCCCGGTTATCCAGGCACTTACCCGTGATCGCGTCGCCGATCAGCCGCGTCGTCTGAATCAGCGTCACCGGGTCACCGACCTGCACCAGCTTCCGCACCTGTTCGCCCGGCAGCCGCAGGTCCACAAAAAAGTCCTTGATCTCCGGAACCTTGTTCCGCTCCTCGCTCGAAGAAATATGGATCGGCCGCCCGCCGGGGTTGAGTACGCCAACCAGGTCTTCCTTCCCCTGGATCAACACCTGCCGCGCGAACAGGTTCCGCGCGTCGAAGCCGCCCACCTCCTGCAGCCGCACGAAACCGTCGTCATCCACGTGCCGCACGTAGAACCCGATCTCGTCCATGTGGCACGACAGCATCACCTTCTGCGGCTTTTGGCCGCGCTTCGGCTGGCGGGTGGGGTCCTTGCGGCAGATCAGGTTCCCGAGCGCGTCGACCCGGGTCTCGTCCCACAACCCCTCCGTCTCCGCCAGGATCAGGTCCCGCACCCGCTCCTCCCGACCCGACACGCCGGGCGTCTCGGTCAGCAGCCGCAGGAGTTCCAGATCGCCAAACGCCGTCTTTTCCGCCATCGCGAATCGTTCCTTCTCTATTCAAATCCGATCGGGTTGGCCTCGTTTCGTCGCGGATAGTGTAGGCCGCCACCCCGCGAGGCCCAACCGCTCGCGACCGCAGCGCGTAAGGCCTGTCGCGGTATACGGTTGCGGAACATTGTCCCCGCCGGCCGACGTGACAAGCCGCGCGGAACGGTTAGGATGCAGGGCGCGGGAGGTTGCCCATGCAAAACGGCGCTCAAAACCAGCGATCCTCGAAGGCTCGCTTAGCCCTCGGCCGACGCGCTCCCATCGGAGTCGCCGTCGGCCTCGCCATGCTCTGGCTCGGCCCTGCACTGGCGACCGCGACGCTCCCGGCCAGCCCCGCCGCCGCGGCCGAGGCCGCCGCCGAGCGCGGCGCCGCCGTCCTCGAGGGGGTGACCCAGGCCATCGACACGGTCCAGGTCCCGCCGACACTGCAACCCGATTTCACGGTGGCGACCGCGACCTGGCTGGCAGTCGCCGTGATCTTCCTCGCACTGTTTCGGTTGCGTCCGTTGGCCAGCGGGCGCAACCTCGACGCCCTCGTGCTGGCCGCGATCGCCGTGCTCCTGCCGCTCCGCCCAACAGGCTTGGACGCGAGCTGGGCGGAGGGCGGCTGGGTGGTTCTGGCCCTCACGCTGGCAGCCGGCTATTGGCTGGTGCGCGGCGCCTACCTGCTGACACGCACCACCACGCCGATCTACGTGAGCAACCTCACCGGCTCGGCCAGCCTCGTCCTGGTCATCGTCGGCGTGCTGCTCGTCAGCCGCGCCCTCACCACGCACCCCCTGCCCGATGCGGCCGAGGCCGGCGTCGTCGGCGCGTACGAACTCACGGCGCAGGACGGGCTCGGCGCCCTACCCTACGGCCGGCTGGCCGCGTTCGACCAGCACCCGCCGCTCGTCTACCTCGCGCACGTGCCGAGCCTGGCGCTGGTCGCGGCGTTCCCGCCGTCGGCCGTCGAAGGCGACGGCAGCGACAGCCGGTTCGACCTGGCCATCTACCAGGCCTTCGGCGAATCGGCCCGCGACAGCCTCTCGCTCGCGGAGCAGCAGCACCGCGACGCCATCATCGCCCGCGCGGCGGTGGTCACGAACGCGCTGCTGGCGGTCCTGTTCTTCCTGGGACTCTTCACGGCCGGGGCGCGGCTGCATTCGGTGCAGGTCGGCGCCACGCTGACGGCCGTCGCCGCCGTCTTCCCCGGCGTGCAGGCCTGCCTCGCGCAGCCGGAAATCATGGTTCCGGCCGTCCTGATCGCGTGGGCCGCCGCGCTGCTTACGTGCGGCGCGCTCGGTGCGTTGTTCAGCCTCTTCGTACTGTTGGTGGCCGGGCTGGCGTGGTCGTGGGCGTGGCTGGGCGTGCCCATCCTGCTCGCCTATTGCTGGCGGCGTCGCTGGGCGGGCTTGACGGCCACGCTCGGCGCGGCGCTCGGTTTGGCGGCGACGGCCGTGTTGATCTTCGTGCTGGTCGTTCCGAGCGTTCCGCAGGTCGACGGCGCCCTCGCCGCGGCCGGGGTGATGCCGCGCTATCAGGCCACGCTCACCAACGAAGGCCAGCTGAAGGTCGAGCCCCTCGACGCGCTCATCGAGCCGCCAGCGTCGTTCCCGCCGCGCCGCTGGTTCTGGCAGCACCTGCTCTCGTACGACGACGTCACGCTCGCAGACTTCGGCGGCCAGCTCATCATGCCGAACGGCATGTCACCCAGCGACATCCGGTACGCCGACATCACCGCCCGCGGCCGCGCCCGCCAGACGCTCAGCGTCAAGTATGCGGCCGCAATGGCGGAAGAGAACCTGCTGACCCGTTTCGCGGTCCGTAAGCGCACGCTGCTGGAGTCCACCTGGCTGGCTGCGCCGGCTGAACCCGAAGGCGTCGCCGGCGCATGGAACTACTGGGCGACGCAACCGGCGCCCCTCGGCCTGAGCTGGGACTGGATCCGGCGTGGCGTGAAGATCGCGGTCGTGCTGGCCGCCTTCCTGGCGGCGTTCGTGCTCTACAGGCGCCAGGCGGTGGCTGCCCCGCAGCTGGCCGGCGGACTGCTGCTGTTCGGCGGGCTGGCGTTGCTGGCGAGTTGGGCTGGCGCGGTGACGGGCTGGGTCTGGCTACTGCCGGGGATCGTGGTCACGCTGGCGGCCTTCCGCACGCCGACCCGCGCCGCGGCTGCCCCCCAGCATCCCCCGCCGCAGCACTCGAGCTACCCGCCGGCCGCCACGGGTCCAGCTCCGCGGATCAGCGTGAACAACTGACCGCGGCGCCGGGGGTCAAGACACGCCGCGGCACCCGTTTTCGATTGAGCCCCGGTACCCGCGGCGGTAGGCTGCCGCAGCAGCAGCGCCTGTAGCTCAGTTGGATAGAGCAGCGGACTTCTAATCCGCAGGTCCCAGGTTCGAATCCTGGCAGGCGTGGTTCAGTCTTGCGCGGAAATCGCCGTGGTGCCAGGCGATCGCTGCCGCTTCCCGACGCGCCGCTACAGCCCGCCCGCCAGGAAGCTCCCGAGGATGTCGACGATGAAATCGCGGGCCCCGCTGACGAGGCCGAACTGCACTTGGTCGAAGTACGCCTGCCACTGCGTGCTCACGCGGCGTTCGGCCGGCTCCATGACGACGTCGGTGAGGATGACGTCCTCGACCGGCAGGGCGATGAAGGTCTCGGTCTGTTCCGTTTCGACATTGGCGATCGCGTCGACGACGTCGAGCCCTTCGACCACGCCGCCGAAGACCGCGTAGCCGGGTTGGTTCAGCGAGGCGTCCAGCACCGGGTTGTCGACGACGTTAAAGAAGAATTCGGCCGTCGCGTCGTTGGGGTCGGCCTGCCACGCCATGGCGAGCGTACCGCGGACGTTCGTCAGGCCATTGGTGGACTCGTTACGGATTGGCGGGCGGGTTTCCTTCGCCACCAGGTCCGGCATAAAGAGGCCGCCCTGGATGACAAACAGGGGGTCGACGCGGTGAAAAATCGTCCCGTCGTAGAAGTCGTCCTCGACGTACTGCTGGAAGTTGGCCACGCTCACCGGCGCGAACTGGTCGAACAACTCGACGACGATGTCGCCCTCGGTCGTGATCAGTCGAGCGCGGGGGAATCCTTCGACCAGCGGCGGTTCGGTGAATGGGCAGCCGCCCAACAGCACCCCTGCCAGCACCACCAGCGTCAACAGCGGCGTCTTCATCAACGGCTCCTGCGAACGACTCGCGTGTCTTTCACCGGCTGAGAGACCTTGGACCATCAGATCATCATGGCGCCTGCGGCGGCGGGATGAACGCCTCCGGAATCGTCGTGCCGATCGCCCGGCGAATGGCGTCCGAGAAGTCGTTGTCGCCCCGATCCGCGTCGATCGCGCGGTTCGCGTTGTACTGCGCCAACGGATCGTACCGGACACCGACCGAGAACGGTCCGACCAGGACGTTCCGCACGAACCACTCCTGGAACAGCGTGTCGGGCGTGTGCGGCAGCTCGAGGATGTCGCCGCTCGCCAGCGCGATGTCCGGCGCCTTGCCGTCCTGCAGTGCTTCCAGGTCGACCTTCACGTGGACCGTCTCGCCGTCCGGCAGCTCGCGGATCAACGTCGCTTCCTTCACGTCGAGGTACGGCTGCGTGCCGCCGGCCGTCGCGATCGCCTGCAACGCCGAGATCTCCGATCCCGGCGGGATCGCGATCGCGCCCGGCGCGTTCACCAGGCCCGTCACGTAAACCGCGTGGGGCGGCGACGCCTCGACCACGATCATGTCGCCCGACTCGAGCGGCGGCGCCAGCAACGCTCGCCGCACGTCGTTAATGTCGTTGAAATTGTAGACCACTTCCGGACGCTCGGGCCGGATCGGCTTCATCCGCAACCGCCCCGTCGCCGACGGGTTGAAGCCGCCCACCTGCTGCATCGCGTACAGGATGTTCCGCTCGTTGGTGTCCAGGCTGACGAGCCCCGGCGCGGCCGCCGCTCCCAGCACCAACACCGACGTGCCCCCCTGCTGGGCCAGTTGGACGAAGACGGCCAGGTCTGTCGCCACCGCCGGCACGTGCGCGTCGATCAGCGCCGCCTCCGCCTGCGCCAGCGTCAGCCCGGCGACCGCCACGCGCCCCACCAGTGGCAGCGAGATCGTCCCATCCTCGTGGATCCGGACCTGGACACCCGTCGCGTCGTAGGGCGACTCGCCGAGTCCCGTCATCTGCACCAGGAGCACGTCGCCAATCTGGAGCTGGTATGGCTGGTAGTCCGTGAGCGCGAGCTGTTGGGGCTCGACGGATACGTCCGCCTGCGCCTGTAAGCCCTGCTCGCGGGCATACAGTTCAGCCAGCGAGATCCGTTCGGCGCCATTCTCACAGCCACCGACCCCCGCCAGCAGCCCGCAGCCGGCCAGCACGAGGGTCACCAGTCGCCAACACTTCCCAGTGAGCGGTCGATCGGTCACGGTCGTTCTCCCGGACGCCACACGACAGGGTACGGGCGCCTGTCGACGGGCGGCCTTCAGCGCGTTCGTCCCCGCTATTATCGGCCAAAGCCTACCGCGACCTGCGCGCTTTTTCGAGCACTAGCGCAGCTTCCGTCAGGTCGCCCCCGGCCACGCTGACCGGCGACCCGGCTACTGGGCCGGCTGGCCGGCCCGCCGCGCTAGCTCGTCGAGCTGCGCCCGCTCGTCAGCATCGAAGATCGCCCCACCTTGATCCAGCTCCCGCGCTTGCTCGACCAGCCGCACCACGGTGGCGCCCCTGACGGCGGGGTCATAGGTCTGCGCGAGGTGCAACAACGCGCGCGCCCGCAGCGGCCGCAACGCCGGCACGTTCGAGCTCGCCAGGGTCAAGACCTGCTCGAACGCCGCCCGCGCTCCCAGCCGATCGCCGCTGCTCAGCAGGATGTTGCCGAGCGTGTCGTGGAAGTTGGCGTTGCCGGGCTGGAGCGAGACCGCCCGCTGGGCGTAGCCGATCGCTTCTTCGAGCTGGGCCGGCTGGCCGCCCCCCTCGCTGGCCATGCCCAGCATCCACGCCAGGTTGTTGAGCGCCTCGGGCTGATCGGGACGCAGCGCGACGACCTCCCGGTAGAGCGCACGCGCGTCTGCCTTCTGACCGGCCCGGTAACTGAGATCGCCGAGCTCGAGCATCGCAAATGGGCGGGCCGGCGAATCAGGTGGCTCGGCGTCCACCCGCTGTCGCGCCAACTGGAGCGCTGTTTCCATGTGCGGCGGCGACTGGGCCAGGATCTCCGCTGCCACCCCGTACAGCGCCGGGTTGTCCGCCAGCAGGTCGCGTTCGGCCTCGACCAGGCTGATGATCACGCTGTGCCGCTTCAGATCGCCCAACGCCAGCAGCTGGACGCCGAAGTAGTTTGCGTCGGCCGGCTCGATCGCCCGGGCGGCCTCGACGACGGCCAAAGCCTCTTCCGGACGCCCGTTGTCTCGCAGCAACTGGGCCAGCGCCAGGCGGGCGACATCCGGCTCACCCGCTTGGTCCACCAGGTAGTCGCGCAGGTCACGGATCGCCGCCTCGGGCTCGCCCAGCGCGACCTGGACCTCGGCCGCACGCACGCGGAAGAGCCCCTCCGCCGGATAGTTCTCAACCAAGCGCGCAACCATTCGCTGGATCACCTCGAGCTCCCGCCGGTCATCTGCGCGGGCGGCGAGCCGGGTTCGGATCTCGAGCGCCGTCGCCGCGTCGAACGGCGTAATGTCCTCCAAATCCGCGAGCGCCTTGCGGGCCGCCGCGTTGGCCGTCAGGTCATTCCCAAGCTGGAACTCGGCCCGCGCCCGCTCCGTGTGGAGCGCCGCGTTATTCGGGTAGAACGTCAGTCCGCGCCCGGCGATCTCGTCGGCCAGCTCCAGCGCGGCGTCGCGCTGCGCCGGCCGCCCCCGACTCTCGTACGTGGCGGCCAGGCCGCGGGCCAGCACGGCCAGCTCACGGTACGTGCCCGCGGTGCCACGCTCCGCGTCGACCGCCCCCGCGAGAACCTGCCGCGCCGCGTCGAACTCATCCCGGCGGATATGGTTCAGGGCCTGGATCGCCAGCAGCTCGACGTCACCCTGCGGATCGCTCGGCAGCTCCGCCAGGTGCGCCTCGGCCTTGGCCAGGTCGCCGTCAGCGTTGCGGCCCAGGTACGCCCGCACGAGCGCCCGCCGCAGCGGTTCGTTTTCGGGATACGTCGCGACGCCTTCCTCCCAGATCGCGAACCCGCGCTCCGGCTTGTCGTTCTGCACGTAGAAACGCGCCAGGATCACCGTCGTCAGCGGCGAGGGCTGGTTGGCGTGTAGCGCCGTGAGCGTCTCCTCGGCCGCCGCAGGCTGGTCGGTTTCGGCGTAGAACTGCGCCAGCAAGAGCTTCGCCAGCGGCGTGTCGCTTTCAGCCGCGAACGTCTTCACGACCTCTTCGGCTTCGTCGATTCGATCTTCCGTCAGCAGAATCCGGGCCTTCGACACCGGGATGGCGACGTTATCCGGATCCAACGCCAACGCCTGCTCGAGGTCCGCGAGCGCCGCCGCCGCGTCGCCTGTCTCCCGGTAGCGCAGCTCCGCCCGCAGCGCGAGCCGCTGCGCGTCCAGGTCACCCGTCACGCTCTGCTCGACTTCGGCCAACGCGTCACTGAGCCGGCCTTCGGCTGTTGCGACCCGCACGCGCTGCAGCATCACCGTGTCGGGGTCCAGGATCGGCTCCAACTCCTTCAGCAACGCGGCCCGGTCTTCCAGCCGGTTGAGCTCGGTGTACATCCCCAGGAGCTGTAGACCCACCGCCGCTGACCGGCTGCGCTCAAGTGAACGCTGGTAGAGGCTCTCGGCCGATTCGTACCGGCCATCCTGCCGGTAGAGGTTACCCAGCACCACGACGGGCGCCAGCCAGCGCGGCGCATCGTCGACAACCGTGCGCAGCAGCGCCTCGGCCTCACCCCGGTTGCCGCGGGCGTCCTGCGCGATCAGCAGCCGCGCCTGCGCGTACCGCCACTGGATGTCGGCGGCGTCTCCCGGCTGGGCCTTGATTTCGTCGATCAGCTGCTGGGCGACTTCCGGCTGCTCGAGCGTCTCCTCGAGCGCGAGCAGCGCCGCACGCGGTTCGATGTACAGCTCGTCCTCGGGAAGTTCCGCGTCTGGGGCCACCGCCCGGTCTTCCTCGACCAACGCCCAGAGCCGCGCCCGGCCCGCGTCTGTTCTTTCCCGATCCACCAGCTCACGCAGCGCCAGCTGATTCCGCAGCCGCCGCCGCTCAGCGCCCGGCGCGAGCGCTTCGATCCCGCTCGCCAGCACCTCGTACGCGCGCTCCGGCTGCTCCTGCCGGATATGGAAGTCCGCCAGCGCCAGCCGCGGCGCCGCGCGCTCCGGCTCGCTCGCCACCAGCGCCCGCAACCGCTGTTCAGCCGGCTCGACCGCGCCGGTATCCGCGTCGAGACGCGCCAACGCGATCGTCGCGCTCACGGGGTCGGCCTCGTTGGCGATCGCCGCCTCGAGCGCCGCCCGGGCGTCATCAACCTGCCCGAGCGACCGCTGGATCGCCGCCAGCAGCGCATACGGACGGTACTCGGTGGGAACCGCGTCGCGCAGCGTCCGCAGCGCCGGGATCTGCTCGCGCAGCGCATCGGTCTGCCCCAGTTCGCTTTCGAGCGCCACCGTCGCCTGGATCCGATCAAGCTGCAAGTCGGCATCGAGCGCGTCACCCGGCACCCGATCGACTTCCGCGATCACCTCGCCCCACCGGCCCTGCTCGAGCAGGTCCTTGACCAGTACCCGCGTCTCGTTGAGCGTCGGATTCTGCACGTTCCCCAACAGCTCACGGATCGCCGATGGCTTGTCGAGTTCACGGTAAGCTTCGATCAGAATCGCCCGCAGCCCCGTCACCTGCTGGTAGCGATCCTTCACCGGCTCCAGCGCCGCAATCACCCCCTGCGGATTCCCCTCCGCCCGCCGAACCAGCGCCTTCGCGTACGCGACCTGTACGTTCTGCTCCGGCTGCACGTCCTGGAGTTGCATCGCCGCAACATACTCGTCCAACACCGCCCGGGCCCGCTTTACGTCCCCCGCCTGCAAGAACAGCCCCACGATCTTGTCAAGCACGGCCACGCGTTCCGGCCGCTCTTCCAGGGCTGCCAGCGTCTCTTCCGCCAACGCCCGGCTCTTTTCCGCCTCGCCCGCTTCAATCACCAGCGGCGACACCTGCATGAACCGCCGCACGATCCACTGGCCGGGGTTCGGGAAGTACGCCCGGACCTCCTCGTCGCTCAGCTCGTCGAGCGCTGCCAACGCCTCGGCCGCCTTGTCCCGCTGCCCCCGCTGCCGCCACTGGTTCGCGATCAGCAGGTACGTGATCGGGTTGTCGTCCGCCAACGCCAGCGCCTGCTCCAACAACGCGTTGGATGCCTCCCGCAACGCCCCGGCTTCGACCGGGTCGCTTCCTTCCTCCATCCGCACTTTCTCGCGCAGCAACACGCTCTTGGTCACCAACGCGTCCGCCGTCGCCGCGTCATCCGGCGCATGCGCGATCACCTGGTCAAGCGTTGCGACGAGCGTGGGGAAAACCTCCCTGAACGCCTCCCGGGCCGCCGCGCGGTTCACCACCCCCTCCAGCGCCGCGTTCGCCCGCAGCTCCACCAGCAACGCCGCCGCCCGCACCAGCGTCCGCTGCGTCGCTTCCGCCGGCAGCGGATCGGCCAGCAGCTCCTCCAGGATCGCCAGCGCCTCCGCCTGCCGGTTCAGCCGCGCCTCCGCTTCCGCCTCGATAAACCGCGCGTACGCATGATCCGGGTGCGCGTCGAGATGCTCGCGCGCCAACGCCAGGGCCTGGTTGTACTCGCCCATCGACTCGAGCACCGGCACGATCGCCTTCAACAGCTCGAGATCGGTGAGCGGCCCCACCTCCGACGCCGCCCGCTCCGCCGCCGGAATCCGCATCAGCCGCCGGTAAGCCGCCGCCGCCTGCTGCAAATGCCCCGCATCCGTGTCCGCCCGCCGCAACAACGCCTCGGCATACTTCTTCAAGATCATGACGTCGTCAGGCCGCCGCGCCAGCCACCGCCCGAAGTTCTCGCTGGCCGTCTTCCACTCGCCGGCCGCGAACGCCGCCTCCCCGTCCTGCATCGCCTGCTGCAGCTGCCGGCCTTGCACATACTTGCGCGCCAGCACCGCCCCGCCGACGAGCATCACCCCAATCACCAAAATGGACACCAGCAGGCGAACGTTGATCGCGCCCACCCGGTCATGCTTGCTGCGCGTAACCATGCGTGTTTCCTCTTCAGCCGAAGCCGTGTATCCCCTCGCGTCCCGTCGGCGCCAGCGGCATCGCCGTTGTTACCGGACCTCGCTGGCTGGCGTCATTGTAACCTTGAGCTGTTTATCGAGCACCCGCAATTCCCGCCGCCAGCCAGGCGGCAGATTCCGCCCGCCAACATCGCCTTCACCGCCGCAGCACTCAGGGATTGCCCGCGGCCACAACCGGCTGCCAGGTCGGATCACCCTCACGACCCGGCGGCCGCTGGCTATCCCGCCGCGCGACCGCACCAGTTTACCCACCCGGTCGCGTCGCCAGGTAAGTCTTCAGCATCGCCCGCCAGCTCGGCATCGGATCCAGACCCAGTCCCGCCAGCCGCTCGCTCCGCAACGCCGACATCAAAGGCCGCGGCGCCGCCGTCGGGTATTCGCTCGTCGGAATCGGCGTCACCGCAACGTCCATCCCCGCCAGCTCGAAGATCGCCACCGCGAAGTCATGCCACGTGCAGTGGTCGGCGGCCGTCACGTGGACGATCCCCCGCGCATCCACCGCGATCAGCCGCTCCAGCTGTTCCGCGCACGCCACCGTCGAGGTCGGCGACAACCGCTGATCAGACACCACCCGCAAGTCCCGCCCTTCGCCGCCCAGCCGCAGCATCGTCTCCACGAAGTTGCCGCCCTTGCCCCGCGCCCCCGCGTGTCCGTACAGCCCGCACGTCCGCGCGACCACCGCCTCCGGGTGCGCCGCCAGCGTCAGGTGCTCGCCCGCCAGCTTGCTCGCCGCGTAGACCCCCTGGGGACCGGGACAGTCGCTCTCCACGTACGGCTCCGCCCGCGGGCCCGCCAACCCGAACACGTAATCCGTGCTGATGTAGATCACGCCCGCCCCGTGCTCCGCCGCCGCCCGCGCCACGTTCCGCGCCCCGACCGCATTGACCGCGAACGCCTCTTCCACCGCGGTCTCACAGCCGTCGACGTTCGTGACGGCCGCACAGTTGATCACCCAACGCGGCGCGTGCTGCGCGACCACCGCCGCGACCTGCTCAACGTTCCGCACGTCGAGATCGGGGTAGTCAACGCCGACCGCGCGCTCACCGAGCCGCGCCATCAGGTCGGTCCCGAGCTGCCCCACCGCCCCGATCACCAGGATGGATCGTTCGCTGTCCGCCATTGCCACCCCTTACATTCGATTTGCGTCGTGCACGCCGGCCCGCACCAGTGCCACCGCTAAGACGCCGAGCCGTACTGCTTCTCGTAGTACGCTTGGTATGCGCCGCTCTTGATCGCCCGCCACCAGTCCGCGTGGTCGATGTACCACTGCACGGTCTCGTGCAGGCCCGCCGGCCAGGTGATCTCCGGCCGCCAGCCCAGCTCCGTCGTGATCTTCGTGTTGTCGATCGCGTAGCGACGATCGTGCCCGAGCCGGTCGGTCACGTAGCGGATCGACGACTCGTCCTTGCCCAGCGCCGCCAGGATCGCGTGCGTCAGCGCCACGTTCGTCAGCTCGTTATTGCCGCCGATGTTGTAGACCTCGCCCGGGCGCCCGCGCTCGTAGACCGTCAGCAGCGCGTCGCAGTGATCGCGGACATGGATCCAGTCGCGCACGTTCTGCCCGTCGCCGTACAGCGGCACCTGCTGGCCTTCCAGCAGGTTGCTGATGAACAGCGGGATCACCTTCTCCGGAAACTGGTACGGACCGTAGTTGTTCGAGCAGCGCGTGATCAGCGTCGGCAGCCCGTGCGTATGGTGATACGCCCGCACCAGCAGGTCGCCGCCGGCCTTCGAGGCGCTGTAGGGACTGTTCGGTGCCAGCGGCGTCGACTCGGTGAAGTAGCCCTCCGGGCCCAGCGACCCGTAGACCTCGTCGGTCGAGACCTGCAGGAAGCGCTCGACGCCGGCCGCGCGGGCCGCCTCCAGCAACGTGTGCGTCCCGCCGACGTTCGTCCGCACGAACTCGGCAGCGCCGTGGATCGAGCGGTCGACGTGGCTTTCGGCCGCGAAGTTGATGATGCCGTCGATGCCCCGCCCCACCGCCGCCTGCACCGCGGGCTGGTCGCAGATGTCCCCCCGGATGAACCTGAACCGCCCCGTCTGCTCGAGCCCGTCCAGGTTCGCGAGGTTGCCGGCATAGGTCAGCGCGTCGTAGCCGACGAGCTCCCAGTCGGGGCGGGTTTCCAGCACGCGGCGCGCGAAGTTGGCGCCGATGAACCCGGCCACGCCGGTCACGAGCAGCTTGGGCATGCGGTTGGTTTCCTTGGTCAAAGCCGGGGCGAAAGTGCTACGTCAGCGCGTCCGTGGTGACGGCTTCACGGGCCTTGTTCGCGCCCCCCTCGGCCACGAGGTTGGTGGCGCGCAGCAGCGACTCGAACGTCCCGGCGTCGGTCCACCAGCCGTCGAGCACGCTGTACTCGAGCGTACCCTGTTGGAGATAGAAGTTGTTCACGTCGGTGATCTCGAGCTCGCCGCGCTCCGACGGCTTGAGCGAGCGGATGAAGTCGAAGACCTGCGCATCGTACATGTAGATGCCGATCACGGCGTAGTTGCCCATCGGCTCCTTGGGCTTCTCGACGATCCGCGTGACCCGCCCGTCAACGACCTCCGCCACACCAAACCGCTCGGGGTCGTGGACCTCCTTCAAGTAGACCCGGGCGCCCCGCGGCTGGGAAAAGAACTGGGCGACGCCGTCGCGGATGTTGTTCTCGATGATGTTGTCGCCGAGCACGGTGACGATCTTGCCGCCCTCCGCGAAGTCCTCCGCGAGGCGCAGCGCGTCCGCGATGCCGCCCTCGCCCTCCTGGTAGGTGTAGTGGAGCTCCTTGAGCCCGAGCTCCTTGCCGTTGCCCAGCAGCTGCAGGAAATCGCCGGCGTTGTTGCCGCCGGTGACCAGCAGCACTTCCTGGATCCCCGCCTGCACCAGGCATTCCAGCGGGTAATACACCATCGGCTTGTCGTAGACCGGCAACAGGTGCTTGTTCGTGATCTTCGTCAGCGGCCGCAGCCGCGACCCCAGACCACCCGCCAATATCACCCCTTTCATCGCGCCGATCTCCTTAGGCTGTCCACCCAGCGTTCGCCTTGCATTCGTCACCGTCAGCGCAGCTTAACCCGAGCCCGCCGCGGAACCTACCCTGTGTCGTGCTCAACCCGCGGCCACCGGCTGGCGGGCCGCTTCCGCGGGCGGCGCCGTCTCCGCCGGCGCCTCGAAGCCGCCCCGCACCTCGGTCGCCTCCCACGCGCTCGGCGTCAGCGCGTTGAGCAGCCGTTGCCGCGAGATCAGCCAGGTCACCGGCATGCCCCACCGCCCGCCGCCCGTCAAAAACGTCGCCAGCATGATCTTCAGATCCAGCGAAAATGACATGTGCCGGACATAGAGCATGTCGAAGTAGATCCACTGGTGAAAGTCGCCGACCTGTCGGTCGTGGCGGCATACCTGCCACAGCCCCGTGATGCCCGGCTGCACCGACAGCCGCGCCCGCCGCCACGGCACGCAGATCTGGTTCTCGCGAAACGGCGATGGCCGCGGCCCGATGATGCTCATCTCACCGCGCAGCACGTTGAACAGCTGCGGCAACTCGTCGATGTTCGTCCCCCGCAGCACGCGGCCGACGGGCGTGATCCGCGGATCCCGATCCATCTTGAACTGCGGTCCGTCCACCTGGTTCTGCTGGTAGAGCTGCCGCTGCTGGGCGTGCGCGCTGGCGACCATCGTGCGGAACTTGCTGCACCGGAAGATGCGGCCGTCCTTGCCCTCGCGCTCGTGCGCGAAGAAAACCGGGCCGTCGGAGGTCAGCTTGATCAGCAGCGCCGTGGCGAACATGATCGGGCTCAGGATGACCAGCCCGACCAGCGCCACCACCACGTCGAAGACCCGCTTTGCGCGCAGCTGCCCGCGGCTGACCGGCGCCTCGCCGATTGCACTCCCGTTGCCATTGGTCATCGGCCCCTGGGTCGCCGGCGTGAACAGCTCCGACCGCCACTGCACCCCTACCGGCACATCCGAGTCGCGCACCGCCTCGGCGTCCGGCGCGACCACCGAGTTCACCAGCGTCGCCGCCGCCGGCACCCGTCCGTCGACCCCGACGACCGACCGCGACACGATCGCCGCCTCTCCCACCGTCACCCCCGCCGCCAGCACGACCGGGCCCACGATCACCGCGTGCGGGCGAATGTGCACGTTCCGGTGCAGCACCACCGTTCCGATCAGCCGGCTCGTCGCGGCCACGTCCACGCCGGGCTCGGCCCAGACCGTCGGCGCGATCCGCTCAAACCCCGGCAGCGCACCGTCCGTCGGCAGCGCCTGCAACAGGCGCTCGTTCAGCGCCAGCAGGCCCTCCGGGTGCTTCAGTTCCAGTGCCGGCCCGGATGAAACGATATCCCGGCTCGCGATCCCGCACGCCGCGAGCTGCGTCCGTAGGTGCGACAGGCAGAAGATGTCCGGGTTGGGCAGGTGCCGGGCCACCGCCACCGACAGCAACGTCCCGTACACCCCGAGCGCCTCGAGCTGCGTGACGCCGTCGTACAGCCGCTCGATCGCCTGCACGCGTTGCTCGTCGTCAAAAACCACCCGCTCCCGAGTCCCCTGCTGGCTCGACTTCATCTGGAGCACGTGCTTGACCAGGCGGCACGACGTGGTCGTTCTCAGCAGCCCGCGAAAATCAAAGCCCGCCACCGGGTAATGACTCGCGTCCAGGATCAGGAGCCAGTCCGCCAGCTCGTGCTGCGCCAAAAACTCGCCGAAGCCGGCCGGCGGCAAAATCCGGACCTGGTCCGAACATCGCCGGATCGCAGCCCGGTAAGCGTCGGTAATCGGGAAGTTCGGCACCACCGCCAACGCGTGGTGCGGGTCGGCCGCCGCGAGCTCCGCGCGCAGGTGCTCCAGCAACGTCGCGTCGCCCGCCGGCGCCAACAGCAGCGAGGCGGCCTCGTCGCCAGACTGCAGGTAGTCCGGCCGCCAATCAACCAGCAGTACGTTGGCCGACATCCCCTACTCGCCCCCGCGCGCCATCCCGTCTAAGACTTCTCGCTCTCCGTCAGCGCCCGCATCGGGGCCGCTTCGGAGCCGTTCTGATAGCCATACCCGTAACCATAGCCGTAGCCATATCCGTAGCGCTGATCCTGCCCCGACCCCACGAAAACCGTGCCCAGCAGTCGGCCGCCGGCCGCGCTCAGCACCGCCAGGCTCTCCATCAACGACTGCCGCCGGCAATGCCTTTCCCGAACCACGAAGATCGTGCCGTCCGCCACGCGTGAGAGGATCGCGGCATCAGCCGTCACCAGGAGCGGCGCACCGTCAAGCAGGATGATGTCGTACTGCTCACGCCACCGCTTGACCGCCGCTGCGAGCGCCCCGTTGGCGAGCGACTCCGCCTGCTCGATCGAGGCCGTCCCGCCCGTCGGCAGCACGAACAACTTCGGCACGCCGGTCGCCCGGATCGCAATCTGCTCGGCGTTCGAATCCTCGAGTACCTCGAACAGCCCCGGCGCGGGATCGATGCCGAAGCGGGCGGCCAGCGCCGGCCGGCGGATGTCAACATCCACCAGCAGGACGCGCTTCCCACACTGCGCCAGGCTGCGCCCCAGCAGCGTCGAGAACGTGCTCTTGCCCGAACCCGGCCCGGCACTGGCGATCTGCACGCACGCGCCGGTCTCCCGCGGCAAGCGGTTCAGCAGCGACGTGCGCACCATCCGGACCGACTCGGCCAGGATCGGACACAACTCCACCGCGAGCGACGACTGATCCCGCCGCAGCGGTAACCGGCCGAGAAACGCCCCGTTCATCGGCTCGGCCACGCCGCCGATGTCATCAACCGTCGGGCTGAACTTGATCCGCAGGAACGCTACCCCCAGGCTGAACGCCAGGCCGCCGAAGATCGCCGCCCCGATCATCTTGATTCGGCGGTCATTCGACGGCGCGCTCGGCTCCCGCACCCCGCGGATCACCACCGTGCCGGCCCACAGGTTGCGCTGGGCGAGCAACTCCTCGCGGCGCTTCTCCAGCCGCTCCCGAAGCTCCTTGTCCTTCTCGAGCTGGGATTCCATCTCGCGGTGCGTCTGTGCGCGGTCCGCGTTCAGCAGGAACTCCTGTTCCTGATCGTTGAAGAGCCCGCGCAACGCATCCGCCCGCAACTGGATCTGTTCGATGCGAACCCGAACCTGCGCCGCGGAAACACCGTAGGGATTGTCCTCCGACTCCTCCAGCGTCAGCGGGTTGGCCATCAGGCCGACGCCGTCCGCCAGCAACGCCTCGCGATCCGCCAGGCGCTGTTCAGCCATCGCGACCATCCGCTCGCGCTGCTTGTATTGCGGGTGCTTCGGCCCGAGCCGGCCGGCCGTCATTTCAAAGGCGTTCCGCGCCTGCTCGAGCTCCCGGTTGAGCTCCTGCCAGCGCCGATCGTTCTCGAACGCGACCGTGTCCGTCCCGGCGGCCTGTTCCCCGGACTGCTCACCACCGCCAAGGGTGCTCAGCAAGCGGTTCGACCAGGCAAGCTCCGTCTCGAGCGTCTGCAGCTCCGACTGCAGCCGGTCAAGCCGCAGCATCTGCTGGTCAACGAGCGCCTCCGGGGAACTCGTGTTCATCCGCCGGCGCAGCTCATTCAGGCCCGCCTCCAACGTCTCCAGCGATGCCGTGCGGCGCTCGAGCTGGGCTTCGATCTCCGCCACGATCTCGCGGTTCCGATCGCCCTGCTCCTCCATCGAAACCTGCTTGTAAACGTTCAGCACTTCCCGCACGATCAGCCCCGCCTCTCCGGGCTCCTCGGTCGAAAGGCTGACCTGGAGAAACTGATCGCCGCGCGGCACGCTTACTTCCAGCGCCGCGGCCAGCCGATCGTCGGCCGGGGCCGGCGGCTGCAGGCGGGCGAGCAGCGATCGCGACTCGCCCCGGTACCACGCCGTCTGCTGGACCGCCTGCTTGTCCAAAACCCGCCCCAGCACCGCCGGGCTGAGAATCACCTGCGACTGGCTGTGGCGGAAATTATCGTAGAACGGAACCGCCTCCTGGCCCTCCCAGATGTCCGGCAGCGTCGGCGACACCTGCACATGACCCACCGCCTGGTACTCCGGCGGAAACATCAGCCAGATCACCGGTGTCGCCGCCCCCGCGACCAGCACAAACAGCGCCAAGATGCTCCACTTGTAACGCAGCAGCATCAGCGGCTGAAAACGCGACGCGCCCAGCCCTTCCGGTTTCTCCGCCGGCCCCGCCTCCATCCCCCAAAGATCGAGGTCAGCGGTGTCAGCCTCACGCGGTACGGACAAACCGCCCCCTCGCATTCCGTGCCCCTGGTTGACGTTGTCGGCTGCCATGCGCGCTCCAACTCCCGCGGGCGATTTCTTTCCAACGTCATCGTCAGGCGCTGGTCAACGCCCGGCCCGCGTCACCCCCGCAGGCTGGGGATACTTATCGTTCGACCGGCATCGCCGACGCCTCGCGCCGGGCCGCGCCGTTCTCACTCTGCACGATCGCGCGGTGCAACAGGCTGCCCGCCTGCACCACGCCGCGATTGGCCACCAGGCACTGCTTCAGACGCGCATTCCGCCGCACCTGCACCTGGTCCCACAACACCGACGTCGCGACGATCGCATGGACATCAACGCGGCTCTCCGCGCCAATCACCGTCGGCCCCACAACAATAACATCTTCGGCAATCGAACTTCCCGGCCCCACCATTACCGGCCCGACCAACCGCGCGCTCGGCGCGACCACCGCCGATCGGTGGATACAGGTTCCGTTACTGATTTCGTAGCCGCTGAGTTCGACCCGCCCCCGCAGAACCCGCTCCAAGAGCCATTCCTGCGCGAGAATATACGCATCAAGACTGTTCACCCGCGGCGTCGGCTCCGCCGACACAAACGCCTGCACCCGCCGCCCAATCCCCGCCAGCCCCGGAATCAAGCGTTCCTTGATGTCCTGATAACCCGTCACCGGAACTTGCGCCACCGCCATCCGGGTAAACACGTAGATACCGGCCGGACTGTTCTCCCCCACCAGCCGCTCATTGGCCCCCGCGCTCTGGTTCACCCCGACCGTCACGTCCGCACCGCTGGCAGCATGCGCGTCAAGCATCGCCCCCAACGCCGGCCCGGGAATGATGTTCCCGTCCAAAATCACCCACTCGTCCGCCGGCACGATGTCGGCCGCGTCCCGTACACACCCCGCCGGCCCCCGCGGCACCCGGTCCTCATAAAAATGCAGGTCAATCCCAAAAGGCCGCCCCCCCCCAATGCGGTGATGCAACGCCACAATGCCGGAGTTCACGCAAATCACCGCGTCCTTCACCCCACCCGCCGCCAGCCAGCGCAACCCATGCGCGATCAGCGGCAAGTTCACCACCGGCAGCAACGGCCGTTGACACAGCACCTCAAACGGGTTGCTCTGCCACGTGTGTGAGCCCGCCAGGATGATCGCCGCCAGCCGCGGTCTCATACGTCACGCCCCTCGACCGTAGGCTCCGGCCGTTGATCACGCGCCACCGGCATCGGCCCCTCCAGCGCCTCCAACATCTCCGCCCGACGAATCTTCATGCTCCGCCAAATGAACAGCACCGCTGCGGCCAAGAAGAAAACCGCCGCCCCGAACAGCAGCATCTGCTGCTTGAAGCCCACGCCAGGCGCCCGCCGAACCCCCAACTCGTCCAGAAAGATCGCGCCGAGCAAGATCAGCAACCCGCAGAATGCAATCAGGTCGGTCCGCAAAACCACTCCGGCCAGCAGAATCATCGCCCCAACCGCCCCCGCCGCGACCTGCGTCGACCCGAATCCTTGGGCGACATCAAGCACGATCTGGTCCGCAAACAAGCCGAGAAACGCCGTAATCAGCGCCGACAGTCCGAGAATCAACGGCAGCCCCAACCGGCTCCGCGCCCGCGCCGGCAGCGCGAACGGGTCCCGCGCCTCCTCCGCATGCGCCAAGCAGAAGCGCCGAATCAGCCGCCCCCCTTCCGCATAGCCTTGCAGAATATGAACCCGCGCCGGCTCACCACATTTCACACAAGGAAAGCCCGCCGGCGCCTCGCTCAGCGGCCGGACAGCGTTCTGAACCGGCACAACGTCCTGCTCCGGCACCGCCGCCGCATCTTCCGGCGCTTCCGACCGGCCCGCTGCATGCTGATGCGTCACAGTCGTCATGAATCCCGTCCGGTAATACCCGACCAAGCCAGGCACAAAAGCGACAAGCGTTGGAGTAATCGGTGTATCGACCAGATCGCGTCACGACTCGTTTTCAACGCGCAGGCGGGCATGAGACGCACCCCGCTCAATACCACCGATCACCAAGGGGAAGGGGTCTGCTACGTCATCAAACGGCCCTCGGAACCACGGCAGGAATTTGCCGGGCCCCGGGTTTTCACCCTCGCTCTACCTGATAAGTAGAAGCTTATCGCCGTTTCGCCGAGCCGGTCAACGCGATTTTGCTCACGCTCCCGCCAGCCCAGCTCCCCCCCTCAGCACCACCGGCCACTACATCTCCACCAGTGGCTCCTGCGGCGCCCTAGCCATGTAGGCCGCCGCATGCTCGGCCGAAAGATCCGGATTGCGATAATCAATGTCGGCAAAGTCCGTCAAAATCACGAACGCATCCGTGTTCTTCAGAAGCCCCCGGAACCGCTCGCTGCCCGGTCCCGTCGCCGTCAGCCACCCCAGGTCGGCTGTGTGGCTGACCCCCGTCCAACCCACCCCGTTGTGGTTGCCGAGCACCTGCCCCAGGATGCCGACGACGTTGCGATGCTGGGCGAACACCTCATCCCCCGGCTCCCCCGCAACCGCCTCCGCGACCGCCGCGGCCTCCGCCTTGCTCAGCGTGATCCCGGTGCCCGCCGCGATCAGGTCACTCAGGTCGGCTGGCGCGATCGCCCCGTCGGACATCAGCGGCCTCATGCTCGCCCGCATGGATTCAAAGCTCGCCGTCGCGAGCGCCAGCCGCTCGAAGTGCTGGTTCGTCGCCGCGTAGCCCCCGCCCTGCCCGTTCAGCCCCGGGTTCGCGTTCCCGTGGTCCGTCGTGACGATGACCAGTGTGTCGTCACGCGCGCTCGCAAACGCCAACGCCGACCCGACCGCATCATCAAACGCCAACTGGTCCCATAACGCACCGGCCGCGTCGTTCGCATGCGCCGCGTGATCGATCCGCCCACCCTCGACCTGGAGCAGGAAGCCGCTGGGGCTGTCCGCCAGAATCGCGAGCGCCTTCTCCGTCATCTCCGCCAGCGTCGGCACCCGCTCGGAGATCTCCGCATTGTTCCGCCAGTCCAGCGTGTACGGCAGGTGCCCTTCCCCAAACAAGCCCAGCACCTTCCGCGGCGTCGCGCTGCTTCGCACTTGCGCGCGTTGATCCCAGAAGGCGTAGCCCGCCGCCTCGTAATCTGCGACCACGTCGCCGTCCTCGCCACCGCGAAACTGTTCGATCCCGCCACCCATCAGCACGTCGACCACGTCAAGATACTGCGGCGCAATCGCACGGTAGTCGTTTCGCGACTTTGCCACCGTCGCGAAGCCCGCTGGGGTCGCGTGGCACATCTGCGTCGTCGTCACCATTCCGACCCGCTTGCCCGCTTGGCGATACAGCCGCCCGATCGGCTCGAGCCGCCGCCCATCCGGCAGCATGTTCAACCCACCGTTGAAGATCCGCGATCCCGACGCCCACGCGGTCGCGGCCGCCGCCGAATCCGTCACGAGCGAATTCAACGAATACGTCTCGAAAGCCCCGTGCGCCCGCGTCGGGTCGGCGCAGAGCCGATGCCAGTTCGTGCCCTGCTGCCGAACCAGTTGCGCAAACGGCTCCGCCAGCGTCAGCACACCGTTGCTCATGCCGTCCGAGACCATGAAGATGACGTTCTTCGGCCGCTGACCCGGCGCCGCCTCGACGCCGACCGCCCCGCGTTCCGCCGCCCGCGTGGAACGCGGTAACAGCCAGGCCGCCCCGCCCGCCAGCCCGAGCCCCAACACCTCGCGTCGATTCAATCCGTTCCGCATGAAGTCATCCTTCCTGGCCAGGGTGCTATCGTCGTTACTTTCTAAACTCGCCATATTCTACCGGACTTCTACGCCGCCGCGCACCGCCCCCCCACCGCGGCAACCGGATTCATCGAAGCTTAACGATCGTGCCCGACCACGCCGGAAACGTCGCTCAGACGTCAAAGTACTGGCAGAACTCCCACGGATGCGGGCGCGCGGCCAAGGCCGCGACCTCCTGCCCACGCTTCAGCGCAATCCAGTGCTCGAGCAGGTCGGCCGTGAAGACGTCGCCCTTCAGCAAGTAGGCGTGGTCGTGCTCGAGCGCGGCCAGCGCCCCGTCGAGCGTCACCGGCAGCCGCTCGCCCGCGCCGGGCTCCCCGACGCTGCCGCCCCGAGCGTCGAGGGCGGGACCGGGATCCACCTCCCCCGCCACGCCATCCAGCGCTGCCAGCACGATCGCGCTGAACGCCAGATACGGGTTGGCGCTGCCATCGGCAATCCGGATCTCGATCGGCCGCCCGGCCGAATCCGATCCCGCCGGCGCCACACCGATCAGACCGCCCTCGCCATCCGCGGCATAGCCCCGATGCAGCGTCGCTGTCGCCCATGACGCCAGCCGCTTGTAGCTGTTGGTCGTCGGGTTCGTGAACGCCAGCAGGCTCGCCGCGTGCTTCAGGATTCCACCGATTGCGTATCGGGCGACCGCCGAAAGACTCCCGTCCGACTCGCCCGCGAAACACGCCTGCTCACCTTTCCACAAGGCGAACCCGGTGGGCATGCCGTTGCCCGGTTCCCCGAAAATCGGCTGCGGCATGAACGTCACGACCTTCCCGTGGCGGGCGGCGACGTTTTTGATGATGTACTTCCCGAGCATGACCTTGTCGGCCATCGCGACCAGCGCGTCGGGCTGCAAGTCGATCCGGGCCTGCCCACCCCCCGCGGCTCCGTGATAGTGCCGCGCGACGCCGATCCGAGCCTGCTGCAGCGCCAGCACCATTTCGCTCCGCAGGTTCGCCAGCGAATCGCCCGGCGGGTTGGCAAACGCCCCGCCGCCCCGCGCCAATTGCAGGCCGAGGTTGTCGGGCTCGTCGCGCCCCCGCCGCCACGCCCCCTCCGCCGAGTCAACGCCATAACGCGCGAAGTGCGCCCCCTGCTCGAAGTGCGCCTGGTCGAAAATGAAGAACTCGAGCCCCGGCGCAAAGCCGGCCGCATCCGCGATCGCGCTCGCCCGCAAATGGCTCACCGCCCGGCGGGCCACCACCCGCGCGTCCTGCCCGCTCGCCTGCGCGCTGCGCGGGTCGAGGATGTCGCAGATCAGCCCCAGCGTCGGGTACTGGTAGAGCGGGTCGAGGTACGCGGTCTCCGGCACCGGCAACAGCAACCGCTCGGCCGCCGCGACAACAAGGCCGTCGCGAAACACCTCCTCAGTCAACGCGCCGACTGGCACCGTGACATGCTGCAGGGCGCCCGTTAGGTCTACGCAGCGCAGATCGACGAACTCGACCCCCTGCTCCTCGGCAAAATGAACCACGTCGCGCGGTGTCATCATCCACTCCTTCTCCCTGGCGTCAAGAAAACAGCCGTGAACGCGCGGTCCACGCGTCCACGGCTGGAAGTCGGCGTCGCGGCCGTTGGCCTGCCAACAGTCTATAGGCGCACGGCGCTGAACAACATGTCCGCATACGTCGGCAGCGGCCACAGGTCCTCGGGCACCAGGCCCTCGAGCGTGTCCGAGGTGGTCCGGGCCTGCTCCATCGCCGGGATCAGCTCCTCGGCGATCTGCTTCATTCGCTTCTCGCCCGACGCAGACTCCTTCTCGTAGGCTGCCTTGACGTCGGCGATCGCATCCTCGAGCTCGTCGAGCAGGTCGATGATCGTGCCGAGCCGGTGGCTGGCCGACTTCGACTCGGTGCCCGCCGCCTGGGCCGCCGCGACCGCCTCCGAAAGCTCGGTCTGGTACCGCAGCGCCGCCGGCACGATCAGCGTCTCGAGCATCTCGATCAGCGTGCGCGCCTCGATCTCCAGCACCATGTTGTACTGCTCGACGAAAACCTCGTAACGGGCCTTCAGTTCCTTGTTGTTCAGCACCTTGTACTTGCTGAAGAGCTGCCGGGCCTTCTGCGTGTACAGCATCGGCAGCGCCTCGGCCGAGTTCTTCAGGTTCGGCAGCCCGCGCTTCTCGGCTTCCTTGTGCCATTCCTCCGAGTAGTTGTCGCCGTTGAAGATGACCCGCTTGTGAGCCTTGATCTCGTCCTTCAGCAGCGACTTGACTGACTGCTCGAGCTTCTCGGGCGTCGGGTTCTTGCCCGTCCGCTTCTCCAGCTCGGTCGCCATGTAATCGAGCGACTCGGCCACGATCGCGTTAAGTACGGTGTTCGGCCACGCGACCGTCTGGCTGGAGCCGACCGCCCGGAATTCGAACTTGTTGCCGGTGAACGCGAACGGGCTGGTGCGGTTGCGGTCGCCGCTGTGCCGCGGAATCTGCGGCAGCGTGTGCGCGCCGAGGTTCATCTTGCCCCCCTTCTTGGTCGACTTCGCGCTGCCCTTCTCCAGCTGCTCCAGGATGTCCGTCAGCATGTCGCCCATGAAGATCGAGATGATCGCCGGCGGCGCCTCGTTCGCCCCCAGCCGATGGTCATTGCCGGCATTCGCGATCGACGCCCGCAGCAGGTCGGCGTGCAGGTCGATCGCCCGCATGACCGCCACCACGAACACCAGGAACTGCATGTTCGTGTGCGTCTCGTCCTGCGGGTCCAGCAGGTTCACGCCCGTGTCCGTCGCCAGTGCCCAGTTGTTGTGCTTGCCAGAGCCGTTGACGCCCGCGAACGGCTTCTCGTGCAGCAGGCAGGTCAGGCCCATCCGCTCGGCCACCGCCCGCATCGTCGACATCGAGATCATCTGGTGGTCGGTCGCCACATTCGCGTTCTCGAAAACCGGCGCCATCTCGTACTGCCCCGGCGCGACCTCGTTGTGACGCGTCTTCACCGGAACGCCGAGCTCATACAACGCCCGCTCGACCTCCGTCATGAACGCCAGCACCGCCTCCGGAATGCCGCCGAAATAGTGGTCGTCGAGCTGGTGACCCTTGGCCGGTGCCGCCCCGAGGATCGTGCGCCCGCAAACCCGCAAGTCCGGCCGCAAGTCGACGTGCTCCTTGCTGACCAGGAAGTACTCCTGCTCGCTGCCGATCGTCGTGTTGACGACCGAGACGCCATCCACCGCCCCGAAAATGGCAAGGATCCGGAGCGCCTGCTCGCTGACCGCCTGCATCGAACGCAGCAGCGGCGTCTTCTTGTCGAGCGCCTCGCCGGTCCACGACACGAAGGCCGTCGGAATGCACAGCGTCGCGCTCGTTGGTGTCTTGCGGATGAAGGCCGGGCTGGTCGCGTCCCACGCCGTGTAGCCGCGGGCCTCGAACGTCTCCCGGATGCCGCCCGAGGGGAACGAGCTGGCGTCCGGCTCGCCCTGGATCAGCTCCTCGCTCGTGAACGACTCCATCGCCCCGCCCTTGTGGTCCGGCTTCAGGAAGGCGTCGTGCTTCTCGGCCGTCAGCCCGGTCAGCGGCTGAAACCAGTGCGTGTAGTGGGTCGCGTTGTGCTCGAGCGCCCACTGCTTCAGGGCCGTGGCAATCGAATCGGCAATCGCGGGGTCGAGCGGCTGGCGCTTGAGGACCGTCTCCTCGAGCTTGGCGCACACATCCTCGGGCAGGCGCGATCGCATCACGGCTCCCGAGAATGTGAGCGAGCCAAAGATTTCCGACGACGTCAGCTTACGTTCTGGCATGGTTTGAGCTCTCCAAAAAAAACAAGTTCTCCTCCGGGTCGTCGAACGCGTCGCAACGCGCGCGAGACGAACCCCCGGTCGTTTAACCGCAAAAAACACAGCGAAGGTGCTAAGAGAAGAGCCCGCCGATCGGCGCCCCGCCGTGCTCAGGCTGGCTCAGCACGGAGAAGAACCATAAGTCCTTTGTAATCCGGTCACAAGAGGTGAATCTTGTTATTTTTCGTCCGGTTCTCGGACTCTGTGCCTCGCCTAGCCTAGCTTGCCCGCCGCGGGGCAGTCCGCCGCCAACCGGCATTCACCGCACTTCGGCTTGCGAGCCTGGCAGACCTGCCGCCCGTGGAGAATCAGGGCGTGCGCCAGAAACGTCCATGATTCCCGCGGGAACAGTTCCATCAGGTCCTGCTCGATCTTCACCGCGTCCTTGTCGTTCTTCGCGCTGGTCAGCAGCCCCAGTCGCAGCCCCAGCCGCCCAACGTGCGTGTCGACGACGATCCCTTCGTTCTCGTGATACCACGTCCCCAGTACGCAGTTGGCCGTCTTGCGAGCCACCCCCGGCAGCTTCAACAGCTCCCCCATCGTCTCCGGGATCTCGCCCCCGTGGTCGGCCACCACCCGCTGCCCCATCCCGATCAGCGCCTTGGCCTTGTTGCGGAAGAAACCCGTCGAGCGGATCAGATCCTCCAGCTCGGCCTGCTCGATGGCGGCCAGCGCCGGCGGGGCCGGCACCCGGCGGAACAGCGCCGGCGTCACTTGGTTGACCCGCTCGTCCGTGCACTGCGCTGACAGGATCGTCGCCACCAGCAGCTCGTAGGCACTGCGATGGTGCAGCGCGCAGTCCGCATGTGGGTACTCGGCTCGCAGCTCCGCGAGCAGGCGCTCCGCCCGCGCCCGCCGGGCAGCCTGCCCTTCGCGCGACTTCGGAACGCTCGGCCGCGGCTTGACCGGCGCCCGCTGCGCGGCGGTTGAAACCCGAGTCGTCTTCTTGGCGGCGGCTTTGCGCTTGGCTTTCTTCGCGGCCGGCTTTTTGGTGTGAGATTTCTTCGCGGCGGAGGCGCGGTTCGTCGCTTTGGCCATCAGGATCCCTCGTCACGCCATGGTCGGCTGTCGCTCGCAGGCCGTGAGCAGAGGATAACCGAAACCGCCCGTCAGGCCGGGTTGAGCGGGTCGAGCTCGACGTCAAACTCGGGCGGCGGCTCCTCGCCCGGGGCGGGCGTCTCGATCGGATCCGGCATCAGTCCGCCAACCGGGACCAGGTAGGTGCTGTCGTTCAGGCTCAGCTCGAAGTCACCGACGGCTGGGGCGGGCAGTTCGTCCATCAAAGGGCCGAGGAACATCATCTCGGCAAAGTCCCACCGGTACGTTGCAGCCTCGGTGGTCGGGGCGGCCGTCAGCACCAAGTTCAGCCGGAGCACGACGGCCTCTTCGTCGAGCGCGAAGCGGACGTGCTCGGGCGTCACCAACCGCATGCCGGTCTCCCATTGGCCGTCGGACCAGACCAGAACGTCGGCCGGCTTGATCAAAACATGCGGCGTCAGGTCGAGATCCGCGGAGACCACCAGGCGGACCGGGCCGTCGGTGTCGGCGTCGAGCGGGGCGACTTGGCCGTCGGCGTTGAGCTGGACCGGCGCCCAGAGGCTCTGCGGGTCATCGGTGTCGCCGATCCCGACGGCGAAGTGGTTCGCGCCGAGTGGCCGAACAGCGAGCGCTCGCAACGCGGCGTCGTCGAGCGACCCCGGCATCAGCGTCGGCGTCTGGCCGGAGAGCTTGATCAGCTGGACGGCCGCACTGCGTTGGACGCGAAGGTCGTCGTCGCCGAGTCGGCTGAAGGCTTGTTCGGCGGACCAGGCGGGAGAGGCCGGGAGCAGCGCCGGCGGTTCGGACGGCGGCGGGGCCGGGGTCGTGTTGGCGGCGACGGCCGTCGTGCCGGCAGCCGCGGCGTTGTCGGGCGGCGCGTCATCACCGCCGCAGCCGACCAGTAGCAGCAGCGCGACCAATCCGGCCACCGTTCCACCCCGTTGGCACCACCCTTGACGCGTGCTCATTGCCGGAACCCATCGCCGTGCGAATCGCTGCCTGCCAGTCTAGGGGTTTGACGCGCCGCAGCCAAACCGGATTGCTCGACGCGGCGGCGACGACGGCTACACTGCCGGGCATGGTTGAACCGCTGACGTGTACGGCCGCCCTGAGCCACCACTGGCTGGTGCGGCGCCGGGGTGGCGAGAAGGTGCTCGAGGCGCTGGCGCGGCTCCTGCCGCCGGGGGAGCTCTACACGCTGGTGCGCGGGTCCGATTATCCGCTGGCGGCGAGTGACGGGGCGCTGCGGGCGTGGCGGGTGCAGACGTCGTGGCTGCAGAGGCTACCGGGGGCGCCGACGCGGTATCCGCAATTTGCGCCGCTGATGCCGAATGCGTTTCGGGGGCTGAAGCTGCCGCCGGTGGAGCTGGTGGTCTGCTCCGACGCGGCGCTGGCGAAGGCGATGCGGGTGGCGCCGACGACGAAGCTGGTGTGCTATTGCCACTCCCCGGTGCGGTATGCGTGGCAGGAGAGCCTGGCGCGGTCGTATCGCGAGACGCTGCCGGCGTGGCAGCGGCCGGCGTGGGACTGGACGATGCACCGGATGCGCAAAGTCGATTATCGGGCGGCGCAGCGGGTCGACCAGTTCGTGGCCAACTCGCGGCATGTCGCGGCGCGGATCGAGCGGTGTTACGGCCGAGAGAGCGTCGTGGTCCATCCGCCGGTGGAGTTGCCGCCGGCGCCGACCGCGACAGCGCGGGAGGAGTTTTACCTCTGCGTGGGGCATCACGTGCCGTACAAGCGGCTGGACCTGGCGGTCGAGGCGTGCCGAGGGTTGCAGCGAAAGCTGGTGGTAATCGGTGAGGGCCCCGACGTGGAGCGGCTGGACCTGCGGCGGGAGGCGCACGTCGACTATCGCGGCTGGTGTCCCGACGAGGAGATGTGCGATTACATGACGCGCGCGCGGGCGCTTCTGTTTCCCGGGGAGGAGGACTTCGGGATCGTGCCGGTGGAGGCCATGGCGCGGGGTTGTCCGGTGGTGGCGTACGGCGTCGGCGGCGCGTGCGAGACGGTGCTCGACGGGGAGACCGGCGTGTTGTTTCCCGAGCAGACCGGCGAGGCGCTGGTGACGGCGATGCAGCGGCTGGAAACGCTCAGCTTCGATCCGGCGGCGATGCACGCAAAGATGCAACGGTTCAGCTACGACCGGTTCTATGACGAGATGCGGCGGGTGCTGGCCGGCGTGCTGACGCGGCCACGGGATGAGAGGGCGTAACGTGGCGGCGTTGATCCTGCACATCACGAGCCGCGATGCATGGGAAGCGGCGGTCAAGACCGGTGAGTATCGGCCGGCGAGGTTTGCGGTGGAGGGGTTTATTCACTGTTCGACGCGGGAGCAGGTGGTGGACGTGGCCAACGTTCGGTTTCGCGGTCAGCGGGGGTTGGTGTTGCTGGGGGTTGACCCGGAGCGGGTCGATGCGCCGATTCGGTATGAGAACCTGGAAGGCGGCGAGCGGTTGTTTCCGCACATTTACGGGCCGCTGGAATGCGCGGCCGTCACGGGAGTGTGGCCGTTCGAGCCACAGGCCGACGGGACGTTCGCGTTGCCGGCGGCGGTAGCCGACTGAGGCGGGTAGATAGTTGTCAAAGATCCGCTCCGGTGCCGGTCCAGTTGGGTCGGGTGGCTTGGAGGGTTCCGACTTCGGACGGGGTTGTCAGTTCCCCAGGTTGAAACCTGGGGC
>CAZCKC010000024.1:0-30772 GCA_964499235.1 uncultured Planctomycetales bacterium | reverse complement strand
GGGACCGCCTTCATGTAGTCGCTGGTGGCGACGATCGGCCAGGTCTCCTTGCCAAGCTGCTGGACCACGTAGGGCGTCCGCTGGTCGGCGGTCGGGTTGAGGCGGTTATGCCGCTCGCACGCGAGCGCGTCGCGGTAGAGCTCGTTATAGCTGGTGACGCTCCAGACGTCGGCGGCCACGCCGTACTCGGCCAGCTTCTCTTGTGCAGCCAGCGCGGAGCGCAGGATCGGGCCGCTGCCGAAGAGGTGCACGCGCGGCTTTTTGCCGGGCTTTTCCGCTTTCTTGTAGCGGTAGAGCCCGCGGATGATGCCTTCCTGATCGATGTTCTCGGGGGCGGCCGGCTGCTGGTAGTTCTCGTTGTACACCGTCAAGTAGTAGAAAATTGGCTCGCCGTCGATGTACATGCGCTTAATGCCATCCTGCACGACGGTCGCGAGCTCAAACGCCCACGCGCAGTCGTAGCTCTTGAGGTTCGGCACGGTGCTCGCGTGCAGGAGGTTGTGTCCGTCCTCGTGCTGCAGCCCCTCACCGTTCAGGGTCGTCCGACCGGCCGTCCCGCCGACCATGAAACCGCGCACCCGCTGGTCGGCCGCGCACCAGATCGAATCGCCGACCCGCTGGAAGCCGAACATCGAGTAGTAGATGTAGAACGGAATCGTCGGCACGCTGTGCGTGGCATACGCCGTGCCGGCGGCCGTGAACGACGCCATCGAGCCGGCCTCGGTGATGCCCTCTTCGAGGATCTGGCCGTTCTTGCGTTCCTCGTACTTCAGCAGCAGGTGCGAGTCGACCGGCTCGTAGAGCTGGCCGCCGTGGGCGTAGATGCCCGCGGTCCGGAAGAGGGCTTCCATGCCGAACGTGCGGGCTTCGTCGGGGACGATCGGGACGATCAGTTTCCCGACTTCGCGATCGCGCAGCAGCCGCCCGAGCATCCGCACAAAGGCCATCGTCGTCGACGCTTCGCGGTCCCCCGTTCCTTCGTAGAACTCTGAGAAGGTATCCTCGGCCGGCATCTTGATCTCGGGCACCTGCACGACGCGCTTGGGCACGAAGCCGCCCAACGCCTGGCGCCGCTCCATCAGGTACTGGTGCTCCTCCGAGTCCTCTTCGAACCGGCAGAACGGGTGGTCTTTGAGTTGGTCGTCGCTGACCGGGATCTTGAACCGGTCGCGAAAGACCTGCATTTCGTCTTCGTTGAGCTTTTTCTGGTTGTGCGTGACGTTGCGACCTTCGCCGCCCTCGCCGAGCCCATAGCCCTTGATCGTGCGGGCCAGGATGACCGTCGGCTGGCCGCGATGCTCGGTGGCCGCCTTCATCGCTGCATAGACTTTTTCCGGGTCATGCCCACCCAGCCGCATGTTCGCAATCTCGTCGTCGCTCATGTTTTCGACGAGTTTCTTGAGATCGTCGTTGCGGCCGAAGAAGTGCTCGCGGGCGTAACTGCCGGGCTCGACGCTGTAGCGCTGCCACTGGCCGTCGACGGTGTTGTTCATCGCCTCGACGAGGGCGCCGCTGTGGTCCCGTTCGAGCAGGGCGTCCCACTCGCGGCCCCAGATCACCTTGATGACGTTCCAGCCCGCGCCGCGGAAGGCGGCCTCGAGCTCCTGGATGATGCTGCCGTTCCCGCGGACCGGGCCGTCGAGCCGCTGGAGGTTGCAATTCACAACCCAGGTCAGGTTGTCGAGCCCCTCTCGCGAGGCCAGCGTGATCGCGCCCAGGCTCTCCGGCTCGTCCATCTCGCCGTCGCCGAGGAACGCCCAGACGCGGCTGTCCTCAGTTTCGGCCAGACCGCGATCCTGGAGATAGCGGTTGAAGCGGGCCTGGTAGATCGAGTTGATCGGGCCCAGCCCCATCGACACCGTCGGGAACTGCCAGAAATCGGGCATCAGCCACGGGTGAGGGTACGACGAGAGCCCCGGATGCGGACGCAGCTCCCGCCGGAAATTGAGCAGGTGCTCCTCGCTGAGCCGGCCTTCTACATAGGCCCGGGAGTAGATCCCTGGCGAGCCGTGGCCTTGGAAGTAGATCTGGTCGCCGGGGTTGTCTTCGGTCCGGGCCCTGAAGAAGTGGTTGAAGCCTACCTCCAGGATCGTGGCTGACGAGGCGAAGGTCGAAATATGTCCGCCCAGCCCCGAAAACTCCGAGTTAGCGCGGGAGACCATCGCCATCGCGTTCCAGCGAACGAAGCTCTTGATTCGCCGCTCGATCTCACGGTCGCCGGGGTATTCTGGCTGCTTGCTGCGCGGGATCGAGTTGATGTAGTTCGTGTTGGCGTTGAACGGAGGCGACACCCCCCGGCGGCCCGCCCACTCGTGCAGCCGATTCAGGAGGTAGTGTGTCCGATCCGCCCCGTCGAGCTGGAAGACGGCGTCCATGGACTCGAGCCATTCGCGCGTCTCGACCGGGTTGATGTCCTGACCGTTGCCGTTCTGCCGTAGCATAGTCGCTTCCGTCGCTGTAACCGTGTCTGTGCCGCCCAAGAGACAGAGGGTGGGACGGCGGCCGGCAGCGCGTCGACCGCATCGGACCGCCACCGTGACCCGCGCCGTTCCCCAACGCCGGGACGATCCAGCGGCCCGTTCCGGGCATCCCACCAGGGCGGGTCGTCGCCCCGCCCCGTCGGGATACTCTAACGCCGGCGGATCAATTGCATCCACCCGCCGGGATCTGTATTATACGCTGCTCAGCATTTTGAGAAACCCGCAGACCCCCACGAGGACCCGTGCCCGTGTACGCGATCTTTGAAGACGGCGGCAAGCAGTACAAGGTCAGCCAGGGCGACCAGCTCCTGATCGAGCTCCCCGCCCTCAAGGACAACCAGTCCGAGATTACCTTTGACCGCGTCCTCATGCTGGGGACCGGCGCCGACGCCAAAATCGGCACTCCCTGGGTCCCTGACGCCTCTGTCACCGCCAAGATCGTCCAGGCCGAAAAGGCGAAGAAGGTCATCGGGATCAAGTTTCTCCGCCGAAAAGGCCACCGCAAGAAGTTCGGCCACCGGCAAAACTACCTCCGGGTCGAGATCACCGGCATCGCGGGCTGACGCCCGTGACCGGCCGGTCGGTCTGACGACCGCCCCACGGGCTGTGCTATCCTTATGCGTTCGTTCCAGCGACGGCATCACGAGCTCCGCCCCGTCGAGCTGATTCGCGGCTTCACGAAAAACGCTCCCGGCTCGGTCCTCGCCAAGTTCGGCGACACGCACGTCCTGTGCACCGCCAGCATCACCGCCTCCGTGCCCCCGTGGCGCGAGGCGAGCGGCGCCGGCTGGATCACAGCCGAGTATGACATGCTCCCCGGCGCCACGCCGGACAGACGGAGCCGCGGTCGCGGACACCCTGACGGCCGGGCCACCGAAATCCAGCGCCTCATCGGGCGCTCGCTGCGGATGGCGGTGGACATGAACAAGCTCGGGCCGAACGCGATCTACCTCGATTGCGACGTGCTCCAGGCGGACGGCGGGACGCGGACGGCGGCGATCACCGGCGCGTTTGTCGCCCTCTGCGACGCGCTTCGCGTCGGTCGCGAGCGCGGCCTCTGGTCGGCCGACCCTCTTCGGGCCGCCATTGCGGCGATCAGCGTCGGCGTCGTGGACGGCGAGGTGCGCGTCGACCTCGACTACCGGGAGGACGTGGCCGCGGCGGTCGATTGCAATCTCGTCATGACGGATCGCAACGAGTGGGTCGAGGTGCAGGCCACCGGGGAGGCCGGCGCCTTTCCGGATGAGCAGCTGGCGGAAATGATGCGGCTGGGGCGCGACGCCATCCAGGAACTCTTCACCATCCAGGAAGCCGCCTTGCGGAGCCCCGTTTGATGTACTGTCGCCGTGAGACCGTCGCCGCCATCGCTGCGCTTTGGGCGCTGCTGCTGATGGCGGGCTGCCAGAACGACCAGCGCGAACCCGGCCAACCTTGGACGATTCACGTCGCCACCGTCGGCGGTCCGGACCGATTCGAGCGCACCGAGCGGATCGCCGAGTCGCTGAAGAGCGTCCCCGACCTCGACGGCGACAAGCTCCAGGTGATCCACGACGGCGATGGCGGGCAGATCTACTACGGGTCCTACGAGCGCTACTGGGATCCGGCTACCGAGACGTGGCAGTTCGAGCCGGACCCGCACCCCGACCTCGCTTTGATCCAGTCGCTCACCTACGACGGCCGCACGCGCCCCTTTCAGACCGCCATGCTCCAGGAGGAGGCCGGTTCCGTGGGCGGCGACCCGAGCTGGGAAGCCACGCGCGCCGACGGCCATTGGGCCCTCCAGGTGGCGGTCTTCTATAACACGCAAACGTTCCAGCAACGGCGGCAGGCGGCCGTGCAGTATTGCGAAATCCTCCGCGAGCGTGGGCTCGAGGCGTATTACCACCATGGCACGCAAATGAGCACCGTCGTGCTTGGTGCGTTTCCGGAGGACGCCCTGCAGACGGTGCAGGGGGAGCGGCAGGTCGCGCCTGGCCGACGGCTCAGTCGATCCGAAGCGGTCATCGTTCACCCGCGGCTGAAAGCGCTGCGCGAGCAGTTCCCGCACACGCTCGAGAACGGCCACCGCATGAAGGTCACGCAGCCCGACACGGACGGCGAGGAGCAGCAGGTCTTCCGCCCGTCGCTGGTCGTCGAGCTGCCGGAGTCCGAGAACGAATCCGCTATTTGGAACTGACGGCTGATGGCTGCCGACCGTCGCATCCTGCTGGCCACGCGGAGTGCCGGGAAGCTCCGCGAGCTTGAGCAACTAACGGCTGGCTCGGCGATCGAGTGGGTCAGCCTCAACGCATTTCCCGACGTTGCTGAAGCCGTCGAGGACGGCGCGACGTTCGCCGCCAACGCCGAGAAGAAGGCCCGCCACTACGCGTCCGCCACCGGCTTGGCGGCGCTGGCGGACGATTCCGGCCTGGAGGTCGACGCGCTGGACGGCGCGCCGGGCGTGCATTCCGCCTATTACGCCGGGCTGCCGCGCGACGATGCGGCCAACAACCGCAAGCTGATCGCCGCGCTACGTGACGTGCCGCCTGAGCAGCGGACCGCGCGCTTCCGCTGCGTGATGGTGTACGTGGCTGACGGGGAAGTCGTCCACCGGAGCGAAGGTGCAATCGAAGGCGTGATCGTCGACGCGGCGCGTGGCGCGAATGGCTTCGGCTACGACCCGCACTTCTGGGTGCCGGGGCACGACTGCACGACGGCCGAGATGGCGCCGGAGCAAAAGAACGCGGTCAGCCACCGCGGGCAGGCGCTCCGGGCGATGCTGGCGCGATTGAACGCCGTCAATTCCTAGCAAGCTCAAAAGTGATCCAAGCCGGCCGGGGGTTAACCGCCGTCGGCGGCTTCCGCGGCCGCGTGCCAGTTCGCCGGCAGCTGCGCGACCCACGCCGCGGTTGGGTTGTCGGGGAGCACTTCGTCGGTGGCTGCGACCGCGGGCATGACCACGGCCCGGAGCGCCTCCGGCGCAGCCGGCAATTCGCCGAGCTGGGCCACGGCCTCGGGCGGCGTGCCGGCGGCGATGATCCGCTCCCACGCCTGCTGCAGTTGCACGTGGGCCGGCGCCGCGGCGCTGACCAGCAGCTCGACGAGCTGGCCGGTCGCCCGCAGCTTGGCCGGATCGACCTGCAAGCCGAAGTCGGTCTCGAACGGGTTCCGCGTGACGGAGAGCTTTCCTTCATACCGCGGCTCGGTGAAGAGCTGCGGGTCGATCGGGTAGTGGTAGAGCGTCGCGCCCGGACTCACGCGGGCCTGTTGCTCGAGCGCCCACAGCTCTTGGCCTTGGGGGCTGAGCACAAACGTGATGAAGGCCTCAGCCAGATCGGGCTCCGCGCCGGTCGTCAGTGCGCTGATCAGGTCCGGCGTCAGCGCCGTCGCGTCCGGCGGATCGACGTAGGCCAGCCTGCCGCCACTTTCTTCAACCCGGGCCGCACCGTCGAAGTTCACGCAGAAGGTGGCCAATGCCTGCCCATATTGCACGAGGTCGAGCGCCATCCCGCTCCGCGGGCTCAGCGCCCGCGTGTTGCCGAGAATCCGCGTGACCGTCGACCACCCGCCGGGGAGGCCCTCGTGCTCCATGATGAGCGCCAGGCACTGCCGATGACTGCCGCTCGCGTTCGGGTCCGCGACCGCCACCCAGCCAAAGAACCGCGGGTCCGCCAGGTCCGCCCACGTTGTCGGCGGCGCGATGCCGCGGGCGTCCAACGCCGCTTCGTTGTAGAGAATGCCGAAGCTGCTCAGCCCCGTCGCGTACCAGTAGCCACCCGGGTCCCGCGTCGGCAAGCCATTCACCTCTGCCGGCAACTCCGCCGCAATCCCGGCCATCTCCACCGCCCGGCTCACGCCCGCTTCCTTGACGGTGGTGTGGTCCAGGATGCCGCCGCCGAAAAACACGTCCGGCCGCTCGACACTGCGATCCCGCGGGCCCGCGTTTGCGGCCTCGATCACGTAGTCGACGCACTGCGGCGTGCCCCGGTAGACCCACTTCACGTGCACCGACTGCTGGAACCGCTCGAAGTACCAGCGCGAGAAACCGGCGGCGAAGGCGTAGCGGATCTCGGCGTTATGCGGCGTCAGGACCACGAGTTCGGCGATCGGCTGCGGGGCCGACTCCGCGGACCGCGCACACCCGCCTAATCCGAGCCCGACGAGGCCCGTTGCCAGCCCAACCGCTGTGATCAAAGCTTTCAAATCTCTACCCCCAAGCGTCTGAGGTTCGCCCTTGGCCGCGCCCGTCCCGACCGCCGCGCGGCGATTCCGGCAGTCTAGCGACAGAAACCGCCAAACATGAGCAGGCCGCGCGAATCTTAACGAGAATCAAACAATCGCACGCCCCGGCGGCCCCCGTCCGCATAGGGCGTCACGACCACCAGCCCGCCCCCCGGCTGCAGCCGCACTGTCACCGCCCCGTCGACGGCCGTGTTCAGCACCAGCAGCGGGCGCGGCTGCGAGGCGGCCAGCGCCCGCCAGCGTGGCCGCGGGCGATCGCTCGAAATCACGATCACCCGTGGCGTGACAGCCGCCAGGAGGCGTGGCGTGAGCTTCTCGTCGAAGGCCCCGTGGTTTGGTGCGTAGAGCACGTCGGCCCGGAGGGCGTCGGGCTGATCCGCGAACCGTTCCAGCAGCCCCCGCACGCCCCGCGCGCCGAGGTCGCCGAGCAGCAGGAGCCGCTGCGTGCCGACGGTCATACGCAACACCAGTCCGCGGTCTCGTGGCAGCCACTCTGGGGCGTCGAGCTCGGCCGGCGGCCACAGGACCGTGGCCTGCGCCGGGCCCCAGTGCAGCGTATCTCCGCCTGCCAGCGTCTCGATGGCGGGCAGCGGGCCCGCCAGGCGCTCGAGCTTGCGCCAGACTGGGCGCGCGTCGGCTGCCGCGTGGAAGTGCGTGCTGACGTGCAGGCGGCGCGGCGCGAATTGCTCCAGGACCCCTGGCACGCCGCTATAGCGCGTCACGTTCGCGTGGGCGATCACGACGGTGTCGAGTCGGCCGGCGCCGAGCCTGCGCAGTGCCTGGCTGGCGATGCCGCCCGCGTCGCGATTCTGGAGCGTTCCGCAGTCGAGCAGGATGTCGGCCTGCGGCGTCCGCACGATGGTCGCGGCACCACGCCCCAGGCTCAGCGTGTGGAGGACGACGTCGGCGCTGCGCGGCCGCGGGACGACGAGCCAGCCGACCCACAGCGCACCTGCCAGCGCCAGCGTGGCGACGGTGCGCCGGGTCGGCCACGGCGCCGGCGGCGGTCGGTCGGGGTTCAGTGCTGCCGAGTCGTCGAGGAGCAAGGGCCCCAGCACCAATGCGAGCGTCACGACCACAAGCCAAGCGGGCGGCGACGTGACGGGCACTGCGCTGCCGGGCCAGCTCGCGAGCCAATCCACCCACACCAGCAGCCCGGCGGCGACCCAGCTCGAGATTGGCGGCAGCGTCCAGCCGGCCGCGTTCAGCCCGGCTTCGAGGATGACCGACGCAAAGCCGAGCGGCACGAGGATCACGACCAGCGGCAGCGTCAGCAGCGTGAAGAGCGGGCCCAGCGGCGTCACCTGGCTGAAGTGATGGGCGAGGATCGGCTGCGTCACGAGCCAGGCGATCACGCTGACGGCCGTGAGCTGTGCGAGCAGCCGCCCGCCGCTCACCGCCACCCACCGCGACAGGGCGACGGCCGGCGTCTCCTCGAGCCGCGTGCGGAATGAGCCGCCCAGGGGCAACCGCGGCATGACAAGAACCAGGGCAAACACGACGGTGACTGACAATTGAAAAGACGGTGCGAACAGGTTCCGCGGCTCGACAAGCAGCAGGACGATTACTGCCAGCGCGAGCCAGTTCAGCGGCGCGATGCCCCGTCGCAGCATCACCGCCAGGCAAAGGATCCAGGTGAGAATCGCCGCCCGCGTGATCGGGACGGCCGGCTCGGCGATCAGCCAGTAGAGCAGCACGACGATTGCAACCAGCGCCGCATTCCAGCGCCGGCTCAGCCGGCAGCGCCGTCCCAGCCACCAGAACGCGCCGGCCAAGACGCCGACGTGAAAGCCGCTGACCGCGAGGAAGTGCGCGGTTCCCGTGCGTCGAAACGCTTCCTCGAGTTCGTCGTTGGCCAGCGACCGCTGTCCGAGCACGAGCACCGCCACCAGCCGCTCGACTGCGCTCGCGGTGGTGACATCTGGCGGCCGCAGCGATTTCCGAACCGTCGAGCGGACGTGTGCCAGGCGCGTCGCCCACGTCGGCGGTTTGGCCGGCAGCCGCTGGACATGCGCCACGGCTGGCACACGCAAAACCGCGTGCACGCCGCGCAGCGCGAGCACGCTTCGCCAGTCGAAGCCGCCGGGATTCTGCTGCGGCGTTGGCTGCTCAAGAAAGCCCGCCAGGCGCACGCGCTGGCCCAGGCGCAGCCCGACGCCGCCGTCGATCACCACCAGCAGCCGCCCACGCGCCGGCACCGGCTGCTCGCCGGCCGTCCAGTGCACGCCGTCGAGTTCGAACAGCGTGCGCCGTGTCCGCCGCTGCGAGCGGAACGGATTGCGGCGGGCCGCAACACGCTCTTCCGGCGTCGTGGCGATTACGCCGGTGACTTCGGTCAGGAGCGGGGCGGCGGCGGCCTGGCGTGCCACGTGGTCCGGCGGTAGTCGCGTTACCTGCTGATAGCGCAGCAGGCCGAGCACCGCGAACAGGAGCCCCGCGGCCGCCAGCAGGTTCAACGTCCCCCCACGCCGGAGGCCGAGCCACATGACAAGTCCGATAGCGACCAGCAGCATGGCGAACAGCCATGCCCGACCGCCGCCGCACGCCCCCAACCCGATCCCCAGCACGACCCCGACCGCCACCGGCGCCAGGGGGGCCGGCGGCCGCGGCCGGCACGCGGGCTGAGCGGGTGCCGGTCTCACGCATCACGCCTCTGTAATGGGATCAGCTGTACATCGCGGCAGAAATCCGTACGATGCCGGACAGGGTGGGGCGGCGTTGCTGCCAGCGCCGCGCGGTCGGTTTCCAGGAGTTGCTGATGCGTCCCGAAGTATCCGTGGTGGTTCCGGTTTATCAGGAAGAAGCCAGCCTGCGTGCCGTGATCCCGCACTTCATCGACACCCTCACCCAACAACGCCGCTCCTTCGAGCTGATCGTCGTCAACGACGGCAGCCGGGATCGCACGGCCGAGATCCTCGACGAGCTCGCCGCTGACGAGCCGCGCATGCGCGTCATCCACTTCGCCCGCAATTACGGCCAGACCGCCGCCCTGATGGCCGGCTTCTGGGCCGCCCGGGCCGAGATCATCGTTCCGCTCGACGGCGACGGGCAAAACCCGCCCGAGGAGATCGCGCGTCTTTGCGACGAACTCGAAGAAGGCTACGACGTCGTCAGTGGCTGGCGCAAGCACCGCCAGGACTCCTGGCACCGCACGCTCGTCTCCCGCGTCGCCAACGCGATCATCAGCAAGCTTACCGGCGTCAAGCTCCACGACTACGGTTGTACTTTGAAAGCCTACCGGGCCGCGATGATCCGCGACGCCCGCCTCTTCGGCGAGATGCATCGCTTCATCCCCGTCTACGCCTCCATGCACGGCGCCCGCATCAAGGAAGTGGTTGTCGATCACAAGCCCCGTACCGCCGGCACGAGCAAGTACGGGTACGGGCGCATCCTCCGCGTCACGCTCGATCTGCTGCTCGTGCGCATGCTTCAGCGGTACCGGACAAGGCCGATCCACTTTTTTGGAAAAATCGCGTTTTACGCCTGGCTCGCGACCGCCGCCTGCATGACGTTCGCCGTTGGCAACGCGATCTACATGGCGACGCTCGGCCAGAACTGGTGGAACGCGTTTTGGGGCAAAGCCCCGCTTGTCGGGCTGATGTTCTTCCTGCTCGGCTTCTTCGCGATCATGCTTGGCCTGGTTGCCGAGGTGGCGATGCGCGCCAGCTACGAGCATAAGCAAGGCCGCTACTGGGACGAGCTCCGCCGCGTCAACTTCGCGCCCGGCATCACGCCCCCGCGCAGCCGCCCCGCGGCCGAGGTCGCCGCCAGCGAAGGCCCGTACGAGCCGGTGCCGGCCCTCCGCGGGTAATCCGACCTTACAACGTTGTATTGGTTGCACGCCCCAACCGCTGGCGCGCATAGTGCGCCAGCGACACTGCTCGTCGCTTTGCGATCCGCCCGGTCTCGTTGGAGCCTGCCATGAACTACGTCCATCTCGGCCGCACCGGCCTGAAGGTCAGCCCGCTCTGTCTCGGCACCATGAACTTCGGCCCGCAAACCAGTGAGCCCGACTCGTTCCGGATCATGGACCACGCCCACGAGGTCGGCCTCAACTTCTTCGACACCGCCAACGTCTACGGCGCGAAAAAGGGCGCGGGCATTACCGAGCAGATCGTTGGCCGCTGGCTCGCCCAGGGCGGCAACCGCCGTGAGCAGACCGTCCTCGCGACGAAGGTCTACGGCGGGATGGGCGACTGGCCGAACCAAGGCCGGCTCAGCGCGCTGCACATCAAGCAGGCGGTGGAGGGCAGCCTGGAGCGGCTCCAGACCGACTACATCGACCTTTACCAGATGCACCACGTCGACCGCGACACGCCGTGGGAGGAGATCTGGCAGGCGATGGAGCAGCTGGTCCAGCAGGGCAAGGTGCTGTACGTCGGCAGCTCCAACTTTGCCGGCTGGCACATTGTCGAGGCGAACGAGAAGGCCGCCCGCCGCAACTTCCTCGGCCTCGTTTCCGAGCAGTGCCGCTACAGCCTGCTTGTCCGCGCGGTGGAGATGGAGGTCTTGCCGGCGTGCGAGAAGTACGGTTTGGGGGTGATCCCGTGGAGCCCGCTCTCGGGCGGGCTGTTGGGCGGCATCCTGAAGCAGGCGGGCGCAGGTCGCCGCGCGAGCGAGAACTCGCAGAAACTCCTCGAGCAGCACCGCCCGACCGTCGAGAAGTACGAGGCGTTCTGCAAAGAGCTCGGCGAGAAGCCGGCGCACGTGGCACTCGCCTGGCTGCTGGCGAACCCCGTTGTGACGGCCCCGATTATCGGTCCGCGGGTGCTCGACCAGCTTGACGACGCGCTGGCCGCCCTCGAACTGGAGTTGGCGCCGGACAGCCTCCAGCAGCTCGACGCGATTTGCCCGGGTCCCGGCGGCCCGGCCCCGGAAGCCTTTGCCTGGTAGCGATCCCGGCGCGTGGCCGCTGAGCGGTTCAGCGAGTAAGGTGCGCGTCGGTTTCGGCGTCGCCCGCGGGCGCACCGAAGCACCGTGACGATTCCCACCTGTGCCTGAAAGGAACCGCGATGGCTCTCTCCCGTTTTGCTCGCTCGGCCCTGTGTTTTGCGCTGCTCGCCGGCGGCGTGCTGGCCCCCGCCGACACGGTTCGCCTCCGTGACGGCCGCACGCTGGAGAACTGCTATCTCCGCGACGAGGGCGTGCATCTGAAAGTATGGGAGAAGATGGCGGACGTCGGCACGGACCGTTACCGCGTCATCCCCCGCAACCAGTTGGCCGCCCCGGAGCCGGGCAAGCCGCCCTTCGAGATCACGCGTGACAGCCGCGTCTGGGACGCGAAGCCCGACCGCGCCGACCTCACGGTCACGCACATCGCGATCACGCCGCGGCTACCGAGCCTGCACGGCAACGTCGACTACGACCCGACCAGTGCCCCGACCGTCGCGACGCGCAGCAGCCGCTTCGACGACATCGGCGACGAAAAGTACCTCCACCCCGAGAAGGTCGTCGGCGACACGAAATTCACCTACGACCCCGGCCAGCGGGTCACGCTGACCGCCCACGTCCGCAACATCGGCTTCGAGCCGGCCGCGCCCTTCCGCTACCAGTGGCTGATCGAGGACGAGGTGGTCAGCGAAGGCCGCTACGCCGAGCCGCTCGACGAAATGGCGATCGCCACCTTCGAGTACCAGTGGAACTGGGAGGACTTCAAGCACGCGACCTTCAAGGTCATCACCGACCAGCCCCAGATCGCCACGATCAACGACACGCTGAAGGATCCGCTATGGGGCTTCTCGTTCACGTACGCGGTCAGCAACGGCCGCGTGGCCGCCTGGCACGAGTTCCGCTCGGCGTACGGCACGTTCAGCTTCGAGGACTTCTACCGCTGGCACGTTGACATCATGAACGTGCTCTTCGAGCAGTCCATCTTTCCGGCCGCCCCCGCGGGCATCAAGGCCCGGGTGCGCCTCGACCGGATCATCTACGCCGACACGGTCGAGAACAACACGCCGGTTGTCGACGGGCAGGCGATCAACCTTTTCCGCGAGGACGGGCTGCGCTATGACGACGGCGGCTGGATGTGGAACGACCAGCCGCAGGAACTCGCCACGGGCGAATGGATCCAGGTCAATCCCGAGTGGCGCAACGCCACCGAGTGGTCGCTGCCGCACGAGCTCGGCCACCAGCTCGGGCTGGTCGACTGGTACGCGCTCGACTTCGGCGGCGGCGACTTTCACGTCACGCCGGACACCGGCGAGAAGATCACGCACTTCATGAACTACCCCGAGACGATGATGCACTGGCACGGGCCGCAGGTCTTCAGCGAGGTCGACGCCGGTTACCTCAACGATACGTGGAACAAGCCCCGCGGCTACTTCGGCGAGATGTACTTCGCCCTGCCGCGGCAGTGCTACCTCTACGTCGTCGACGTCAACGGCGAGCCGGTCCCCGACGCCGAGGTCAAGATCTACCAGCGCGGCGTCCGCGTCGATCCCGATGGCCAGCCGCAAACCCAGCGCGGCGTCACCTTCTACCCGGTGATCGAGGACGGTGACTTCTACAGCGAGCGCGTCGCCCAGGCTTCCAAGGAGCCCGTGATCGTCGGCCGCACCAGCCCACTGGGCGCCCTGCTGCTGCCCAACCGCCCGGTGCGCGAGGTCGCGACGCTCAACGGCTACACCCGCCGGCCGAACCCGTTCGGCAACATCAACGTCGTCGGGCAGCGCGGGCTGATGCTCGTCGAGGTCACCAAAGACGGCGAGCCGCCCTGCCACTTCTTCCTCGAGGCCCACGACTTCGTGGCCGCCTGGTACCGTGGCCAGCGTGACCGCTACCTCGTCACGCTCAAGACGCCCTATGGCTCGATCGATTCACCGCCCGCGCCCGAAAACGTGACCTATCGCTGGGGTGACGGCAACGAGGTCATCCTCACCTGGGACCGCCCGTCCCTCGAGGGCCCGAAGTACCAGTACCTCGAGGAGCCGATCGGCTACAAGGTCTACCGCCGCATCACCAACATGGGCCTCAACGACCGCCCCTGGTTCGAGGTCGCGACCGTCGGCCCGGAGACGACGGAACTGACCATCAACCTGGACCAGAAACCGGACGACTATTACTGGTTCGGCCAGCGCAACCGTCTCGCGGTCACGACGCTCGCGGCCACGTCGACGGAAAGCGCCCTGGCGCCCGTTGTCGTCCGCACCCGCGAGGAAGAGAACGCCGAACCGCCGCCCGTCTCGCGCCGCGATTGAGCGGCCGGACGTTGCGGGAGTAGCGCAGGATGGCGGTCGACCTGCTCGGACAGCTCTATTCCCTGCTGGCGGCGTTGACGTTCGCGATCGCGCTGATCTTCTATCGCTGGAGTGGCGCGCACGTCACGCCGCTGGCGTTGAACCTGTTCAAGAACGTCGTCGCGCTGGTCCTGTTCGCCGGCTTGCTGGCGCTCGCGCCGGGGGAGTGGACCACCTTCACCGACCTGACCCCGGCGGAGTGGACCCGCCTGGCGGTGTCGGCGGTGATCGGCATCGCGCTGGCCGACACGCTCTTCCTGGCGGCCATCAACCGGCTGGGCGTCGGGCTGATGGTGATCATCGACTGCCTGTACAGCCCCAGCGCGGTGCTCTTCGCCTGGCTGCTCTTCGGCGAGACGGTCACGCTGATCCACCTCGGCGGCGGCGTGCTCGTGCTCAGCGGGATCGTGATCTCGTCGTACACCCGCGACACCGCTGCCGGCAGCCGGCGCCAGCTGCTGGGTGGCTTCGCCGCCGGCGTCACCGCCACCGTCGGCATGGGCTTCGGCATCATCTTCTTCGACCCGCTGATTGAAGCCCACGCGCTCGTCCCGATCACCGCGGCCCGCCTGCTGATCGCGACGATCCCGCTGCTGCTCTACGCGCTGCTGGCGAAGCCCGCGATGCTCCACGCCTTCAAGCCGGCGGCGCACTGGCGTACGAGCATCCCCGCGGCCGTGCTGGCCACGTTCCTGTCGCTGCTCTTCTGGCACGCGGGGTTCAAGTACACCAGCGCCGCGGCCGCCGCGGTCCTCAACCAGACGTCGACGATCTTCGCGCTGATCCTGGCGGCGGTGCTGCTGCGCGAGCGCCTGACGCCCCGCAAGGTGGTCGCGGTCGTCGTCGCCTTCGTCGGCGTGATGCTGATCATTCGCGGCGACGCCGACCCCGACCGCCGCACGCCGCCGCCGATGATGCTCAACGCCGCCGCGCGGCCGCATCCAGCCGCTCGCGGTGCTCCGCCAGCCGCCGGTCCATCCCTGCCCGCAGCTTGGGATCCACCGCCGCGCCGCTCGGCAGCGGCGCCTCGGCCAGCGCGACAAACCACCGCACCATCCCGAACCAGTCGGCCAGGCTGACGTACTCGCTCCCGATCTTGCCGGTCCGCTCGTTCATGTTGTGGTAGTTGCCGAGCGCGATGCAGATCCCCGTCGTCGCGTAGCCGTAGGCCAAAAACGCCGAGGCCTCGCACGTCCCGCCGTCCATCAGCTTCCGCTGGTAGGTGAACGTGCGGTCCGCGGCCGCCAGCTGCTCGGCCACCTGCTCGCAGAACATCGTCAGCGCGGGTGTGAAGATCGTCATCCGGTCGCCGACCCGCAGGATCGGTCCGCCATCAAGCGGCGCCTGCGGCAGCGTCTTGCTCGTCTCGATCGCGATCACCGGTGACTTCGCCGGCAGCGTCTTGCGCTTGGCGGCCGCAATCGCCCCGACAAAGCCGACCTCCTCCGCCCGCGTGAACAGGCACAGCACGTCGGTCGCGACCCGCTCGGCCGCCAGGCGCCGCAAGAGCTCGACCAGTGCGGCGCAGCCCGCGATGTCGTCGCAACCCCGGGCGTAGACCCGCCCGCCCCGCTCGCGCGGATCGGGAAGGTCCCACATGCCGATCGCCTCGGCCGGCACGGGGGCGTCCACCGCGATCAGCACCTCGTCCGGGCGGGCGAAGCGCTTACGGTTGCGTGGCCCGTGAGTCGCGAGCACCTTCCGCACCGTCCCCCGGACGCGTCCGTCGGGCGTCCAGAAGCGCACGCGGCTGCCCGCAAAGTATTCCGGCCGCACGCCGCCGCGAAACGCCGCGACCAGGTCGCCGTCGCGGCGCAGCCGCTGGGCGACGAAGCTGGGGTGGTCGGTGTGGGCGGTGAAGACGAGCGGCGCGGCGCGCCGGCGTCCCCGCGTGTACCGCGCGAGCAGGTTCCCGTCGGCGTCCCGCCGTGTGCTGACGCCGTCCAAGTCGCTCGTCAACCGCTCCAACGCGTCGACGACGCCGTCTTCGCGAAACGAGGCCGTCGGCAATCGTAACAACTCCAGCAACAGCTCCGGCGCCTGCATGCGTTCTCCTGCAACGAGCGGGGACCCCAGCGGGGGCCCGATTTCGGGTGCCCCAGGCTTCAGCCTGGGGGACTGACAGCCGGGCCCCCCATCAACCCGGTCCGTTCACTGGCGGCGCAAACAAAAATGGTGGCCGGCGTTGCGGCGCCGACCACCACTCAGTTTACCTCTTCCCCTACGGGGCTGGCCAGCTAGGAGGCGCAGGCACTCGTGAAGCCGAGGTTGTCGTTGACGATCTGCTCGTCCGCGCTGTTGACGAGGCCGTCGCCGTTGACATCGCCATCCGCCCAGCCGCCTGTCACCGGGCAGCCGTCGACGACCACGGTGACGAACGCGTCGATGTCGAAGAAGTCGACCACGCCGTCGCCGTTGGCGTCGTTGGCGGCCACGAAGTCACAGCCGTAGGTGGCCTCCCAGGTGGGCTGGCCGCTGACCAACGCGACGACGAACGGGTCGATGTCGAAGAAGTCGACGACGCCATCGCAGTTCGGGTCGACGCACAGCGGTGAGCTGGCGATGGTGTTCTGGACGATCTGCAGGTCGTCGCCGTCCACGTCGCCGTCGAGGTCGACGTCGCCGTACTCGGTGCAGAGCACGTCGCGGACGACGAAGTCCACGTCGGACTGGTCGACCACCAGGTCGCCGTTCATGTCGGCCGACAGGTCCATGTGCAGCGCTTCGAGCACGACGGTGAAGTCGCCGAAGCTCTGCCGCACGTAGTCGATGTCCTGCGCGTCGACCGTGCCGTCCCAGCCGCGCGGCTCGGCGCCCGGCGCCGGGGTGTTGCCGGCAATGTCCGCGGCCGAGCCACCGACCGGCAACCCAAAGCCCGTCGCCGTCGTCGTGCCGAAATAGTTCCCGCCGAAGGCGGTGTCGACGGCGGCAAAGCCGGCGCCGCGATCGAGCGTGCCGCCCACCAGCGCCAGGCCGTCCGCGAAGAAGCGGATGTCTTCGGCGTCGAAGTTGCCGTCACCGTTGTAATCACCCAGGATCGCCGCGACAGCCGGATCGGCCGCCGTCGAGCCCGGGCCACTCCAGTTCTGCTCGGCAGCCACCGCGACCAGCATCTCGGGGATGTCGTTGATGTCGCGGACGCCGTCATTGTTGAAGTCGCCGGCCAGCGCGTTGCGGGCGTTGAGGTTTTGCCCGCCGGTCAGCTGGATGCCCGCAACCGCGTTCAGCAGCTCACCGTAGACGCCGGTGATCGGGTTCAGGTACTCACCCGTCACGCTGCCGTCGCTGTACGTGAGGCCCGTCCCCGTGAGGTCGCTGCGGGTGGGCGTCTTGCCGGCCGGGTTGACCGTGCCCCAGTCGGGCAGCGTCTGCTGGTTCGGTACGTCGTAAAGGCTGGTGTTGGCGAGCGAGAAGTCCTTCACCGACTGCACGAAGTCCGGGTTCGGCTGGAAGTCGGCCGGATCGAGCGGCAGCGGGGCCGCGTCGATCGCGCTCTGCACCAGGAACTGCGTCGTCAGCAGGTCGCCCGGGGTGAAGAAGTTCTCGTCGTCCGCCGGGGCACCGGTGAACAGCGCGATCGAGCCGACGATGTTGCGGATGTAGGCCGCGGCGGCCGGGTTGGCCATCGCGGGCGCACCGGCGTCGATCAGGTCCTGGTCCCAGGTGCCCAGCGTGGCGAACGTCTCCGGACCACCGATCTGGTAGCCCGTGTTCGGGTCGCTGTTCTCGATCGTGTTCTGGACGCTCGGACGGACGTACTGCGTGCCACCGCGATCGTCGAACATCACGTCGATCGTCTCGATCTTGCCTTCGACGGTGTGCTCGGCGGCCTTGCTGTTGCCGTAGAGACCCGTGTAGGCCAGCATCAGGCGGTTGTTCTGCGTGGCGTCCTCGAGCCGGCTCGAGCTGTTGATGTTGGTCCACTTGTGCGCGCCGTCGCCGACGCCGTCGTCAAAGCCGCCCAGGCGGGCCTCGCCGCGGGTCGCCCACTTGGGGTCGCGGTTGTCGGCCAGCCCCCAGCTCGGGTCGAGGCCGATCGAGTTCATCGCCGCGTTCCGCGTGCCCGAGCCCGCGTCACGCGAGCCGATGTTCAGGTTCTCACCGGTCGGCAGGCGGCCCGACAGGTAGGCGTGCTGAAGCTCGGTCACCTTGATCTGCGACACGCCCGTGCCGCGGTTGGCAATGTAAGCCACCGGCACCCACGCGATCGGCGTGTCGAACACCGTGAAGGCGTCCGGCGCCGCGACGTTGATGTTCAACGAGCCGCGGCCCGGACGGTCGAGCACCTTCAGCCGGTTGCTCTGCCCCGCCACCGAGAGCCGCGGGCTGCGGCCGTAGCCGCTCGCGCCCGGCTTCGCGAAGGGGTTGGCGTCGGCGACGTCGCCGGACTGCACGAACCACGAGGTCGGCACGTCCATGACGCCGATGTCGACGCTGGTCTGCTGCCAGGGCGTGCCCGTCAGGCGGCCCTGCGGCTCGTCGAGCCCGCAGTTCAGCGCAGTGCCGTTGCCGGTCGGGGTCCCGCCCGAGGCGTACTCCCCGCGGTTGATGATGCTGAAGTCCGACGAGTAGGTCGCCGGCAGCCCCGGCGCCAGGCCGGGGTCCGGGTCGACGCCCGCATCCGTGTCGACGCCCAGCTGGAAGTCGACGAACTCGGCCAGGCCATTGCCCGAGCCGACGCCGCGGTACTGAACCAGCCAGAAGGTGTTCAGCGTGCAGCTGAAGCTCGGCGCGAGCTGTTGCACGAACGGCGCCGTGTCGGGATCGAAGCCCGCGAAACCATCGCCGTCGACGTCGATGTGGTCGACCGTCGAGGCCCCCGAAGTGAAAAACGACTGAAACAGGGTGGCGCCGCTAATGTTGACCTGGCCCGCGTCGGGATGGGCCTCAAACGTGATGTTGGCCTGACCAAACACCGGCAGCGAACCGGCCAGGCACGAAACCAGTGTCCTGACTACCCACTTGTGTTGCACGTTGTTCCCTCCTAAGAAAACCAACCAAACTTTCCCCGAAACGTTCCCCGGGGACGCCCCCGGAACGGGACACCAAGGCGCGCGATCGGCTCGATGCGTTATCGCGACCGCGTGCGACTAGACACGCTTTTTCACTTCACACCCCACGGCCGCACTCCGGCGCCGCCGCGCGACTTAGTACTTCTGGAAGCCTTCCTGGCCGATCATCACTTCGCTTTCGCCACTCAGGCCGTAATACTCGTCACCCCATTCGCCATCGATAAACGTTTGCAGCAGCGCCCGCCGCGCCACGCCGCCGTCGACGTACAGAAAGTTCGTCGAACCGCCCAGCCGATCACCGCCCGGATGGTGCCGCCCGATCGAGAGCCACTGTGCGTCCGCTTTCCATTCCCACCCGGCGTTCGGCACGCCCGCCTGAATCCCGTAGGGGTCGTCGATCTCCTGCCAGTCCGCCTGCTTCTGCGCATCGCCCAGCGTCAGCGGCGCCACGCGGTTCGCCGGCACGCTGTATTCCCACAGGTTGTCGCCGCCGCCCGTCAGCGGCGAGAACGCCAGCAGCGGCCGGTGCGCCTTCGAGATCCACTTTCCGACATCGCCCTGGCCCTGCACATCCGCCGCATTCCGCGGCCAGCGGCCCCATTCGGTCGCCAGCACCACCCGCCGCGCGGTCTTGATCTCGTTTTCGCGGACAAACTCGTTTACCCGCGCCTGCGTCCGGGCATATGCCCGCCCCATCTTGTTCCGGGGCATCACCGCCGCGTTCGGCGTGAACGCCATCCGCTCGGCCTGCTTGTCCTCGATCCGTCGAAACGGCCCGTCGCTCGTCTGGTCCGCGTCATCCGGCGCGGCGTCGGGGCCGATGTTCGTCCGCGGGTGGCCGTTGTTCTCAATTTCGGGGCACTGGAACGCCTTGTCGTCCACCTGGCCGCTGCTGTACAGGAACCACGACCAGTGGATGTAGCCGAAGGGCTTGCCGCTGTTCAGATCGCCCTGCCGGTCGAGGTCCCAATTCCCTTCTTCGTCCGACGCGTAGGCGTAGCTCAGCGGGTAGACGGCCTTGTTCTCCGCCAGGTAACTCGCCACCGCCTTCCCGACATGCCCCAGGTTCGCCGCGCAGTAAACCGCCTTCGCCTGCCGCCGGGCCTGGTTCAGGCTCGGCAACAAGATCGAAATCAACAGGGCAATGATGGCCACCACCACCAGCAGCTCGATCAACGTAAACCCGCGCGTCCGGCGGGGGCCGCGAACGGCGGCGGGGCGCGACGACAAGGCGGCGTGTTGCATGGGCAGGATCTCCTCAAGACCGCACCACGGGGCAGCGCGGCCACGGTGGCGTACCGTAAAACCACCCCAAGCTCTGCCGTGGGTCGGCTCGGGCGGTCACGTCAAGAATGACCGTGGCCTCAACAGTTCTTGCGTGTACCTTCACTTAGAAGAGAAGGTTTCTGCGTCACGTTGTCAGAATAAGGAGCTTGCGCTCGGACTTAATTAGCGGTTTATGTGTATTTCGCGCCGATAACGTTCCCGCAGAAAAGTCGAATTCTCGATTCCACTTCTCGCATTCGAAGCTCGCCGCGCTGGGCCCGCCTTGTTAACCTGTCGCCCGCTTTGCGATCCGCGTTCCCGACCGCTGCCCCAAATGTCCCGTGTGAGCCAGCACCGGTTCCATGACACCCGCCGCCGACCACCACCGGCTCCACTGGTCCGACCGCTGGCCTGCCGGCCTCGCGCTGGTTGCCGTCGGCCTGCTCGCGTGGCTGCCTGGCCTGTTCACCTTGCCGCCCATCGACCGCGACGAGTCCCGCTTCGCCGAAGCCAGCCGGGCCATGATCGCGGACCAGCATTTCGTCGTCCCCTACGTCGGCGACGAGCCACGCCTCAACAAACCCCCGCTTATTTACTGGCTCCAGATCACGGGCGTTCAGGCCACCGGCGGCCCGGGCGCCGGCCTCGCCGAAGCCGGCAACAACCGCATCTGGGCCTACCGCCTCCCCTCCGTCGTCGGCGCCTTGCTGGCCGTCCTGTTGACCTGGCGTCTCGGCCGCCAACTGTTCGCGCCGCCGACGCCGTTTTGGGGCGCGCTGCTGCTCGCGACGTGCACGGTCATCGCTGTCGACGTCCGCCAGGCCCGCGTCGACCAGGTCCTCCTGGCAGCAACCGTCCTCGCCCAGCTGGGCCTCTGGCGCGTCTGGTCAAGTCCACGCACCGATTGGCTCGGCGTGGCCTGGCTCTGGCTCGGCATCACGTTCGGCGTTCTCATCAAAGGCCCGGTCACGCCCGCCGTCGTGGTCCTGACCGCCTGCGCGCTCGCTGTCGCCACGCGGCGCTTCCGCTGGCTGCTCCGCACGCAGCCCTGGGCGGGCGTGATCATCGCCAGCGCCCCCATCGGTCTCTGGGGTGTTCTCGTGGCCCAGGAAATCGGCTGGTCGCCGCTGGCCGAGAACCTTCGCCACGAGCTCTGGACGCGCAGCACGACGGCGCTCGAGAGTCACCAGGGCTTCCCGGGCTACCACACGCTGCTGTTGGTCGTTCTCTTCTGGCCGGGCGTTCTCGCCCTCGCGCCCGGCGCTTGCAGCGCGTGGCGGCGCGGGCTGCGCGGACTGCCGCGCCGCTTTCGTCGTCCCGAGCTCTTCCTGGTCGCGTGGATCGTTCCCACCTGGCTGCTCTTCGAGCTGGTCAGCACGCGTCTGCCGCACTACACGCTGCCGACCTATCCGGCGATCGCGCTGCTCTGCGCCCGCGGCCTGCTGGCCCGCCGGATGTGGCAGTGGGTCGAGCGTTGGTCATTCACTAACGGCCTGCTCGGCGGCTACGTCGTGCTGACGGCCGCCCTGACGCTGGTCGCGCCGCTGGTGCTCGCCTGGTTCGGCCGCCTTCAGACCACCGCCAGTGTCGTCGTCCCATTAATTGCATTGCTGCTGCTCGCGGCCGGACTCGTCATCCTCCTCGCCCGCGCGGTCGGCCGGCGCGAAATGCAAACCGCGCAGCGCTTCGCGCTCGCGAGCGCCGTCACCGGATGGATCACCGTCTTCGCGGTCGTTCTGCCGCACACGCCCGCCTACTGGCTGAGCCCGCGTGCGGCCGCGGCGTTGCGAGCGCACGCAGCGCCCGGCCAGCCGCTCGCCGCGGCCGGTTACCACGAGGCCAGCCTGCGCTTTCTCACGAACAATCGCGTCGAGTTCGTCGAGTGGGCGGCCGCCGCCCGCTGGCTGCGCGCGCACCCCGACGGCCTGCTGCTCGCGCCGGACAACCCGATCTTCCACCTCGGTCCCACGGAAACCCTGGCGGAGTTCGGCGGCGTCAACTACTCAAGCGGGGAATGGATCACGCTGCGGCTGCTGCGGCCGCTACCGGAGTGAATTGCGGAGTCACTGCGCGCAGCCGCGTCACGCCGAGCGCTTCTGCTCGCGCGCGACGTGCACGCGCAAGCGGTTGATCTTCCGCGCTTCGGCCGAGATGACCTTGATCTGAATGTTCTCGTGGATGACCTCTTCGCCTTCGGCCGGGATCTTCCCGCACTTCATGAAGACGAAGCCGCCCAGCGTTTCGTAGTCGCCGTCCTCGGGCAGCTCGATCTCGAGCTCTTCGTTGATCTCCGAGACGTGCACCCGCGCGTCGACCTCGATCGTGTCCTCGTCGACGTGGTTGATCGGCGGCGGCGTGTAGCGGTCGTACTCGTCGTCGATCTCGCCGACGAGCTCTTCGAGGATGTCCTCGATCGTGACCAGCCCGGCCGTCCCGCCGTACTCGTCGACCACGATCGCGATGTGCACCTTGCGCGTCCGCATCTCGCGCAGCAGCTCGTCGATCGTCTTGGTCTCCGGCACGTACGGCACGGTGCGCACCAGCTTCGCGATGTTCACCTGCTCGCCCGGCTGCAAGCACAGCAGGTCCTTCACGTAGAGCACCCCGACCAGCTGATCGAGCGAGCCGTCGGTCACCGGAATCCGCGAGTGCCCCGCCTCGGTGACCAGCTGCCGCACCTCGCCCTCCGTCGCCGTCGCCGCGATCGCCACGATGTCCGTCCGCGGCGTCATGATCGCGCTGACGGCCGTGTCGTGCAGCGCGAGCACCGCCTCGATCATCTCTTCCTGCTCTTCGTCGACGGCGCCGAACGCGCGCCCTTCGGAGATCGCATCGAGGATCTCCTCCTCGATCCGCTCGTTCTCCTCTTCCGGACTGGTCTCCGCCCGGCCCAGCAGCCGCCGCACGACGAACTCGATCCCGCCCATCAGGCGGATCGCCGGATACAGCACGCCGCGGCCGACCCGTAACAGCGGCAGGCTCCACGCGAGAAATTCCTCGCCCGCGTGCACCGCCAGCGCGTGCGCGACCGCGATGTTCGTGAACATCAACACCAGCAGCGCGCTCACGCCGCCGACGAACACGATCCACGCCGGCTCTGACAGTGCGCCGTCGGTCGCGCTCGCCAGCCACGCCGGCAACGCCGGGTACGCCATGAACCAGCCGACCGCCGCCAGCACCACCACCAGGTTGCATGTCAGCCGCGACAGGCTCGCGCCGACCTGGAGCTGATTCTCAGACTCGTCCAGCCAGTCGAGCCAGCGCTTTTCGGTCTCTTTGGGGAGCCGTTCGGCCAGCCGCCCACGGGAATATCCCCGCAGCGCATACGCCAGGAGGGAGATATAGAGGTTCAGGGCCAGCAACAGCAGCGAGCCCACAACCAGGAGCAACAACGTGGTTTCTCCGCAGAACCGTGTCGCGGTGCGAGCCCGCCTCAGCTCCCCGACCCGGTTCAAAGGTCAACTCACAAATATATCCACCGACCGCCCCGACCAGCAACCCAACCCGATAACCCCGTCAGGCTAGGCCCACCGGACCCAGCAGCCGCTCACGCACACCCGCCGCCGACATCGGCCCCGCCCGCAGCCGCCCGGCCAACAGATCGCTAAACAACGCCGGCGAATCAAGTTGCGCATCATCTCGCCGCCACGCCTGCGCCACCGCCGCCCGCACCGCCGCCGCTGCCGCCGGCTCGTGGGCCGTGATCACCGCATCCCAATCGCCGGCATCCAGGACCGCCGCGTCCTCAAGCCGATCCCGCTGGTTGCCAATCACCAGGTCCACCCGCCCGAGCCGTTGTCGCGCCAGCGCTAGAAAATCTCTAGCCACCGGCCACCCCGACGCCAGGTCAAACAAGGCGACAATCAGGCTCGCCTTAGCGATCGCAGTCTCGGCCTGCGCGATCCCCGCCGCCTCCAGCGGGTCCAGCGCCGTCCGCAGTCCCGCCGTGTCGAGCCACTCGACCGGAAAGCCCGCCACCTCGTCCGCGGCCGTCACCCAGTCCCGCGTCGTCCCCGCCACGCTCGACACTAGGCTGACGGTCCGGTCGGTGAGCTGGTTGATCAGCGTGCTCTTGCCCGCATTCGGCGGCCCGATCAACGCGATCCGCGTCGGGCGGCGAAACCAGTCGGCGATCTCCGCCCGCCGCTCCGCTGCCGCCACCAAAGCGGCGGCCGCTTCGTCGTCATCGCGTTCCGATAGCGCCGCCCGCCAGGCCGCCGGCTGCTGAAGCAGCCACTCCACGCCCCGCGCCGTCCGCATCTCCGGCAGCGCCGCGAGCATCGCCCCCTCGAGCCAGTCTGCCGCCTCCCAGAGCGCGGCACCCGCCTGCTGCTCAGCGAGTCCGGCCCGCTGTAGCAACGCCTCGGTTTCGCGAACGACCAGCGGACTCCCGTGCAAGTGCAACTCGAAGCTGGGGGGTTCCCCCGGCCGTCCCGCGACCAGAACGTCATCCAGCGGGCCGCCGTCACTACCGCGGAGCGTCGCCCGCCGGATCCGACCCGGAATCGGCAGCGACCCGACCTGTTGCTCTAGAAATCGTTGGGCGCTCGGCCCCCACAGCCGCAGCACCGCGATCGCCGCCGGGCCCGCGCCCGTCAGCCGGCAGTACCCGCTCTCGGCCGCCGGAGCCAAGCTCACCGCTGCCCGGCGGCTCGGCGGTAGGCCAACGCCACCCCTTGCAAAGACAGGTTCGGCACCACCGCGTCGGCGAAGTCGATCACCTTGTGAACCCGCGCGGCGTTGCCGCCGGTCAGCACGAGGTGCGGCCACTGCCCCAGTTCCGACGCGTAACGTTCGACGATCTCGCGCAAGCCGCCGACGATGCCGTAGGTGATCCCGTTCACGATCGCTTCGTGCGTCGACCGCCCGAACGCCCGGTTCGGCTCGAAGTACTCGACGTTCGGCAGCAAGGCCGTCCGTTGTGCCAGGGTGGAGAACGCCATGTCGAAGCCGGGCAGGATCGCCCCGCCGAGGAACTCCCCCTTGTTCGAGACGCAGTCGATCGTGATTGCGGTCCCAAAGGACGCCACGGCGCAGGCTTCGCCGATGCGTTCGAACGCCGCCGCGGCCGCACAGACACGATCGACGCCCACCTCGCCCGGATTGTCGATGAGCAGTTCCATCGGCAGCGGCACGTCGTCGCGAATCCGCAGCACCTCGAGGTCACACCGCTGCTCGATGCGCTCCTGAAGGGCCGTGGCCGTCTTCGGCTGCACGCTGCTCATCACCGCCGTTTTTCGGCTGGCGGTCGCGTGGTTCCGCCAGACCGCATCCAGGGCCTCGTCCCACGCTTCCGGCGTCGAAACGCTGACCCGCTGCACCTCGTGCAGGCCGTCGGCGTCCCACGCCGAGAGAGCGACCCGCGTGTTGCCGACATCGACGACCAAGAGGGCGTCGACCGGCTCGATCCGAGTTGTCATGTCGCTCTCCTGCTACGCGACAAGTGCCGGTGAATGATAGCGGTCAATCCTCGAACACGTCCGTGTCCACCATGTCGGACGGCTCGTCGAACACATCCCCCAGGTCGAGCCGCTGGCCCCGCGGCTGAGCCGTCTCGGTTGCCGCGTCCGCCTTCCGCACCTCATCGACCACCTGCCAGACCGCCTCGCTCAACTCCCGCAAGCCGGCTCCCGTCACGCCCGAGATGCCGTAAACCCGCACCCCGAGCTCCGCTTCCAATTCCTGCCGCGCCGCCTCCGCCTCCGTCAGATCCAGCTTGTTGCCGACCACGACCTCCCGCCGCGCCGCAAGAGCCGCGCTATATTCCGCCAACTCGTGTCGAATCGTACGGTAGGCCTCGGCCGGCGGCGGCGCGCCGTCCGGCGGACACAGGTCGATCAGGTGCACCAGCACCCGCGTCCGCTCGATATGCCGCAGGAACGCATCCCCCAAGCCGACCCCCTCGTGCGCCCCATCGATCAGCCCCGGAAGGTCCGCCAGCACCATCCGCCGATACCCCGGCAACTCCAGGATCCCCAGCTGCGGGTCCAGCGTTGTGAACGGATACGCGGCGATCTTCGGCCGCGCTCGCGTCAGCCGCGCTAAGAGCGTGCTCTTGCCCGCGTTCGGCAGTCCGAGCAGCCCGACATCCGCGATCAGCTTCAGCTCCAGCCGCAGCGTCCGCTCCTGCCCCGGCAGCCCCGGCTGCGCTTCGCGCGGTGTCTGGTGCGTCGGCGACTTGAAATGCGTGTTGCCGCGCCCGCCCCGGCCGCCACGGGCGACGCAGACCCGCTCGCCGTCCTGCACGAGGTCCTTCAGTGGCCGATCGGTTTCCGCGTCGTAAACGAGCGTCCCGACCGGCACGGGAACGATCAGGTCGTCGCCGGACTTCCCGTGGCGGTTGCTGCCCTCGCCCGGGCGCCCGTTCTCCGCGCGCCAGTGATGCTTGCTGGCGAGGTCGAGCAGCGTGTCGATGCCGCTGCGTGCTTCGAGATAAACCGAGCCGCCGTCGCCGCCGTCGCCGCCATCGGGGCCGCCTTTGGGGACATATTTCTCGCGTCTGAAGCTCACGCAGCCGTGCCCGCCATGCCCGGAACGCACGAAGATCTTCGCTTCGTCGACGAACAGCCGCTGCGTCCCGGTCGTGTGGGCCATCGATGCAGCTCCCGAAACCCGCCAGTCTAACCCGCTGCCCGCGGGCCGCGAGCCCGTTTCGCAAGCGCCACGCCCGTCCCGTCGGTGAAGCGTGAACTCATCCCGGCCCGCGCGGCGCGTCGCCCTACAATCGGGGCGGATACGAACAGCGCGAAAAGAACCAACGCAGCCTGCGAGATTTTAGCCCCCGAGTGAACATGTCAGTGCCACCCCCCGCACCGGAAAATTCGTTGCCGCCGAATCGCCTGATCAACGCCACCTCACCTTACCTGCTACAGCACGCGCACAACCCGGTCGACTGGTACGAGTGGGGCCCCGAAGCGCTCGAGCGCGCCAAGGCCGACGACAGGCCGATCTTCCTCTCGATCGGCTACTCCGCCTGCCACTGGTGCCACGTGATGGCCCACGAGTCGTTCGAGAACCCGGCGATCGCCGAGCGGATGAACGACTACTTCGTGAATATCAAGGTCGACCGCGAGGAACGCCCTGACCTCGACGAGATCTACATGCGGGCCACCCTCGCCTACACCCGCGGGCACGGCGGCTGGCCGATGAGCGTCTGGCTCACGCCCGATCTCCAGCCCTTCGCCGCCGGCACGTACTTCCCGCCGGAGCAGCGTTACGGCCGCCCGGGCTTCCCGCAGATCTGCGAGGCCGTCCACGACGCCTGGCTCCAGAAGCGCGGCGAGATCGAGAAAAGCGCGGCCGCGCTGAGCGACTACCTCGCCTCCTCGATGGGCAGCCCGCAGGGCGAAGGCGCCGCCCTGACGCTCGACCACGTCGACAAGGCGGCCGAGCTCCTCAGCCGCGCCTTCGACGACCAGTTCGGCGGCATCGCCAGCGGCGGCACCAACAAGTTCCCGCCCAGCATGGCGCTCGAGCTGATGCTCCGCTCCGCCTGGCGACACCGCGCCGACAACGAACGCCACACTGCCCTGCTCGACACGATCACGACCACCCTCGACCACATGGCGCTCGGCGGCATTCGCGACCACCTGGCCGGCGGTTTCGCCCGCTATTCGACCGACGTCGAGTGGCACGTCCCCCACTTCGAGAAGATGCTCTACGATCAGGCCCTCGTCAGCCGCATCTACCTCGACGCCTACCAGGCCACCGGGCGCAACGCCTACGCCGCCGTCGCCCGCGAGATCCTCGACTACGTCGCCGACGACCTGCGCTCACCCGACGGCGCTTTCTACAGCGCCCGCGACGCCGACTCCGAGGGCGAGGAAGGCAAGTACTACGTCTGGAAACACGCGGAGGTCATGGGCCTGCTCGGCCCCGACGACGGCCCAATCTTCTGCGCTGTCTACGACGTCCGCCCCGGCGGCAACTGGCAGGACCCCCACGCCCCCGGCGAAGCCAAGAACGTGCTCCGCATCGTCGCCGGCCTCGAGACCGTCGCCGCCCAGTTCCGACGCGCCCCGGCCGAGATCGAAGCCGTCCTCGCCCGCAGCCGCGCGAAGCTCCTCGCCGCCCGTGCCCAGCGCATCCCGCCGGCGCTCGACGACAAGATCCTCTGCGAGTGGAACGGGCTGATGATCGCGAGCTTCGCCCGCGCCGCCGCGGTCCTCGACGAGCCGCGCTACGCCGACATCGCCGCCGGCGCCGCCCGCTATTTGCTCGCGCACCAGTGCCACGCGAACCGGCTCGCGCGCTCGAGCCGCAACGGCAAGCAGCAGCCCCAGGCCTTCCTCAGCGACTACGCCGCCCTGATCGAAGGCCTCATCGAGCTCCACCAGACCACGCTCGAGCCCGAGTGGCTCGCCCGCGCGCAGGCCCTTAACGGCACCGCACTGCAGCACTTCTGGGATTGCAAGGCCGGCGGCTTCTACTTCACCGCCGACGACCACGAGCGGATCCTCACCCGCACGATGGAGGTCGCCGACAACGCCGTCCCCAGCGGCAACTCGATCCAGCTCATGAACCTGCTCCGCCTGGGAACCCTGCTCGGCAACGGGGCGCTGCACGGCAAGGCCGACCGGATGATCACGACCTTCGGCCCCACGCTCCTCGAGAACGCCGGCAGCGGCGAGCGCTTCCTCTGCGGCGTCGACTACGCCGTTGGCCAGCCGCTCGAAGTCGCCGTCATCGGCCCCCGCGACGACGAGCGGACCGCGGCGCTGCTCCGCGCCGCCCGCGTGCGCTACCTGCCCAACCATGTGCTCGTGTGGCGCGACCCGCAACGACCCGCCGACGTCGAGTCCCCGCTGCTCGCCAACCGCGGCCCGATCGACGACCAGCCCACCGCCTACGTCTGCCGCGGCAGCGTCTGCCTCGAACCCGCCACCAGCGCGCAGCAACTCGCCGAGCAACTCGGACCCTAACGATCCGCGTCACTCGGCGAGCGACAAGTCACGCCGGCCGCCGCCAGGCAGCAACCGCAAAAACTAGGCCGCGGCACCACCCAGCAACGCGCCCAGAAGCCCGGACAGAACGTTGCCAAGCAACAACTGGAGGATATAAAACAGCAGCGCAGTGAAAATATCCATCGATCTTGCTCCTTCAACCGGACGCACCTGCCACGTCCGGCCGGTATCCTCGCCGGAGTCCGCGCCGCCGTCAATCCACAGGCCCCTGTACCCCCTCACCGCCACCGGAGGCCCCGCCATGCCCGACCGCGAGCTCGTCTTCACCGGCCGCAAGTTCCGCGTCGAACGCTGCCGCTTCCCCGCCGCCGACCAAACCCGCACTTACGAGATCATCCGCCATACCGGCGCGGCCGTCATCCTGCCGGTCCTGCCCGACGGCCGGATCGTCTTTGAGCGCAACTACCGCTACCCGGTCGAGCAGACGCTGCTCGAGCTGCCCGCCGGCACGCTCGACCCGCCCGAGGGCCCGGCCACCTGCGCCCACCGCGAGCTGGCCGAGGAGACCGGCTACCGCGCCGCCCGCCTCGAGCCCCTGCTCTCGTTCTACTCCACCCCCGGCGTCTCGGACGAGGTCATGCACGCCTTCCTCGCCACCGGCCTCACCGCGGGCGAAACGCAACTGGAAGCCGGCGAGCAGATCACCCTCGAGCCGATCCCCCTGAACACCGCCCTCGCTATGATCAGCCAAGGCGAGATCCGCGACGCGAAGACGATCGCCACCGTGCTCTTTTACGCGACCCGACCGCAAGCAGGATGAGTTGATGAACTGGCTCCAGGGATCGCTGCGGATCGGCAGCCTCTTCGGCATCGAAATCCGCCTCCACTCGATCTTCCTGATCTTCCTCGCCTTCTCCGTCGTCACCGGCGGCGTGCAGGAACTGCCCGACACCCTGCTGTTCTTCAGCATCCTCTTCACGCTCGTGCTGCTGCACGAGCTCGGCCACTGCTTCGGCGCCCGCTCAGTCGGCGGCGACGCCCCCTACATCCTGCTCTGGCCGCTCGGGGGGCTCGCCTACGCCAGCGCGCCCCAACGCCCCTGGCCGCAGTTCGTCACGATCGCCGCCGGCCCGCTCGTCAACGTCATCTTCTGCATCGTGGCCGGCGCGGTGCTCGTCGCGCGCGCCGGGACTTTCGACGCGATCTGGTTCAACCCGCTCGACCCCATGCTCCGTTTCGACCCGTCCACCACCACGCTGATCGCCTGGCGCCTTTACCAGCTCAACCTCCTCCTGCTGGTCTTCAACCTGCTCCCGATCTACCCGCTCGACGGCGGCCAGATTCTCCGCACCATGCTCTGGCCGTGGCTGGGCATCTACCGCGCGACGGTGCTCTCGTGCCAGGTGGGGATTGCCGGCGCGATCGGCCTCGGCCTGCTCGGCTTCTTCGAGCTCCAGCAGGGTGGCTCGTTGATGCTGATCCTCATTGCCGGCTTCATCGGCTTCGAGTCCTTCCGCATCCTCCAGGCCACGCAGCAGGGCTTCATCATCGAAGACCCCCCCACCCGCGTCCGCGTCAAGCGCCGCCAGGCCGCCGCCCAGACCGCCAGATCGGAAGAGCGTCGTGTAGGGAAAGAGTGTAGATCTCGGTGGTCG
>CAZCKC010000023.1:0-30987 GCA_964499235.1 uncultured Planctomycetales bacterium | reverse complement strand
CAGCCCCGCAGCCGGCGGTGCCGACCGGGTGCCGTCGCTCCCCTGAGCGATCCTGATATGATAGCGTCCGGCACGACAAATTCAGCCACGCGTGGCGGTTGATTCCCTGTTTTGTGGACGGCCGGACGCCGCGACAAGGACCGAACGGATGAGCCGACCGAAGACCGTGATGATTGACCTCGACGGCGTGCTGGCGACCGAGGAGCGGACCTTCGACCGCCCGCTGGCCCAGCCCCTGCCCGGCGCCAAGGAGGCGCTCGACAAGCTCCGGGCGGCCGGGCACACGATCGTCATCTACACGGCCCGCGGCTGGGCGGAGTTCCGCTACACGAAGCAGTGGCTGGAGGACAACGGCTTCGCGTTCGACGGGCTGCACATGGGCAAGCCGATCGCCGACGTCTGGATCGACGACCGCGCCATCCGACACGAGGACTGGACGCAGACGACGAAGCTGCTGGCCGAGAAGGCCAAGATCGATATCCGGAGCTGAAACGCGGTCACGCCGATGGCCGCCCGCGCCGCGCCGGCCGGGGCGCCGGTCGGGACCCGACGCACGGGGTTGGTTTTATCGCTCCCGGTTCTTGGGCGGGATCTTCAGCTTCATTCCCACCAGCAGGCGATCGGGCGAGGTCAGCTGGTCTCGGTTCAGCTCGTAAATATCCCGCCATCGGTCGGGGTCGTCGAGCGTGTTCTCGGCGATGCGTGTCAGGTTGTCGCCACGCTCGACGACGTATTCGAGCGGGCCGCTGCGGTTGGTGGCGGCCGCCCGGGCGATCTCGGTCGCCGTGCGCGGCGCGGGCCGGGTGGTGACCACATCGTCGCGCGGCGGAAGCTTCAGTTCAAAGCCCACCGGCAGGATGTTCGGGTTGGCGAGGTCGGGGTTGGCTTCCGCAATCTGGCGCCAGTACTTGCCGTTGCCATAGTAGTCTTCGGCGAGGTTGTACAGCCGATCGCCGGCCACCACGGTGTGGGTTCGCACCCGGGCGTTGGCGGGACGCGTCGTCGTGGTTTCGGTCGGGCGGCGCGGGACGCTCGTCGTGTTGTCGTTCGTTGTGCGGTTGTTCGTTGTGGCGGCGGTGCGCGGCGGCGTCGCGGTGTCCGTGACGGCCGGGGTGTCGGACTTGTCTTCGGCCGCGGCGTTCGCCGGTGTCGTTTCGTTTGGAGTCGCGCCGGCGGTGGGCGATTCGGTTTCCGTTTCCGTGGTGTTGGTCGGCGGCGTGGTGGTCGTGGGGCGGTTGCGGCCGGTGGGCATGAAGCTGTTCATCCGGTTGCCGGTCGCGGTGGTGGTCGGGTCGGTGGTTTCCGTCAGGCCGGTGGGACCGCGGAAGCGCCGGCTGGTCGGCGGGGTCTGGTCGCCGGTTGTTCGCGTCGGCGTGTTCTGGGTGGTGGTGCGGGTGCGATCGCTGCGATCCGGCGGCGTCGTGCCGATGGGGCGCCGCGGCGGCGCGGCGCGTTCGGCGGGCGTGTCGGTGGCCGGCCGGGCGTCGCTGGTTTGGGCGGTTTCCTGGTTGGGGTTGTCGAAGGTGACTTCGGCGGGGTCGCTGCCCTGGATCGTGAAGTAGACGATGACCGCGACCGTTCCGATCAGGGCAACCGCAAAGGCGGCTTTGACTTCCGTGCGCATCGGGGGGTCCTCAAAGTGGCGAAGGTCAGCTGCCGGTAGTCCCGGCAGCTGACCTTCGATTATAAACCCTGACGGCGCCACGCTCTAGCGGCGCGGCCGCCTGTAATCGCAGGATTACGCCGGCGTGGCCGACGCCCGGACTCGGCGGACGTCCTCGCGTCGCATGCCGAGCATCAGCAGCGGAGCCGCCACCGCGATCGAGGAGTATGTCCCCGTCAAAATACCCACGATCATGCAGTAATTGAACCCGCGGATGCTCGCGCCGCCGAAGATGTACATCGTCAGCAGCACCGCGAGCGTGGTCAGCGTGGTCATGATCGTCCGGCTGAGACACTGGTTGATGCTGCTGTTGATGATCTCCGGCGTCACGACGCCCAGCCGGCCGCGGGTCTCGCGGATCCGGTCGAAGACGACGATCGTGTCGTTAATCGAGTAGCCGATGATCGTCAGGAACGCGGCCACGATCGTCATATCAATGTGGAAGTCATTGATCAGGAAAAAGTTGCCGATCGGGTGCTCCGCGCCGCCGAGCCAGCCCGACACGCCCACGGCCGCGAGGGCGATGAACACGTCGTGGATCAGGGCGGCCACACCGCCGACGCCGTACCAGACCTTTCCGAACCGCAGCCAGAGGTAGGCGATGATCATCACCCACGACAGGGCGAGGGCGAGGATTGCGTCCTGGGCCGACTGGTTGGAGATCTGGCTTTTGAACTGGGAGACCTTCCGCAGCGCCTGCTCGCTCAGGAGGGCGTTGCTGGCGATCTCCGCCTCGACGTCCGCGAACTGCGTCTCCCAGGCGTCGGGCGCGGTGCTCCAGGCCAGCGTGGGGTCGCTGACGAGCACGACGATCGACGAGTAGGTCGCCTGCCCATCGCCGTTGAGCGCGCCGGTGGGCTCCATGCCGATGAGCTCGAACTCGCGCCACGGCTGGTCCTGGTAATCCGGCTGCAGCCGCATCTCGCGCAGCCGCTGGCGGAATTCCTCGACCGAGATCGGCGGGTCGAGCGCCCTAAACGGCAGTGCGACACCGTCCAGGTGCGCGGCGACGTTGATCGCGGCCGCCGCGTCGGGCACGTTGGGCACGGTCTCGCCGAGGCGGTTGGAGCGCACCGGAAACGCGCCGTCGAGGACGTAGTCGATCTGGCCGCGGCGCTCGAGGTTCTCGCCCATTGCGGACTGGAGCACGTACTCGACGAGGCGCTTGTTGGTCTCGGTCGTGGCGATCGACCAGACGGTGCCGGTCTCGATGCCGTCCTCCGCCTCGAGCACTGCGCTGATGTTTGCGTTACCGAGGCCCGAGCGAATCGTCGGCGCCTCGGCCACCAGCAGACGGACAAAGCGTTGGAGTTCCTCGCCGGTCACCTCGCCACGGGTTCGGACGAGGACCTGTCCTTCGGGAGCGGGGGTCTCGACGCCGTCGCGGGCGAGGAGCCCCGCTTCCTCGAGCGGTTCGGCCACCAGGGCGGCCAGGCGATCGGCCGGCACGTCGGGCAGGCGGACGAGGAACGCGCCGGCCTCGCCGGGGGCGGGGCTGACGGTGGCGTTGGCGAGCCGGTCGGCGTCGTCGGCAGTGGTGTTGGCCGTCGTCTGCATCGAGTCGCGGATCTGCTCGTAGCCGATGGGCTCGTAGAGGGCGAACTCGGCGCTGACGCCGCCGCGGAACTCGACGTCGAGTGCGTCCCGCCCGCGTTGGAAGAGCAGGCCGGTGCCGCCGACGATCAGGATGAGCGAGATCGGCAGGAAGATCTTCCGCTTGCTGTACCAGTCGATCTTGGGGACGCCGATGATGCCGGTCATCGAGGTGCCCTTGATGAGGCGGTATTTCAGCAGGACGCCGAAGACCGTCTTGGTGACGAACAGGGCGGTGAAGAGGCTGATCACGATGCCCCAGCCGAGCGTGAGGCCGAAGCCCTTGACCTCTTCGCTGCCGACGTAGAAGAGGATCACGCAGGTCAGCAGGGTGGTGATGTTGGCATCGATGATCGTGCTGAAGGCCTTGTCGTAGCCATTCTTGATAATCATTCGCAGCGACGAGCCGCGGAGCTTCTCCTCGCGCATCCGCTCGAAGATCAGCACGTTGGCGTCGACGCTCATACCGATCGTCAGGATGATGCCGGCGATGCCCGCCAGCGTGATCCGGGCGTTGAGGAGCGACAGCGCCGCCAGCACCAGGACGACGTTCAGGATGACGGCCAGGCTCGCGATCACGCCGAACAAGCGGTAGAAGAGCACCATGATCACGACGACGACCGCCAGACCGACCAGGCCGGCGTACAGCGCCTTCTGGAGATTCGTCTGCCCGAGCGCGGAGCCGAGCGTCCGCTCGCTGATCGGCGTGGGCTTCAGCCGGGCGGGCAACGCGCCGGCGTTCATCGTGTCGATCATGTACCGCGCCTTGGTCGCCCCGAAATCGCCCTCGACCGTTACGAGGCCGTCGATCCGCTGGTTGATGACCGGCGCCGAGATGCACGTGTCGTCGAGGCAGATCGCCATCAGCCGCCCGACAAACTTGCCGGTCATCTCGCCGAAGCGCCCGGAGCCGATGTTGTTGAAGCCGAACTGGACGGCCGGGCGCCCGAGCTCGTCCGTGCCCATGCCGACGTTGCGCAGCTCCCAGTTCTTGTCGCGGTCGCCGACCATCGAGTGCTCGGGGTCGTCGTGGGCGAGCACGTACCACGTGTCCGCGTGCCGGCCGACGACGGCGCCGCGCTCCACAAAGTCGCGCGGCTCCGCTTCGTTGAGCTGCTCGAGCGAGTCGACGCCGAGGAACGAGACCGGGTCGTCAAGCTCGAACCATCTGTAGTTCTGCGTGTTCGCGAAGGCCGGTCCGCGATCGGCCAGGCGCTGCTGCAACGCCTCAAACGCCGTCGGGTTCTCCGTGCTGATCTGCGGCAGGATCCGGAAGCTCAAAACGCCGGTGCCCATCACCTTCCGCTTCAGGTCGGCCGGACCGTCCAGCGTCGGCCCGTAAGCCGCCCAGGCGTCGTGGGCCGCCACCACCTCGTTGATCTGCTCCGCCAGGGCGGGGAATCTCTCCCGCAACTCGTTGAGCTGCTCGGTGCGGGCCTGCGAGCCGACCGTCCGCTCCAGCACGCCCTCGAACTGGCTCGTCGGCAGGTTGGTGGCCAGCACGCGATCAACCGCGTCCGCGTACTCCTCCTCGGCGTCGCGCACCGCGAGCTGGAGCTCCTCGGCGGCGGCCGCTACTTCGTCATCCGTGGCCGCCTCGCCGTCACCCGCCGCCTCGGCGGCCTGGGCCGCGCCGCGGGCGGCCTGGTATTCGTCGAACTTCTCGGCCGCCGTCTGCAGGCGCTCTTGCCGCGCCTCAATCCCGACGGCGAGTTCGTCGATGGCGGCCTCGCGCTCGGCGCCGGATTTCGCGAGCGCGGCGTTGATCTCGCCGCGGGTCACGTTGGTCGCGTAAAGATCGTCGATTGCCTGGGCGTAGGTGTCGCGGAGCGCGGACGCTTCCTTCGGCGGCAGCGGCATCTGGACCTCGATGCGGTTGCGCCCGTGGACGCGCCAGATCAGGTCATACACACCGCTCGGGTCGACGCGGCGCTGGAGCTGCCGCTTCATCTCCTCCGCCAGGTTCGGGTCTTCGATCCCGGTGTCATCAATCTCAAAGATCATCGCCACGCCGCCGGCAATGTCATTGCCAGGCCGCAGCGGATTGAAGGCCAGCAAGAACGCGGCGACGGCCAGCACCAGGCCGATGATGCCCAGCCGTTGGCCAAGGTTCTTTTCAAGCATGCGAATGCTCCTCGCTGATGCGGGGGTTGCGGTTGTGGTCGTTGCGCGGAACGCGGGAATCAAGGGCGGCCGGCGGCCGCTTGCGATTCATTCGGCCGCCGGTGGGCGGCACCTGAAGTCAGGCGCGCGGGGGGGCGTGCGGCTGGATCGGGGTCGGCGGAAGCGTGGCCGGCAGCGCCCCCTGGGCGGTGACCGGCACGACGACGGGCAGCAGCGCCCGCCGCAGGTCGAAAGCCCGGCTGCGGGTGATGGCGGGCGGCGAAGGGTCGGGGCCAGCCGACCGGGTCCCGACCGGGCGCTCGACGGCTTGATCAGAGAGATCGTCGCTGAGCGTTGTCCGCCGGGGATGCAGGCCTTGCGAGGGGACCAGGGCCCGCCAACTGGGCCCGGATTCTTCGCCAGTGGGCGCCTGATCGGCTGGCGTTGTCGGAGCGGCTGGCGATTCGACGTCGTCGGCCGCCTTCACGTCGGGCTGGTGCACCGCGACGCGCCAGGGCAGCAGGTGCTGTTCGGCCGCCAGCAAGAGCACGACCGCGCAGACGCCGGTGATTCGCAGAAAGTGTCCGCAACACGCCCACATGAGTCCGACGACTGTAGCTGGCAAGCCCTTGGCTGCCAAGGGCCTGGGGGCGCAGGCGCCCAGAATGGGGACCCCAGGTGTCCTTTTTTTTGGTGGCCCGTCCATGGCCGCCTGCCGCTGCCGGAAACCGCTTCTGACGCGCTTTTTAGGGCGGGGAGGCTGCCAGTGAGTCTAAGATTGTTAAGACCTCGTTAGTGTTTGGCGAAGAGCTCATGTGCTCGCGGGGTTTTGACGATTGAGGAAGTCATGGCACGTCTGACGACCCAGGCCGGGCTGGTCTCCACCGCGACCCGAGCGCCGAGCACGACCCTTCCGCTGCCGAAGTTGCCAGCCCGCCCCGCGCTCGGCCTCGAGCTGACGCTCGAACGGCGGATGTTCCTGATGTTGTCGGCCATCTGGCTGATGCACATGCTCGACCTGCGGTTCACGCTGTTCGAGTACTTCGGCGGGCACTTTGTCGAGCTCAATCCCGTAGCCGACTTTCTTCTCGGTCACTCGGTCGAGGCGGTCACGGGCTACAAGCTGCTCACGCTGGCGGTCGGGACGACGATCCTGTGGTACGCCCGCCGGCATGCGATTGCGCTGTCAGGCACCTGGCTGTTCCTGGCGACGACCGTCTTTCTGATGGTCAAGTGGTTCGCGTACTACCAGGTGATGCCGGCCGACATCCAGCTCCGGCTCCCACCGCTCGCGCTGCAGCCTCCCGGCACGTTCTAACGCTTGCGCCGGCAGCCGTAACCGGTCGACCTCGCAACGCTATACTGCGCGGCGCGTGAGATAACGCGCGACGCGGAGTGACCATGGCCGAAGCGGCGCTACCCGAAATGAACGAAACGAAGCCCGCCGTACATCCGGCCGCGATGACGGCGACAGGGCGCGGACGCGTCGCGTTCGTATTGCGACTGATTTGCCTGCTGCTGGCGCTGAGCGGCTGGTGGCTGAGCCGCGAGCTGTTCGTGATCTCGGGCGGCGGGTCGGCCACGATCGCGTGGCTGAACCAGACGTGCCGGGCGGAGGCGGGCACGAACAGCTGCGTGAACGTCTTGCGCTCGGGGCCGGGCCGGCTGACGCTCGGGCGCGCGGCAGGCGCGCCGGCGATTCCCGTGGCAGCACTCGGGATGGCGTACTTTGCGGCATTGGCGCTGTGGTTCGTGTTCATCGGGCCGGCGAGCGCGCGGGGGTGGGCGTGGCACGGGTTGCTGCTGGCGGGCGTGCTGATCGGCGCGGGCGTTTCGGTGCTCTACCTCGTCACGATGGGTTACGTGCTGGGCGAGTGGTGCGCGCTGTGCGTCGCGGTGCACGTGATCAACTTCGCGATCGCGGCACTGACGATCGCGGCGTTCCCGTGGCGGCGGAAGGGACGCACCGGGGCGGCGGCGACCAAGCATCCGCGGTTGTCGCTGGTCGGTGCGACGCTGACCGCGGGGCTCAGCGTCGCGATGCTGCACGTCGTCGTGGCCGTGCTGTTCGTGGTGGATGCGCAGCGTGACCGCGTCGCGGCCCAGCTGCGTCCGATCGTGACCGACCCGGCGTTCGTTGCGTGGCATCATAGCCAACGCGAGCAGCACAACATCCCGATCGATCGGCAGCGCCCGCTGATCGGCAATGTCGACGCGGCGCACACGGCCGTGCTGTTTGTCGACTACCGCTGCGTGGCGTGCCGGGGCGCGAGCGCGCTGCTGGGCAAGCTGGCACGGGCGCACCCGGATCGGCTGCGCGTGGCCTACCGGCACTTCCCGCAGAATGCGGCCTGCAACGCGGCTTACGAGCAGAACTTCCACCCGGGCTCGTGCGAAGCAGCGATCGCGGCCGAGGCGGCGTGGGAAGCCGGCGGCGCCGACGCGTTTCGCACGCTGACCGAACTGCTCTACGAGCGCCAGGCGCGCATTCGTCCCGAGACGCCGTTCGAGTACTGGGCGGCGGAGGTCGACCTCGACACGGGGGCGTTTCAGCGGGCGGCGGCCGATCCGCAACTTGCTGCGCGGGTGGCGGCCGACGCGGCCCTCGGCGCAGAACTCGGGGTTGCGCGGCGTGGACCGCCGGGGATCTTTCTTGACGGGCAACTCGTCGTGTACTGGAACAACGAGGCGGCGTGGCGAACGCTGCTCGGTTTGCCGGCGGCGGATGAGGCGGAAACACCGGTCGACCCCGCGGGCGACGGGTGAGCGCTATTCGGTGGCGACCGGCTGCACCGGCTGCGTCGCGGCACGCGGGACGAGAAACAGCTCGATGCGGCGGTTCTCGGCCTTCGTCTCGCTGACCGGCCGCTGCGCGCCGTAGCCCATCACGCCGATCCGCTCCGACGGAATACCGCCCGCGACGAGCACATCCTTGAAGGCGATCGCGCGGTGCACGGACAGGTGCCAGTTCGTCGGATGCTCCGGGCTGGCGATCGGATCGCTGTCGGTGTGGCCGACAACGATCAGGTCGTACGCCTCCGGGTCGAACTCGCGGAGCGTCGCGTCGAGCACTTCGCCGAACTGCGTGACCTGGCCCGCGGCCTCCGCTTCCAACGCGGCGCTGCCCGGCGCGAAGAGCCGGTCACCCATGAAGATCACCGCGGCCCGGCTCGGCGCGTAGCGCATTGGCAGGACCTGGCGCTGGGCCAGCGACCGCAGTAGCTGATCAACCGGTGGCGGCAGTGCCGCCCGCGTGAGGTTCGGCTGCTCGAGCGGCTGCTGCGTCCGTTGCTCCAGCAGCTGCATCAGCTGCCGCTGAGCCATCTCGGCGCGGTTGACGCGCGCCTGCAGCGCGGCGTTCTCGCGCTGCAACGCGCGGATCCGCTCCTGGTCCTGGTCGTAGCGGTCCTTCAAAGCCGCGACTGCGGACTGCTCGGCCGTGAGCTGCGTCGCGAGTTGCTCCTGCTCGGCTTCGGCCTTGCGGAGCTCGTGCTCGCGGTCCGTCGCTCCGGGATTCGCGCAGCCGAAACCCAGCGCGAGAGCGGCCAGCAGGACAGCGAGATGCGCGGCGCAGCGGATTGTCACGGCGCGGCTCAACAAGGGTACTCGCTTAGCGGGCGCTCGCCCGTCCGACGAACCAGCCGATCAGGATGCAGAGCACCACGACGCCGCCGGCCGACCCCAGGAAGATCCAGAAGTTTGCGGTAAGCAGCGCGCCGTAGCTCGGGAAGACACCCTGAAGCGTCGACGAGGCCACGCTGCCTGCCAGCGCCAGCAGCAGCAGCGCGCCCACCAGCAGGCCACCGAAGACACCCTCGGACGCGTCACCCTGCGGCGCGCGGGCTGTCTGCTGGATCACCGGCTCGCCGCGCGGTTCAGGCTCGGGCTCGGATTCCGGCTTTTCGGCCTTGGCGGCCGGCTTTTGCTCCGGCTCCTCGGCGGGCTGTTCTGCCTCGTCAAAGCCGGGGTGGATGTCGTCCATGATGAGCTCGGCGTTGAAGGCCGTGTCGTCGGCCTCACGCGTCAGGTCGAGCAGCCCGCTGCCGGACCCGGAGCCGCTGCTGTCGAGCTGGACCTGGTCGTCCATCGAGGCGTCGGTGATCTGCGTCTTGGCCATCGGATCGGCGTCGACCTCGAGCTCGTCATCGTCGAAGACGCCCACGCCGCTGGCCGCAACGGCCGTGTCTTCCTTCTGCGGCGGGGGGTTGTCCTCTTCGAGGGGGGCGAGCCCGATCACGCTCGTGCCGCTCGACGAGTCGGCGAGCGAAGGGATCTCGTCGCCCTGGGAATCGTCGAGGTTGACGTTCCCGGCCGCACTGCCGCCCGCGGCCGACCCGCCCCCGGCGAGCTTGTCGACGTCTTCGGCCTTGAAGAAGACCTTGCCGGCGTCGCGGAACTCGCGGAGATCGCCTTCCTGGACAAGGGCGCGGACCTCGTCCTCGCTCTTGCCGAGCTTTTCACAGACTTCTTCTAGCGAGTAGAACGGCTTGGCCATCGGGAGCACTCCTCTTTAACTCGGTCGCCGCCGAGAGGGTTTACGGCGATTCGCTGGTCTGGGGGTCCGGCTCCTCGGCGAGGTTGCCGGCTGAATCGACGATGACGTCCTCGGGGCGGTACATACCACTTTGTCGAGCCACCAGGTCGCGAATCATCTGGACGCTGGGGGCGGCGACGTTGAAATCCTGCAGATAACGGTCGAACACGTAGGACCGGGCCGCGACAAGCTGGAGCTTGCGGGTGCGATCCTGGGTGATGATCTCGTAGCACCAGATCGTGCCCTGGTCGACGTCGAGCATGAACAGACCGTGGCTGTCGCGGTCGATCTGGCCTGGAAAGGCAAAGATGCCGCCGGCGCCGACAAGACGGGTGCTCTGGGCGATGGCGGGCGATTCGGGCCCGCTCCCGCGGTCGATCCACAGCAACGTCGCGATCACCGCCAGCAAGACCACAATGAGCCACTGGGCGGTACTGGCGGCCGGTCGCGGGCTGGCGACAGGGGGAAGTTCGGCCTTTGGGGTCAGTGCTGGCAAGGCTCATACCCTCGGAAGGTGGTTCCGTCTGCCGGTCATGGTCCCCGATTCCTCGCCCGCACGTAAACTACCGCGCTGCTGCGGCTTGAACAAGCAGGTCCGGCCACCAGAAAGCGGGCCCGGGCCGTCCGCTTCGGGCTAGCACGACTCTAACGATACGTTTATACTTCCGCGGCTGTTTGGAGATTATGTGGCCGGACCAAGGCGGGTAGCGCGCTGAGACTGGGTGCGGGCCGCTGATTCGGCGTAGCCTCTGGGTGTGACACGATTGACCGCGGCTCGCGTGCTGCGAGCGTGGACAAAAGCAATAGAGACGATCGGGTTTTGACCAGGACCGATATTCATCCATTCCTTCATCTTCATGGGGTCGACTGGCCCCGCCTGGCAGACGATCGACGCTAGCGGCTGAGGCCGTGCCCACCCCCCTACGCCAGAACAGTGTGTCTGCGGTGATCCCGTAGCGGCGGTTGGCGGCTTGGTTCGCGAGAGCTGAGGACGCGTCATCAGCTTGCGACCGAAACAACGTTTAATGGACGGAAGACGAACGCATGGGACCGCACGAGGGTTTGTTCCTCGCGCAGGCCACGACGTATGTGATCATCGTGGGAATCGCCTCGGCGACGGTGGGGGGAGCCGTCGTCTTCGGGATTCTCAGGACCCGCGATCGCATGAGCCGGGCCGCACGCGAGGCCGAAGCACAACGGATTCTGACCGAAGCGACGCAACGATCTGAGGAGCTGATCCGATCGGCCGAGGTGGAGGCGAAGAAGCGCCACCTCGAAATGCAGGAGCGTTTTGAACGCGAGACCGAAGACACCCGCAAGGATCTGAAGGAGACCGAACGGCGGCTGACGAAGCGCGAGGACAACATCGACAAGAAGATGGATGTCCTCGACACGAAGGAGCGGAAACTCGAGGAGCAGACGGCCGAAGTCGCCGCGCGCGAGGCCGACGTCGAGGCGCAATCAAGCGAAGTCGCCGAACTGCTCGAGCGGCAGCGGGCCGAGCTGCTGCGGATCTCCAACCTTACCCCCGAGCAGGCCCGCGAGCAGTGCCTCAACCGGCTCGAGCAGGAGCTGCAGCGCGAGGCCGGCCAGATGACCGAGCGGATCCTCATCGACGCCGAGGAGAACGCCAAGGCCCGGGCCCGCGAGGTGATCGTGACGGCCATCGAGCGCTACGCGGCCGAGCACACCTGCGAAACGACCGTCGCGTCGATCGACGTGGCCTCTGACGATATGAAGGGTCGGGTGATTGGGCGTGAAGGGCGGAACATCCGGGCCTTCGAGAAGGTCACGGGCGTGACCGTGATTGTGGACGACACGCCGGGCATCGTGAGCGTGACATGCACGGACCCGGTGCGGCGCGAGGTGGCCCGGTTGGCGCTCGACAAGCTGATCAAGGACGGCCGCATTCACCCGACGCGGATCGAAGAGGTCGTTGCGGCGACCGAGAAGGAAATCGATCAGAAGATCGTGGACGCCGGCCAGAAGGCGTCGCTCGATGCGAACGTGAACGGCGTGCCGAAGAAGGTCCTCGACCAGCTCGGGCGGCTCCAATACCGGACGAGCTACGGGCAGAACGTGCTCCAGCATAGTGTCGAGGTGGCGTACCTTTGCGGGATGATGGCGGACGAGCTGAAGCTCGACGGCGCGCTCGCGCGGCGCTGCGGCCTGCTGCACGACATCGGCAAGGGCTTCGCCCACGACGAGGGGCTGGGCGCGCACACGAAGGCCGGCGCCGATTTCTGCAAGCGCTTCAACGAATCGCCCGAGGTACTGAACGCGATTGAAGGGCACCATGGCGACATTGCGGCCATTGCGCCCTACACGCCGCTGGTGACGGCGGCGGACGCGATCAGTGCGGCCCGACCGGGCGCGCGGCGTGAGTCGCTGGAGCGGTATATCAAGCGGCTCGAGGAGCTGGAAGGGATCGCGACGAACTTCGAGGGCGTGCGCCAGGCGCACGCGGTCGAGGCGGGACGCGAGATCCGGGTGATCGTCGACGCCGTGAAGATCGACGACCGGTCTTCACTGAAGCTGGCCCGCGATATCGCCGGGCAGATCGAGGAGTCGATGACCTACCCGGGCGAGATCAAGGTGACGGTCCTGCGGGAGCTGCGGGCGGTCGAGTACGCGCGCTAGGCGCCGCCCTCAGCCGACGAGCGGGCCGAAACGGGGGCGCGCGATCAGCGTGGCCTCGCCATGGGCGCCTTGGCCGCCGGGGCGCGGGAAGCGTTGGAAGTAGCGGCGGTGGGCGCCGCTGCGGACGACGTTGACGACCCGCGGGCGGGGATGAAAGCAGCAGCGGGCCGTGACCTGCGTTTCCGTGAAGCTGAGCGCGAAGACCGACCCCATCGAGACCTCGAAACGATCGCTCGTGCCCAGGCGCAGGATCGCCTGGTTCCCACCCACCCACCATGAAAAGTGCGGCAGGTACAGCGCGCTGCGGATGATCGACAGCAGCGGCGACGCGTGCGACACCACGATCGCCGACACCTCGCTGCCACGCAGCCACCGGCCGAGCCACGTCGCCAGCCGCAGGTTGACGCCGTAAAGCGACTCGGTGTGGTGCCACTCCCGCAACAGGTGATCGACCCGCACCGGACAGTCGAACGCCTGCGCAACGGTGGCGGCCGTTTGCGTCGTCCGGCTGAGCGGCGAGCTGTAGATCATCGTCGGCGTGGCGTGCGCGCGCAGGTACGTGGCCGCCTGCGCCGCCTGGTCATAGCCGGTGGGCGTCAGGACGGGCCCCGGAACTTGGTCTGTGGCCTTGCCGCCGCGATAGTCGGGCAGGCCGTGACGGACGAGCCAGAGGTGGCGGGCGGCGTCGGCGTTCACGGCGGGTCGACCGGATCCTGGTCTTCCAGCAGCGACGCGACCAGCTCCTTCGTGTGGGCAATGTGCTCGAGGGCGGCCTGGATGTCGGCCGGTGGCTTCAGCGTCTTCTTCGCCTGGTGGCAGTACGCCAGGTGCGACCCGACGACAACCTCGAGATCGGTCAGGAGGTCCATCGCGGCCGCCAGGCGGCCCTTGTCGCGCCCGTGCTTGAACTCGAGGTGTTCGATCAACTCGTGCCGGCGTTCGAAGACGGACATGCGGGTTCCTTGGCTGAAACGGGTGACGCGTTGCGGGCGCACGCTTGCAGATGCTAGTCGGGGGCCGGCGTCGGCGTCGGGAGCAGGTGCACCCCGTCGCTGAGCCGCAGCCGCAGTTCCTGGTGGAGGCGTTCGGGGTTGCGGCGGAGCTCGCCGGGCGTGAGCTTGCCGTGCTCGAGATCGGACTGGAGGAAGCGGAGCCCCGCCGTCATCCGCTCGAAGGCGGCGGCCGCGTCCGGGTCGATCGTTTCGTCGGGGTCGTAGCGCCACCCGGCGGAGGTGCGGACAAGCGTCGCCCGTTCGACGGGAACCCGGTCGGCGACGGTGAAGGTCACGGTGGCGCGGTCGTCCGCCGGCTCGACCTGGAGGATCTTCACGTCGCGGCTGACCAGCCCCAGGTGGTGCCAGAGGTGCTCCTGGTTAATGCTCAGCGCGAGGTCGCCGCTGACGTTTTCGCGCAGGTAGCGCCGCAGCCGCTGGTTGGCCTGCACGTAGCCGTCGACCGCGTCGAGCAACGCGACGAGTGCGTCGGCGGCCGCCGGGACGACCAACGCATGCAGCCGGCGATGGTCGTACTGCGTGCGGGCGGAGACGATGGCTGCGGCCACGGCCACGGCGTCCGATCCGGCCGTCGGCGCGTTCGCTTCGGAGCGCCGGCAGGCGGGCAAGAGGCACCCGATGCTCAGCAGCGTGACGAGCCCCCAGGTGTGGCGGTGACTAGGCGGAATCATTGGCGCCCGCATAGGCGACGAAGTTACAGAGGACCTTGCGAACCATCTCGCAGGCGGGGCGCTCTTCGGCGAGCCGCGGCACGAGGTCGAGGGTGGAGAGCACGATGCGTCCCTTACCGTGGCGGATCACGCCGACCGCGGTGCCCACGCGGTGCTGGTGGTCGCTGACGAAGCCGACGACCGCCTCCTCGTTATCTAGCAGTAGGCCATAGCGTTTCGCGCCATACTCGGCGAACTCCTGGAACGGCCAGTTCATGCCCTGGTTGACGGGCAGATCGGCGAAAAGCGGATGCTGGCGGACGAAGTAGTTGCTGCCAAGCCAGTGGCGCTTGCCGTGCATCCAGCCGTGGTACGTCAGCGCCCCGAGGTCGGCCAGCACTTCCGCCCAGTTGTAGGTGTGCGCCAGGATCAGCAGCGTCGTCCCGTCGCGCGCGACGCGCTCGACGAGCGACTCGGCCGTCTTGCGGCCACCGGCGCGGGCGGAGGGCGTGGTCCAGTAGAGCGCCAGCTGGCCGTGGGCGTCGCCGCGGTAGTACTCGATGCGGATGTCGTACTCGCGGCCGGCAGCGAGCTCGATGTCGCGGCCGTGGACGAGCATCGGTCGCTTGCCGTGCCACCAGGCGCAGTCGGTCCACTCGTCGAGGATGAGCTCGTCGCCGAGCCAGATGCGGATGCCGTCGTCGGCGTCGGCGTGGAGGCGGAAGGTTCCGGACTCGGGGGCCTTGAGCTTGCCGGTCCAGCGGACGCTGAAGGCCTGGCCGCGGGTGTCGGTGCCGGGGACGAACTCGCCGGCCTGGCCGGCGGCGGGGCGGACGAGCGGGTTGGCCTCGATCTGGGAGGAGGCGACCTTCTGGAAGTCGGTGGTCTCGAAGTAGTCAGCCCGCAGCCCGCGCTTGCCGTCGACCGAGAAGAGCGTCGAGGGGATCGGGTCGCGGGGCAGGGGGTCGGTGTCGCCGACGACCACGTACTTCAGCGGCGGCATGGTGGGGCTGTACTTGGAGAGGCTGACGTTCTTCTCGCGCTCGAGGAAGGTCGCGACGACGCTGCGGGTATCGAGCACCGCGCCGCCGGTGGGCAGCCGCATAGAGTGCCAGTCGACCACCATCAGCTCGTCGCTGCCGACGGCCTTGACGGTGCCGTGGTCGTCGCGGAGCTGGGCGCGCAGGAAGTGGATGCCCTCCTCGACGTCGGCGGTGATCTCGATGCGCTCGACGAGCAGCTCGCCGTAGGTGGTTCCCCCGGTGATCGTGACCGGCAGGTCGGCCAGCCAGGACTGCGTCCCGTGGGCATCCTCGAGCCACATCGTCAGCGTGTGCTGCCCGCGGAGGTTCTGCTCGTTGATGATGAAGAAGTCGGCCACGACACGGACGGGCTTGGGGGTGACCTTGGTGCGGAGCTTGACCGCGACGTAGAGCGGCTGGTTGTAGTAGGCCAGGATGCGCGGGTTGCCCTTGGGGTTGCGGAAGCAGTCCACGACGCCGGAGTGGTTCTCCCACTTCTCGCACTCCCAGCCGTTGATCGCGTAGGCGTCGACGTTGTTGCTCATGCGGGCGTTCTCGATCATCCGCCCGTGGTAGTAGTACGCGATGTCGCCCAGCGTCAGCGTGACCGAGTCGACGGTCGGGAAGAACTCGCGGAGCCGCTTGCGGTCGAGGTAGTCGACGTAGGCCTGGTGCCACGCGCGGTAGTCGGCCCCGTCCCAGCCGTCCGGATGCAGCTCGAGCGCCTGGCTGATCAGCTGGAGCCGCGGCGGGGCGGCGATCGCGCCCTCCTCGCCGAAGAAGACGATCTCGGCGATGTTGTCGGTGCGCAGGCGGTATACGCTCGGGTGCTGGTAGAATTCGTCGCGGTAGACGCCCGGGCCGGTGGCGTGGTGGTAATCGGTCCAGCCGCTGGTGTACTGCCGCTCGCTGTTCGGCAGCATGTGGAGCTTCTTCGGGTCGTCCGCGGCCGCGTTCCAGCTCGAGGTGAACGTGATCGCCCGCGTCGGGTCCAGCGCGTGCGCCGCCCGCATGTCGTCCTTGTGCTGGTCGGTTGGGTCGCCGGTCTCCTCGTTGATCATGTTGTAGATCACCAGCGACGGGTGGTTGCGGTCGCGCTTCACCATCCGCAACAGCTTCTCACGGGCCCAGCGGCGGCAGAAGTCATCCCCGCCGTTGGCCGTGTAGCCGCCCGGCTCCTCGTAATAGAGCAGCCCGTACTCGTCGGCCCCGTCGAGGACCAGCGGCTGGCCGATCGCGCGGTGAAAGCTGAGCATGTTCAGCCCCAGCGCCTTGGCGACCTTGATCTGCTTCTGGGCCAGCTCCGGCGTCGGGTAGATGCCGTTCCCCGGCCAGAACCCCCAGCTGATCGCCGTCCGCAACACGATCCGCTTGCCGTTGAGGCGGAAGCTCGTCCGGCCTTTCGTCGTCTCGACCGAGAACCAGCGGAAGCCGAACCGCGTCTCGTAGACGTCGCCGTTCGAGAGCGTTACCCGGCAGACGTACAGGTGCGGCGTCTCGGGCGTCCAGAGCTTCGCGCCGCCGCACGAGATGCCCATCGTCACCTTGTGCTCGCCCGGGCCGATCGCCACCCCGGCAAACGTGTCGTCGAGCAGCTTCTCGGCCGGGTCGCGGAAGTTCGTGATCTCGAGGTGGATGTCCTGGGTGCTCGTGTCGGCCGTCGTGTTGCGGACCCCGACCATGATGTCGATCTCGGTGGGGTTGGGCTTGTTGCGGATGAACGCGTCGGCCACGTAGACCGGGTCGGTCACCTCGAGCGCGACCGGGCCGGTGATCCCGCCGAAGCCGTGGCTGGGCGGTAGGGTGTACGCGCCCCAGCGGTCGGCCACGTAGTCCTCCCAGCTGAAGTTGCCGCTGGGGTCGGTGATGCGGACCGCCAACTGGTGCGTGCCGGGCGCGACCTTGCCGGTCAGGTCTACCTCGAAGGGCGTGTTGCCGACGAGGTCGTAGCCGACGAGCGCGCCGTCGACGTAAACCTCCGCGCGCACGCGGGCAGCCTCAAACTGGAGCACCAGCCGTCGCTGGTCGGCCTCCGGCGGGACCGTCAGCACGCGCGACCACCAGCTCACCCCGCGGTAGTCGCCGACCTCGTCCCACCAGTATTCCTCGACCGTGCCGGGGACCCGCACGTCGAGACCGTCCCGCGACAAGACCTCCCAGCCATCGGTCGGGGGGTTCGTCGGCAAGGCGCTCAGATCCACCGGCGGGAGGAAGAGCTCGTCCTGCTCCCAGGCGGCTTCCGGATCGCGCCGGAGGCGCCAGCCGTCGCCGGACAAATCGATCGTTCTCCGGCTGCTCACGGTTGCTCCTTGTGGTGAAGGCGTCAGCCGCGTGAGATGCGGCGGCATCCCTGCCGCTGCCGCCATTCTACGGCTGATGATCTGTCGCAGGCAACGGCTGCGGCCGGTTTGAACCCCCCCCGTCAAGGTCGCGCTAGGATGAAGCAAGGCCGCGGCCGAGCGAGGCCGCCGCACCCGCCGGCTGCGGATTGGATCATCGGAGGATCGCAGATGAGCACGCTGGCCGAACGCCTCTGGGTTGACAGCCGCCCGACCGCGGCGGCGTGCCACGCGCACCCGTTCGTGCAAGGACTGGCCGACGGGACGCTGCCGCGCCCGGCCTTCGCGGTCTACGTCGCACAGGACGCGTTCTTCCTGCGGGGCTTCCGCCGAGCGTACGCCCTGGCGCTCGCTAAGACCACCGACGACGGGTTGGCCGAGCGGCTGCATGGCTTCCTGGGGGGTGTTTTCACCGAGTTGCGGCTGCACGCCCAGTACGCGGCCGAGTGGGGGATCGACCTGGCGGCGGTGCGGCCGCTGCCGGCGACGCGGGCGTACACCGACTTTCTGCTGGCAACCGCCTGGCAGGCCGACGTCGGCGAGACGCTGGCGGCGATGGCGCCGTGCATGCGGCTGTACGCGTTTCTCGGGGCTGAGCTCAGCGACCGCCGGGACCAGGCAGGGGAGTACGCTGACTGGATCGCGACCTATGCCAGTCCGGAGTTCCAGCAGCTCGCCGACGAGGTCGACGCGGCGCTGAACGCGGCCGGCGGGGAGGAAGGGGCCTTGCGTGCGGCGTACCGCTACGCGATGGCGTGCGAACATCGCTTTTTCGACACCCCGCTCGAGGAGGTCGCATGATTCCGACCGCTCTCACGATCGCCGGCTCGGATCCGTCCGGCGGGGCCGGGCTCCAGGCCGACCTGAAGACGTTCCAGCAGTTCCGCGTCTACGGGATGAGCGTCGTCACGTTGATCACCGTGCAGAACACGCAGGCCGTCACGCAGGTCGAGCTGCTCGACCCGGCGCTCGTGGCCGCCCAGCTCGACGCGGTCGTCAGCGATATCCCGCCCGCGGCCGCGAAGACCGGTGCCCTGGGGTCGGCCGCGATGATCGAGGTGGTGGCGGAGGCCGCGGCGCGGTTCGACTTTCCGCTGGTGGTCGACCCGGTGATGGTGTCGAAGCACGGGCACGCGCTGCTCGCCGATGACGCCGTCGAAGTGCTGCGGAGCCGGCTGCTGACGCGGGCGTTCCTGGTCACGCCGAACGTGGCCGAGGCCGAACGCCTCAGCGGCGTGGCGATTCACGACGTGCATGATCTGCTGGCGGCCGCTGAAAAGATCGCGGCATTGGGCTGTCCGCGGGTGTTGATCAAGGGCGGCGGGCTGGCGGGCGACCCGGACGATCTCTACTTCGAGGACGGCGACAGCACGCTGCTGCCCGGCGAGCGGATCGCGTCGCAGAACGTGCACGGCAGCGGCTGCGTGATGGCCGCGGCGATCACGGCCAGCTTGGCCGAGGGGTTGCGGCCGCTGGAGGCGGTGCGGCGGGCCAAACTCTTCGTGACGGCGGCGATCGGCACGGCGCCGGGGCTCGGCGGCGGGGTGGGGCCGACCAACCTGTTCACGACGCCGCCCTAGTCGCGTTGGCAGCCGGTGGCGGTTATCGGCGGGCTCAAATTAGCGTTCAAAGAGACGTTCGGTTTGCAGCGCGCTAAGATGCTTCTGAGGCGATTCGTGGGGCCGTGGATCGTCCCAGGGACATCTCGTCGTGATCACGTACGCACGGGCGCGTTTGTGGCTCGGCATCACCGGTGTTGGCACGCTGGTGACGCTTTCCATATTGGCATTGATATTCCAGCTGCCGCAGCGGCTGCTCGGCGGTTGGCCGTCGACGGTTTCCAGCGATCTGGCCGGACTGGGGCTGCTGTTGGGCGCCTATGCGCTAATCAGCCTGCCGTTTGACTGGCTTGGCGGCTGGTTGCTGCCAGAGCACTATGGGCGCCCGGTGCGACCCTTTTCTCGCTACCTGGTGGCCTGGCTCCGCGGCGTCCTGGTGCAGGGGCTGGTGATGCTGGGCATCGGCCTCTTGACCCTGGCGGGCGGGCGGGCGTTCGGCGTGGTCGGGGCCGTCACCGTCGTGACGCTGGCGATGCTGGTGTTGCTTACGTTGCAGTTCACGTTGGCGCGGCTGGTGGGGGCGCTGCCGCGGCGGCGCCCGCCAGCCGGCGCGCACCTCGCGAGCGTGCGGCGTCCCGACGTGCTGGCGGTCGCAGATGTCGGGTTTGTCGGCGGCTGGACCGGGTGGCCCGGATTCGAGCGGCTGGTTGTTCCGTACCACTGGGTCGACGAGCTGACGCCGGAAGAGCTCGAGCTGCAGATGCTCCGGCGGGAAGCGGTGCTGGCCAGCGGCGGCCGGGCGCTGGGCGTCTGGATCGCCGTGGCGTGGAACCTGGCCGGATTCGGGATCGCGGTGGCGCTCGTCGGCGGCGTGACGCATGTCACGCAGCTCGTCACGATCGCGTTGTACATGACGATCTGGTCGTTCATCGGGCTGCTCGTGCTGCCTTCGCTGAGTCGGCCGGGCGTTTACGCGGCTGACGCATACGCGAAGGCGCACTCCGCCAACGCGAGCCGGCTGCCGGAGCTCATTCGGAAGCTGGATCGTTGGCAGGACGATGAGCCGCGGCGGGCGGCGGGCATCGAGGTCATCTTCCACCCCATTCCGGCAGCCGAACACCGCGCGGACGCGTTGCAGCGCGCGTCCGTGGATAGACGGCGCGCGTGGCACACCGCTCGAATGGCGCTGCCGCTGTCGTGGGCGACGCTGGGGCTGCTCGGGCGGGCGGTGCACTGTAACGCCGGTCGGCCGGAGCTTTGGGTAATGCTTCCCGGCGATTGACCGGCATCAGGCGTCGTTGCCCTGCTCAGGTGTCGCCCGCGATGGGAATAAGGCGCAAAATCCTGTCGTCGCCCTCCCGCGGCGTGCCGCGCGTGTCGCGGTTGCTGGTCGAAACGTAAAGGTAGCCGTCCGGGCCCTCGATCACCGCCCGCAGGCGACCAAAGGCGCCGGTCATTCCGCTGTCGATGGTTGCGACCTGGTCAGGATCGTCGGGGTCGAGCTGTAGAACCCACAACGACGTGTCCGCGAGGCCTGCAAACAGGAACGCGTTTGCCCACGCCGGGTAGCGGACGCCCGTCGAAAAGCTGCCGCCGCCCGGCGCGATCGTGTCGTCGCCCGTCTGGTAGAGCGGCGGCTTCAAGCCGTCGCCGGTTTGGTCGCCGCGGACCAGCGGCCACCCGTAGTTCGCGCCGGCCACGATGCGGTTGATCTCGTCCTGGCCGCCGGCGCCGTCGAGCGGGAAGCTCGGCCCGTGCTCGGTGCCAAGCAGGATCGTCGGGTCGGCCGGGTGCCAGTCGAAACCCTGGCTGTTGCGATGTCCGAGCGAATAGACAAGCGAGTCGGGAACCGGGTTGTCGGTCGGTACGGCGCCTTCGGGCGTCATGCGGAGGTACTTGCCGTTGAGCGCGTTCACGTCTTGCGCCCGGTTGGACTCCGTGGCATCGCCCGTGGACGCATAGAGCATCCCGTCCGGGCCGAAGCCGAGGGGTAACCCGTCGTGGATGAACGACGCCGGCAAGTTGTCGACGAGCACGTCGGGATCGACGCGCTCGAAGGCGTCGCCGGTGAAGCGGAAGCGGTCGATCACGTTCTTCACGAAGTCCGGCGCGCCGATCGGCATCGTGTAACTGACGTAGATCATGCGATCGGATTCGAAGTTCGGCGAGACGGCCAAGCCCATCAGGCCCTGCTCGGCGCGCGGCGGCGTCGGCGCGACGTTCTCGATCTCCAAACGCGCAAGCACCGCGCCGCTGTCCGGGTCGAGCGCCAGCAGCCGGCCCGGGCGCTCGGTGACGAACATGACGCTCGCGTCCGGCGCGAAGCCGAGCGCCCAGGGCACCTCGAGCCCCTCCGCCACGACCTCGACCGCAAAACGCTGGCCGGCGATTTCGAACGTCGCGCCGGATACGGCCGAACCCGGCGCGGTCGCCTCCGGACAGCCGGGCAGCAAGGGCAGCAGAACGGGTAGCACAAACAGGGGGAGCAGGCGGACAGTGCCGCGCAAAGCGTTCATGGCAGGGGCCTCAAGCAAAACTAACGCGGCTCGCCAAGCAATTCTATCAACCCGGCGCAGAAGGCCGGCAGGTCATCGGGTTTTCGGCTGCTGACGAAGTGGCGATCGACGTGGACGGGGGCGTCGACCCACTCGGCCCCGGCGTGGACGAGGTCGTCCTTGATCCCCGGCGAGCCGGTGAGCGTCACACCCCGGACAATGCCCGCGCTGGCTGCGATCCAGCCGCCGTGGCAGATGGCCGCCACCGGCTTGCCGGCCTCCCAGAAGTGCCGCGTCAACCCGAGCACTTTCTCGTCGCGCCGCAGCTTGTCCGGGGCCCAGCCGCCGGGCAGGACCACGGCGTGAAAGTCCTCGCCGCGGACCTCCGCGATCGCGGCATCGCTGGTGCAGGGGTAGGAATGCTTGCCGTGGTAACGGTAATTGGCTTGAAAGCCCGCAACCGTCACCTCGGCCCCGGCCTCTTGCAGCCGCAGCTTGGGATACCAGAGCTCGAGGTCCTCGTATTCGTCGTGGACGAAGATCAGCACGCGTCGGCCGGTGAGTGGCGGCATGGTCGCTCCTCCGCAGAATCGGGTCTCAATTCACGCGATGGTAGCGCCGCCGGCTGAACCGCGTGTCACCCGTCCCCGACGAGCAGCTGCACGAACGGGTCGATGTCGAAGAAGTTGACCGCGCCGTCACCGTTGACGTCGGCCGCACAGGCCGCGCCGTCGGCCTCGTCCGGCGCGACCAGCAGCGTGACGAACGGGTCGATATCGAAGAAGTCGACGCTGCCGTCCGCGTTCACGTCGCCGGGCAGGCAGTCAACGTTGCAGAACGTCATCGTGAACACCGGCGAATCGGCGTAGTTCGTGCTGCCCGCATCGAACAGCAGCAGTTCGGCTTCCCAGCACGTCTGCTGCGGGTCGAAGGCGGGATCGTCCATATTGATGTGCCATGTCAGGTGCGTGTGCAGCAGGTGGTTGCCGAGCCGGGTCTGCTGGCCCGGGACCTCGAGGACCTGAAAACTGTTGTCAATGATCCGCAGGCCCGGGTCGAGCGCCACCACCTCCAGCCAGATGTCCGCCCCGCTGGCGAGGCGAAACAAGCCAGCGGCCGGCACTTCGGTGATCAGCCGATCAAAGCCCGGCGCGTTGTCGGCCCAGCCGCTGAGCAGCCCGCTGGTCTCCGGCAACACGACCCGCTGGTCGGCGTGGTCAAAGCCGGTGAGCGCGAGCTGATCAGCGCTGTTGCGGGCGACCCAGAGGTCGCCCGCATGTTGGGCCAGCGCGTGACCGGTCGCAGCGAGTCCGAGGACAAATGCGAGCAGACGAAGAGCATGGATACGATCCGCGAGCATGCCAACACTCCTTGCGACCGGCTAGCTGAAGTTACAAATCAAAGCACTGCTAAAGTGACCGCCGCCGCAGCAACGCCACGACGCCCGCCGCCAACAGCACCGCCGACGTCGGCTCCGGCACGAACGTCAGCGTGTACAGATCCGACGGCGCGTAAGCCGACGTCCCCTGGTCCACCAGCCGGAAGCTCAGGCTGTACGTGCTGCCCGCCCCCGGGTCAGCCCCGGCGTCGGGATCGAGGTGCCACGCGCCCGGATGATAGTGCGTCTCCCACAGGTTCTCGTCGGCCTCGAAAGTGGTCAGCGTGACGAGGTCGCCGACCGTCCGCTCGACAAAGCCGACATCCCAGAACCGCAGCCCCGTATCGAGCGCGACGATCTCCAGCGCGATCCGCGCATCTTGACTGGGTACGAAGAAGTCAGCTTCGTTTTCCTCGAGCCCAAAAAGACCGGGATCGTCACTCGCCCAGCCCGTGAGCAGCCCCGCCGTCGGCGGCAGCTCGATCGCCTCGTCAAAGTCGTACTCGATGCCCAGCTTGCCGCTCGCATCGACGCCCAGGATCAGGTCACCGTCGTGGTGGTGATCGTGGCCGTGGTCGTCGTCGTGATCATGGTCGTCGTCAGCGACGGCCACGGCGCCCAGCAACGGCAGGACCGTCAGAAACATCAGGAACTTACGCATCGTTTTCCTCTCCAAAGGGCAAGGGGAAGCTTGCGAGCCCGCTACTGCGCGATGCTCGGGTCGTACAGGTTCGTCAGGAAGCGCGGCGGAAAGCCGCCGCTCGGATCGATCACATACGTGTCTTCAAACGCCAACGACTCGGCGTGGCCGTCGAGCAGGGCGTAGTTCGGGCGCTCGCGATGCCGCCTGAGCTCCATCTGCTCGCCCGCCTGCTCGCGCGGCGCAAACCACCACGTCTCCGGGTGGACGTGGTCGGCGCTCTGGTACTCGCCCGTCTCCGCCACCTCGACCCAGAAGATCGTCCGGTCAGGACGCTTGATGTCCGCCCACGTGTTGTAAGCATTTTTTATGCCAATCGGATACGCCGTGTAGCCATTACTGGCGTAGCTCGTCAGCCGCGTCGCCGCCGGCAACTCGTTCAGCTGTTCCGCATCGTCGAGCGCCAGGGGTTGCTTCGGCCACCGGTCGGACTGGTCGGCCGGACAACGCAGCAGATCGGTCTGCTTGCCATAGTCGTCCGCGAGCTGCATGACCCAGCTGCGGGCCAGGTCCCCGGTCTGACCGCCGTGCGAGCTGCCAGCCGACGGAAAAACGCCATACGTGTCGGCATACAGGTGCACCGTCAGGCCGAGGCTCCGCATGTTCGTCAGGCAGACCGTGCCGCGGGCCAGCCCCCGCGCCCGGTTGAGGGCCGGCAAGAGGATCGAGATGAGCAGCGCGAGGATCGCCACCACGACGAGCAGCTCGATCAACGTGAAACCGAGATACCGGGGCGGAAATCTTGTGGATCGCATGGCGCTTCCTGCCGGGGATGCGGAGAACCCGCTGCCCACGAGCCCGCCTGGTATTGCTAGAGCATTATCGTTAGCGATCAAATAGGTATAAACCCGTAGATGGCGGTCGGCGCGGCGAAATCGGGGCGCGCGGGCTTCGAATGGCCGTGCCCAACGCTAATATCGTGTCTCATGAGCACCCCACCCCTGCCCGGCCCCGAACCGGTCGACGCCGGCCGGATGACCGTCGGCGAGCACCTGGACGAGCTCCGCAGCCGCCTCACGCGGAGCCTGCTCGCGATCGTGATTGGCTGCGTGGTCCTCGTCTATCCGGCCAAGTACCTCCTGGCGGCCGTCGTGCGTCCGGCCCAGCTGGCCCTCCAGCGTCACGGGCAGCCGCAGAACCTGCTCCAGACGAGCCCGACCGAGGTGATGCTGATCTACCTCAAGGTCGTTTTGATCGGGGGGCTCGTGCTGGCGTCGCCGTACGTGCTCTACCAGGTCTGGCAGTTCGTGGCGGCGGGCCTGTTCCCGCGCGAGCGGACCTGGGTGATGAAGCTCTTCCCGTTCAGCGTGGGGCTGTTCATCGCCGGCGTGGGCTTCATGTACGCGATCGTGCTGCTGGTGAGCCTGAACTTCCTGGTGGGGTTCAGCGGCTGGATCTCGCTGCCCGACCCGAAGCCTAACCCGATCGAGCGGATGGTCCTCGGCAGCAGTGGACCGCCGCCGCCCCCGCCCGCGGCAGTCATCCTGCCCGCGGAAGTCCCCAACGTCCCCTTCGTGCCGGCCGATCCCGTCGATCCGCCGGCCGGGGCGATCTGGTTCAACACGACCGACGGCAAGCTGAAGCTCAACACTGGCCAGCACATCGTCGCGCAAGCGATGAACATCGAGCGAAAACGCCCGCTGGCCACGACCTACTTCAAGGTCGGCGAGTACCTGAACTTCGTGCTGACGATGACGCTCGCGTTCGGGGTGGCATTCCAGATGCCGCTGGTCGTGCTGGGCCTCAACCGTACCGGCGTGATGACCGTCGACCAGCTCCGCAAGACGCGGAAGTACTTCTACCTCGGCATCCTCGTCGCGGCCGGCGTGCTCGCGCCGCCGGAGCTGATCAGCCACATGCTGCTGGCGATCCCGATGCTGCTGCTGTTCGAGCTGGGGATTACGCTCGCGCGGCGTCAGAAACGCCCGGCATCCGAGTAGCGGGGGCGCTCGGCGTCGGCGAAATGCGCTTCGAGCGCGGCAATCAACCCGCCTGAGCCCGGCCGGGTCGGCACGAGGTCCACCGGAAAGCCGAGCTCCTCCGCCACCTGCGCGGTCGTCGGCCCGATGCACGCCACCACCATGTCCTTCAGCGGCAGGCCGAGCGCGGCGTGCTGTTGCACGGCCGACGGGCTGGCGAAGAGGATCGCCTCCACGCCCTGGCGGAAGCGCGCGAGCTGCTCTTCCGTCGGCGTGTTCGCCTCGGTGTGGTAGACGACGTCGCCGACGACCTCGGCGCCGGCCGCTTCGAGCCCGCGGCGCAGCGTCGGCAGGGCGTGGCTGCCCTGTGGATAGAGCACGCGGGCGCCATGCACGTGTGGGCCGAGACTCGCGACCAACCCGTCGGCCGCGTGGCGCTGCGGCACGAGGTCGGGCGCGATGCCACGCTGCTGAAGCTCGCGGGCGGTGCCCGGGCCGACGGCCGCGATCCGGCAGCCCGCGAAGCGGCGGGCGTCGAAGCCGAGCGCGGTCAGCCGCCGCCACACCCCGCGGACCCCGTTGACCGATGTGAACGTGATCCAGTCGAACGTGTGCAGCGTGCGGAGCGCCTCGTCGAGCTTCGGCGTCTTATCCGGGTGTGCGATCCGGATCAGCGGCAGGTCGACGATGGTCGCGTTGGCCGTGTGCAACCCGCGGCGGAGCTCGCTGTTTCCGCCGAGGGCCTGCGTCAGCGCGATCCGGCGGTCGCGAAGCGGCTTGACGCTTGTCAGATCGGACACCGCGCGCTGGACATCGGCGTGGCGGGCGACGGCGCCGATGACGACGACCGCCGGCGGCCTCACTTCCGCTTCGTGCGCCAGATCGGGCAGCGTTGCAACGGTGCCGCGGACGACGCGCTGCTCGGGGAGCGTGCCCGACACGACGATCGCGGCCGGCTCGTGCGGATCGCGCCCGCCCGCCACCAAGTGCGCGAGCAGCGCGCGCAGGTTTGAGACGCCCATCAGGATGATCACCGTGTCGATCGCGGCCAGCGCGCGGTAGTCATACGCCGGGACGGGCTTGCTTTCCTTCGTCTGGCCGGTGATGACCGCGACGGAGCGGCTCAGCGCCCGCTCGGTCACTGGGATCCCGGCGGCGGCTGGCACCGCGAACGCGCTCGAGATGCCCGGGATCGCCACGCACGCAATGCCCGCTTCGCGGCAGGCGGCCATCTCTTCCGAGCCGCGGGCGTAGATGAACGGGTCGCCGCCCTTGAGCCGCACGACGTGCTTGCCCCGCCGCGCGTGCTCGACGAGCAGGGCGTTGGTCTGGTCCTGCGACTTCGACACGCGGCGGGGGGCCTTGCTGACGTCGATCAGTTCGGCCGTCGGCGGGGCGAGCGCCAGCAGCTCGTGCGGGATCAGCCGATCAAAGAGCACGACGTCGGCCGCGCGCAGCGCCCGCTGGCCCTTGACCGTGATCAGCTCGGGATCACCGGGGCCGGCGCCGACGAGGGTGACCATGCCGAGGTGGGTGTTCATGGGGTCGCTGCCTGCCCTTCGACTGTGGCACCGGGTGTTCCACCAGTGCTGTGAGCGTTTCGCGTTGTTACTGACGCGAAGCGGTTGCGGGATGCGGATCGCCGGAGGTCGGCGCCAGTTGCTCGTATTCGTCAGCTTGCGCGCGGTCGACGATCAGGTCGACGAGCGCGTCCATGTCACCGAGCGCCGGCGTGAAGACCAGGCGCCGGTCGGCAACCGTCGCCTCGGCCGGGCGGTCCCGCACCGCCTCGGGCGCGACGCCGAGGGCTTCCGGAATGTCTTCCAGCGCGTGGCTGCCGCCGCCAATGAAAAACGGCGTGATGACGATCGTCGCCCGGTCAGTCAGCGCCGGCACCGCGCTCACCTCGGGATCCTGGTCGAGGAACGCGCTCACCACGGCGCTGGTCTCGAATTCGTTCTGCAAGGTGTCACGCAAGGTATCGGTGGCGGCCCCACTGCGGGCGTCCTTCCGCGTGCCGTGGCCGATGACCGCGATCGCCGTGCTCGTGAGATCGACGTTTCGCGCCGCGGCCGTCTCACGCACGAGCTGCGCCAGCAGCGCCGCCACGCGCGGGTGCGTCCCGACCGGCGGCGTCAGGCGGAGTTCCGGCGGGAGATGCCCCCCGGCCGCCTGCAACGCTTTCGGCAGCACGCGCCGGCGGAAATAGCCGTCGCTCGTCATGACCGGCACGACCGTCGCCACGTCCGTCCTGACCTGCTCGAAGACATCGGCGAAGCCGGGCGTGCCGAGGTTGAACGCGACCTTCACCGCGGCGAAAAGCTCGCGCTGCGCGATCGCTTCGGCCAACGCACGCACGCGATCGTTGGCGGCGCTGCCGTCGTGCGCGCCGTGGGCGGCCAGGATGAGCGTACCGTGTCGCATGGGCGTGGTTGCCTGGTCAGAAGAATGCAGGTCGAAGTCGACTCCGGAACCGGCACCGGCGCGACGCCGGTGCCACCGAACGACATCAATCTTGTGTGTCAGCTCAGGAGACGACTGTTAACGGCAGTCCCTGTTCCGTCGGCGCCTCCTTGCCGGTCAGCTTCATCCGCGGTGTCGCCGTGCCGTTCAGCCGGTGATAGAAGTCGCTGAGCCCCTCGTCGGGCTGGCGCTTCGCGGCGAAGGCTTCCAGCAGCGGCCGCGTCTTGACCGCCAGCTCATCGATCGGCACGTCCTCGGCGTACAGGTCCGCCAGCCGCGTGCCGCCGATGCCGCCGCCCACGTAGACGTTGTACTTCTCGCCCGGCTTGCGCCCGACGAAGCCGAGGTCCGCCGTGTACGGCCGCGCGCACCCGTTCGGGCAGCCGGTCATCCGCAGCGTGACGACCTCGTCCTCGAGGCCCAGCCGGGTGAACTCCTCCTCGAACGCGCTGACCACCTGCGGGAAGACGCGTTCTGATTCGGTCAGCGCCAAGCCGCACGTCGGCAGCGCCGGGCAGGCCATCGAGTACCGCTGGACGTTCGAGAGCCGCTCGACCGGCTTGACGCCGTGCTGCTCGAGCGTCTGCTCGATGTCGGCCAGCGCGTCCTCGGGCAGGTCGGTCAGCAGCAGGTTCTGGTTGGGCGTGATGCGGACGCCGGGCTGGTGTCGTTCGACCACGGTGCGGATCGCCGTCCGCAGCTTGACGTCGCCGGTGTCGCCGATCCGCCCGTTCTGGATGAAGATGCCGTAGAACCACTGGCCGTCGCCTTGCGGATGGCGGCCCAGGTAGTCCTTGAACCCGGGCGTCGGCACGGGGTGCGGCGGCTGGACCTCGAACGACACCCGCGACTGGAATTCGTCGCGGAACTTCGCGAGGCCCCATTCGTCGAGCAGGTACTTCAGCCGGGCGTGCTTGCGGTCCTTGCGGTTGCCATGATCGCGGAAGATCGCGGCCACCGTGCGGACGGCCTCCACCCCATGCTCCGGCGGGATATAGCCCAGGAACTGCCCGAGCGCCGCGAACGTGTCGGCCCGGTTGTGGTTCATGCCGAAGCCGCCGCCCACGACCACATTGAGCCCGACGATCTCACCCTCCTCGACGACCGCCTGGAGTCCGCAGTCATAGCTGAACAGATCGATGCTGTTGTCATCCGCCAGCGCGACGCCGGTCTTGAACTTCCGCGGCAGGTACTGCTCGCCGTAGAAGGGTTCCTCCTCCTGCGTCGTCGCGACCTTCTCGCCCGCGATCCAGATCTCGTGGTACGCCTTGGTCGCCGGCGCGAGGTCGACCGCAATGTCGGCCGCGTACTGCTGCACCGCCCGGTGGGCCGCGTCGGCGATCGGCGCCGGCGAGGCCATCACGTTCCGCTCGATGTCGCCGCACGCCGCCAGCGACTTGATCAGCGCGTTGTGCATGCCCTGCAGCAGCGGCCGCAGGCTGTCCTTGTACACGCCGTGAAACTGCACCGACTGCCGCGTGGTCAGCCGCAGCGTCCCGTTGCCGCACTCCGCGCACAGCTCGTCGAAGGTGAGGTACTGGTCGGCCGTCAGCTTCCCGCCCGGGATCGTGCAGCGGATCATGAACGAATAGTCGGGCTCGAGACCCTGGTCCTTCCGGTCGCCACGGCTGTCGCGATCGTCCTGCTGATAGATCCCGTGAAACTTCAGGACCTGGATGTCGTCGTCGTCAAAATGCGTCGCGGCGGAGTCCAGCGTCTCGGCCAGCCGGCCGCGGAGGTGCCGGCTCTCGCGCTTGGCGACTTCGACCTTGGATTCGGTTCGCTTCGAAGGCATGCGCTTGCGTTCTCCCGTAACAGTCACGCCGCATCGGCGCGGCGGAGGGCTTGACCCCTGTTCCGACTAGATGCCGTCGCCGTGCAGCCCGCACTCGGTTTTAGGCTTGTCGGCCCAGCGACCCGCCCGCGTGTACTCGTCGGGCTTGGCGCCGGCGACCGGCTTGGTGCAGTGCGTGCAGCCGACGGTCGAATAGCCTCGCTCGTGCAGGGGATTGTACGGCACGTCGTTTGCTTGAATGTATTCCCACACTTGCTTGCGTGTCCAAGACGCGAGCGGGTTGACTTTCAAAACCTGGAACTTCCAGTCCCACTCGATCGTCTGCAGGTTCGCCCGCGCCGGCGACTGGTCGCGCCGCAACGCCGTCAGCCACACGTCGGCCTGCTCCATCACCCGCGCCATCGGCTCCACCTTCCGCAGCTTGCAGCACAGGTCGGGGTCGCTCCGCCACAGCGCGGGCCCGTACCGCCGTGCCTGCTCCTCCGGCGTCAGGTCCGTGCCGTGGTTCTCGAAGCTCACGTGCGGGTACTTCGTCGCCAGCCGGTCGCGCAGCGCGTACGTCTCTGCAAAAAAAAACATCGTGTCGAGGTAGATGACCTGGAACGGCACGCCCACCCGCGCGGCCATGTCGATCAACGCGCAGCCCTCCATCCCGAACTGCGTCGTGATCACGATCCGCTGGCGGCTGAACTTCTCGAACAGCCACGGCAACAGGTCCGCCGGCGGGCTCTCGGCCGTCACCTTCGTGGCGGTCGGCAGCCGGGTGGCTTCCTGCGGCAAGACGTTCAACCCCACGGTGTGCTCCGTGCCCAACAATGTGTGACGAAAAAAGCCCGCAGACCAGTTGTCGTGCGGGCCGAAGCAACTCTCTGGTTCAACTACCGAACAGCGCGCCGGACCCTCAGCAGCGGCTCACTTGACAGCCGCCCTGATCGTGACCGAGCCGCATCAACCTGTCGGTGATCGTTGCCATACTCAGAAAAATGCCCAAAGCCTGTCCATTCGCGGTCGCGAGCCACGCCCGAAACCTTACCCTGAATGTCTGGATACTACTGAATCGACTGTTTGAGTCAACCAAAGCCCAACCTGCGGCGCGGCCACCCGTCCGCGCTCGCAGAAGC
>CAZCKC010000022.1:0-31618 GCA_964499235.1 uncultured Planctomycetales bacterium | reverse complement strand
GCTCAGCGGCGCCGTCTGCTGGGCGAACGCCCGCTGCGGCTCGACCACCGACACCACCAGCGCCGCTCCCAGGGCGACGTTCAGGCAGACCAGTGCCGCCAACGCGAGCGGGGTAATCCGTGAATTAAACATGGCATGACACCTAGCCTAGAAGTAAGCGAAAGAGCAAGGGGCGGCTACCTCACGATTAGTCGAGGTGCGTTCTTCTTGGGTTTTTGAACGCAAGCAAGATGATGCCGACCGCGAACAGCACCGCCGCGATCCACTGCTTCCAGGGGGTCTCCGGCGGCAGGTGCTGGTTGCCCCCCAGCCCCGGCACCCAGAATTCGTCGTCGTCCTGGCCGAACACCGGCGGCACCCACAACACCCCGAGCATCAAAACCGACAGCAACAGCCGCATTCCGGCCGCACGCAATGAGGGCATGGCAAATTCTCCTTCAACAACCCCGCATGCTAGCCCCCGCCCGCACCCCCAGCAAGCAAAAGGAAGGCAACGCGGTGCCCCAGGCTTCAGCCGGGGCGACTGACAAATAGCGCCCGACGGTCCAATCCAGGGTGGGGCGACCGTCCCGGCCGCGAAACCAGTCGCCAATCCCCGCGGCGTCACACAACAACTAATCCCCTACCGCTCCCCCGCCCGCGCCGCTTCCGCCGCCATCCGCTCCAGGGCCTCCGCCAGCTCCGCCTCCAGCGACGCCCGCAACACCGGCGGCAAGTCTTCCTCGCGAATGATGTACGCCACCGTCGCGTCACTCCCGGCCACCGGCAGGTCGATCCGAATGAACCGCGCGTTCGCGTTCGCCCCCAGCGTTTCCTCCCGCGGCGGACCGCTGAAATGCACGCCCTCCCCGTCAATCTCGTATGCCAGCCCCGTGTTCCCCGCGATCCGCTCCAGCGTTTGCAACACTGACACGTCCCGCTGGATCACGTCCGCCACGCGGTCCTGCGCATCAACGTCCTTCAGCGCCCCCGACGCAAAGTGCATCGTCACGCCGACCCGCCGCCCCAGGTCGACCAGCAACTCGTCCAGCGGCACCGCGTGATAGTCCATCGGCAGCGTCCGCGCCAGCCGCGCTCGCACGCTCTCCGCCGCCGTCATCAGCTCGATCGCCTCCCCCGCCACGCGCCACCGTAGCCCCAACGCCCGCGTCGCCCGCTCCAACCCCGTCAGCCCGTTCGCCGTCGAAGCTTCCGCCAGCCGCGCTTGCAGCGCGTCCACCACCACCTCACGCTCCGCCACCGCCGACGGCCACCGGATCGGGAACCGCTCTAGCACCGCTTCCGGCGGCGTGTCCCGCAACGCCGTCAGCAGCCGGATCTCCGCGAGCGTCAACCGATCCGCCTTCCGCGCAAGCACCGGCGCCGGCTGTACCACCACGGCATCATCAATCACCTCAAACGTGAGCCCCAGCCCCGCCAGCAACCGCGTGAGCCCCGTCCGCAACGTGAGGTCCTCGATCCGCAGCGTCACGTGCGTCCGATCGCCGTACGGCATCTTCTCCAGCGCTGCGGGCATGACCTGCATCCGTACGCCCGTCTCTTCCTCTAGCGCTGCAAACGCCTCCAGCAACGGCCGATCCGAAATCAGCAACCGCTCAACCGGCTGATCCAATACCTGCTCAACGAGGTTCCGCAGCTCATCACCACGCACCACGCCCACCAGGCCGAGTTGCGCGCTGACCACCGCCACCACCCAAAGCCACCGCAATCTCAATCTGCCATCGCGCATCGGCCTGATTCCTACGACTCGTTGGCCAGGTGCCGCTGATTAGTAGATGCTGAACAGTCGGCCACCGTTGCCATTTCCGTTTCCATTGCCGTTCGCCGACGCCGGCGGCGACACCATCACGAACACCTCGGCCGCCTCGCCCTGCGCCGGGGCAGCCGACGCGTCTTCCGACCGCGGCGGCCCGACGGTCACCGTCGCGACCCCCGGCCCCCCTGCCTGCTCATCATCTAGACTGGTGCTAGTGTTCGCCTCGTGCCAACGCGGTGCGTGCACTTCCGCGGTGGCAACCAGCGGGCGCTGCGACGCATTTCCTGCGACGGATTCGCGGTTTTCGATGAATGAATGAATCATCGGCCATTGAAAAACACCGAGCAGGATGACCGCCGCCGCGGCCACCGTCGTCACCGCGATCCGCCGCCGCCACCGCTGGCGGCCCCTGGCGGTAACTGCCGCCCGGTAGCGGCTCAGCGTCCGCGCCGCGAACCGATCCCAATCGACCCGCTCATCGAGCCGTGGTAGGCGACCCAGCGCCTCGGAAAGTCGGTCGTCGGCCGCCGCGTCATCCTCGGCCGCGCTCCCAGCCAACACGTTGTCACCCGCAACCCCCCTGCCGGACACGCTCACGATCAGCTCAGCATCGCCGTCGCCGAAATCCGTCCCGGCCGCAGACGGCATCGCGTCCAGCGCGCTCTGGAGCCGCTCCTGCGCCGCCAAAATCCGCCCCAATGACGGATCTGCCACCACGGCCGCGTCGATTCGTGCGCGCAGCGCGTCCTGCTGCGGCTGCGCCAGCCACTCGCAGACCAGCTGCTCAAACGCTTCCGGCGACATGGGTTCCTGCTTGCTCATGCACTCCTGCTGGCGATCTCTACCGCCTCTGGCCCCCTACGGCTGCTTAACGGCCGGCCCACCATGAGCCTGCTCGCCACGCCCGCTGTGACAGATCGGTGGCCACGGCCGCCAATCCCGGCCACGCGTCACTCCCGCTCCAGCAGATAGTCCGCTAATTCCACCCGTAGCTTCTTGCGAGCCTGGAAAACGTGCCATTTCACCGCCTCGACGCTGCACTGCATAATCGCCGCGACCTCCTTCTGCGGCAAATGCTCAACACTGAACAACACCAGCGCCAGCCGCTGCTGTTCCGGCAATCGGCCGATCGCCGCCTCGAGCTGTTCGGCGAGCTCGCCGGCCGCACTGCGCGTTTCCGGGTGGTTACCCGCCTGGTGCGGTGCGGCGGCGAGCTCATCGCGAATCGGGCGGTCGTCTTCACTGAGGCAGTCGTCCAGCGACACCCGGGGGCCGCCGACGGCGCGGCCGCGGCGGTAGTTGAGCGACAGATTGGTGACAATCCGCAGCAGCCACGCGCGGAAACGCTCGGGCTGCTCGAGGGTGCTGAGGTTCGTAAACGCTTTAAGGAAAGCATCTTGCGTGACCTCGAGGGCGTCGTGCGCGTTCCCCAAGAAGCGGTACGCGACGTTGGTGGCCTGCTTCTGGTGGCGACGCACGAGGTCGTCAAACGCCTGTGTCCGACCGTTGAGGGCCAATCCGACCAGGTCGGCGTCGCTGCTGGCTGGTTGACCCGTCGTCTGCGTTGCCACGATGTCGCTCACCTGTTCAGACACGCCAATTGTGGGTCCGTTGGCAAGATTTCGCACGCCTGGTCGCCGGCTTGCCCCGTCGGCGACACTGGGTAGACGCGGGGGTTGGCGGGCTTATTCACCAAAATCCCGCCAATTGCCGCTAGATCGCGCGAATTGCCGCTAGGCTGCGCCAGCCGCCGGGACGCGGTCCCGCGGGCCTAGAATCGGCTCGACGCCAGCTGTTCGAGAACCCGCGCCATTGAAAAGGAAAGGTGCCCGTGACGCAGCCCACGCCCACCGGCCACACCTCCACGCCCTCAGCCGCGTCGGAACAGGCCAAACCAACCGCCGCCAATTCAGCGCAGCCGGCCGCGACCGGCAGCAACGCCCCTGCCGCCGGGACGTCACCAGCCAACCGTCTCGGCCTCGATTACCGCGCGGTGCCGCCGCGGAAGCTGGCCACGCCGATCGTCGACGTCCACACGCACGTCCGCAGCGTCGAGGACGCGGGTTTGTTCATGAATGTGGCGGCCTTGTACGGCATCTGGCACATCGTGAGCATGACGCCGCTCGAGAACGTCCCGGCGTTGCGCGAGCGCTACCCGGATCGGCTGAGCTTTATCGCGATCCCGCAGTGGCGGGAGCAGGAGACGACGCCGGACTTCCAGGCGCGGTGGCTGGCGGAGCTTGACACTTTTCGCAGCTACGGCGCGCGGGTCTGCAAGTTCTGGTCCGCGCCGCCGATGCGCGGCAAGCACGGCATCACGCTCCAGCACGCGTTTCTGCAACCGGTCATCGAGAAGGCGCTGGACCTCGGCTACAGCTTCATGACGCACGTCGGCGATCCGACGGAGTGGTTCGAGCCTGGCGGCCGCTACGAGGATCACGCGAAGTTTGGCAACAAGCGCGAGCAATTTGATCAACTCGAGTTCTTCCTGGAGAAGGTCTCCCCGCGGCCGGTGATCGGCGCGCACTTTGGCGGCCACGTCGAGGACCTGGCGCACTTGGGCGCGCTGCTGGACCGCTACCCGCACTATCACCTCGACACGAGCGCGACAAAGTGGATCGTGCGCGGCGTGGCGCAGCAGCCGGAGGCCGTGCGCGAGTTTGTCACAAAGTATCAGGATCGCTTGCTTTTTGGCAGCGACTTGGTGACGGGTGACCAGTACGACTTCGACCACTACGCCAGCCGCTACTGGTCGCACCAGATGATGTGGGAGACGCCCTACCGCGGCGAGTGCCCGATCGCCGACCCGGACGCGGTGGCCGCGCCGCAGCTGGCGGGGGTGGATCTCCCGATTGAAATCTTGCGGAAGCTCTACGTCGAGAACGCGGAGCGGTTGGGCGTGGTCGGTGAGGGGCGGATCCAGTAACGCGTTTTCCCTACAATAAGCTGAGCCAAGACGGAGCGGGGTGCTCCGATGGCATTCGAGTTTTGACTCTGTACGGATTCGCCGGGGTTCGCTGAATGCACCCTCGCACAGTTCGAGGCGTGTTTTGCAGCATTCTAGCGCCGGCTCGGCTACCAGGTTGATGACGCTTTGCCACGAGCGTGGCTACCGCGGGGTTCGCGTTGTGAACGTTCGGCACACGGGACGGCGCGAGGCGGCCGCTGGCGAGGAAGCTCTGGCGCACTGATGCAGGACGTGTGTGACCCCGCAGTTGCCGGGCCATTGAAGTATCGACGTTCAATTTCCTTGAGCTACGAAGGCGGCTGGCGTTACTGCGAGGATGGTGAACCGTTTGCGTTCGAAGACCAAGACGTGTCTCAGCGTCCGAAGCATCAGCGCCTTACGGAGGAAATGCTGATTCGTTACGCTCGTGCTTTGGGAATCAGGCCATTCGAAGAGGCTTTCTACACAGGGCCGGGCGTGTTGTTTACGGGGCTCAACGCGCCGGTGCCAGCGGACAGTGATGTGTCGCTGGAAGCAGCGCTAGCCGATGAATAGGCAGGTGTGACCCGCGGATCGCACGAATTACATCACCCGCTGGCTTGGCAGCAAACGGGGCGGGGCGCTGATGTTGCATGTTGCGAGGGCCGCCGATTCGTCTGCATCCGTGGCCACGGCTGACACAGTCGTGGCACCGCGCTGCGGCACCCGGATTCGCCGATCAGGGAGCATCATCCAACGCGGCCGAGACGGCCGCTCCACCCGTTTGAGGTGGTGCGTGGCGGTTGGGCTGGCGGGTGCACCGGCGGAGACGCCGGTGCCACAGTTGGGGGACTTGTGCGTTGAAGTTGGTGGGTGGTTTTGGCCACTCGAACACGACCGGTGCGGAGCCCGGTCGCTACATTTCGGTGTCGGGCGGTTTCTGAGTCCGCAGGCTGCAGCCTCGGGCACCTGGTCACACGAGCTTCGTTTGGCCGGGGACGGCGACGGGGTCGACCGCGTGGTCGCCGAAGGCGTAATGCTGCGGGGACAGATCGAGCTGCGAGCGGTTCAGGACCCAGTCGTAGGAGAGCTCGCGGCCGGTGTAGGCGCTCATGCGCCCCATGATGGCCGTGAGGTTGCTTTCGGCGACTTGGCGGAGCTCGTTGAGGGGCTCGTTCGCGCGGATGCTCTTGATCAGGTCGCGGTGCTCCTGGACGTAGGGGTTGACCGGGTCGCCGGTGTGCTCGAACTGGAAGGCGTTGGGGCCGTCGATGCGGCCGGCCGGGTTGGCGGTGCCCTGCGTACCGACCAGACGCTCGCCGATGCGGCCGGAGGTGCCCTCGATCTGGCGGCAGGTGCTGAGCACGCGGGCGCCGTTGGCGTACTCGTACTCGACGGCGAAGTGGTCGTAGACGTTGCCGTACCTGTCATCCGTGCGCGCCTGGCGGCCGCCCATGCCGAGCGCCTTGACCGGCGGTCCGCCGAAGGCCCAGTTGAGGATGTCGATGTTGTGGATGTGCTGCTCCACGATGTGGTCACCGGACAGCCAGGTGAAGTAGAGCCAGTTGCGGCACTGCCACTCCATTTCGCTCATGTCGGGCGTGCGCTCGACGGCCCAGAGGCCGCCCTGGTTCCAATAGCACTGGCCGCCGACAAGGTCGCCGATGGCGCCGTCCTGGACCCGTTTCATCGTTGTGATGTAGCTCGGGTCGTGGCGTCGCTGGGTGCCGGCGACGATGGCGAGGTGCTTCTGCTTGGCGGCGTCGGCGGCGGCAAAGACTTTACGGATGCCGACGGGATCGACCGCGACGGGCTTCTCGGTGAAGACGTGCTTGCCGGCCGCGACGGCGGCGGTGAGGTGGGCCGGGCGGAATCCGGGCGGCGTCGCGAGGATGACGAGGTCGATCGGGGCGGTCAGGACCTGCCGGTACGCCTCGAAGCCGACGAAGCAGTGGTCGTCGGTGACGCGGCAGGCGTCGGCCGCGTGCTCCTCGAGGCGCTGGCGGGATGACTTGAGGCGGTCGGCGAAGAGGTCGCCGAGCGCGATGAGCTCGATGTTCGGGGCCGCGCGGACACAGTCGAGGGCGGCGCCGGTCCCGCGGCCGCCGCAGCCGACGACGCCGACGCGAATCATCTCGGGCTTGTGGCGGTCGTGCTGAATCGCGGGGGCCTGGGCGAAGGCGAGCGTGCTGCCGGCGGTCAGCCCGGCCGACAGGGCCGCGGAGTGCTTGAGGAAATCACGGCGGGAGAACGGCTGGTCTGACGACGGCGGAACAGGCTGCGGGGCCATGCTCGGGCTCTCCTGACAAAGGTTGCGCTGGGCGGTCCGCGTGTTCCTCAGGTTAGAAGCTGTCACACAGGACGTAGGCGTCGATGAGGGCGCGCTCGCCGGCCTTGCCGCCCTGGCTGAGGCCGTGCTCCATGCCGACGATGCCGTCGAAGCCCTTGGCGTGGAGGTGCTTGAAGATGTTGCGGTAGTTGATCTCGCCGGTCGTGGGTTCGCGGCGGCCGGGGTTGTCGCCGACCTGGAAGTAGGCGATCTCGTCCCAGGCGGCGTCGATGTTGGGGATCAGGTTGCCCTCGCTGATCTGCTGGTGGTAGAGGTCGTCGAGGATCTTGCAGGCCGGGCGATCGACGGCGCGGCAGATGGCGTAGGCCTGGTGGATGTGGGTGAGGAAGAGGTTGGGGTGGTCGCGCTTGTTGAGCGGCTCGAGGACCATTGTCAGGCCGGCGGGCTCGCAGACGTCGCAGCAGGCGCGGAGGTTGTCGACGACGCCGGCGAACTGGTAGCCGGGGTCGAGCCGTGGGTCGACACAGCCGGGGACGACGGTGACCCACTTCGCGTTGACGCGCTCGGCCGTGGCGACGGCCTGCTCCATCTGCTGGCGGAGGCGGTCGCGAAAGGCGGGATCGTGGCGGACGAAGTCCTGGGCGCGGAAGTCGGCGTAGGCGACGAAGACGCCCATCTTCAGGTTGAGGCGCGCGAGGGCGGCGGCGATGCGCTCCTGCGTGGCCTCGTCGCGGCCCAACATGCCGTTGTCCTCAATGGCGGTGAAGCCACTGTCGGCCATGAACTGGAGCTGGTCGACGGGGTCGTCGCCGGCGTGGTGCTTGAACATGCCGAAGTGCGGCGCGTAGTGGAGCTTGAAATCGGGGCGGCTCATCGGCTCGGATTCCTGGGCGGTGGCGAGGCGGCCGAGGCCGGCGGCGGCGGCGGCCAACACGGCGCTGGTCGTGAGGAAGGTGCGGCGGTTCATGGGGGGCTCCGCGACTGGTGTCGGCTGCTCAGGCTAAGGGTGGGCGCGCGGGGGGTCAATTGGAAGCCCCGGCGGGGCGGCGGTGCGCGGGCGCCTGCTCGGTTGCTACACCGCCGAGATGGCAGTGCCACAGAATATGGAATATGGCGGTGCCACAGAAAACGGCGGTGTCAACGTGGATCAGGCCATGAGGCGGCGGGCGACTTCGGCGTACTTGTCGGCGGTCTTGGCGATGATGTCGGGCGGGAGGCGTGGGGGCGGCGGGGTCTTGTCCCAGTCGAGCGTGCTGAGGTAGTCGCGGACGAACTGCTTGTCGAAGCTGGGCGGGTGCGCGCCGACGGCGTACTGGTCGGCCGGCCAGAAGCGCGACGAGTCCGGCGTGAGAACCTCGTCGATCAGGAGCAGGTCGCCGTCGCGCTGGCCGAACTCGAACTTGGTGTCGGCGATGATGATGCCGCGGTCGCGCGCGAAGGCGGCGGCTTCGCTGTAGATGGCCAGCGAGCGCTCGCGGGCGGCGCGCATGATGTCACCGCCGACCTGGTCGCAGGCCTGCTCGAAGCTGATCGGCTCGTCGTGGCCACGGGTCGCCTTGGTGCTCGGCGTGAAGATCGGCTCGGGGAGCGGCTGGGCGAGTTCGAGGCCGGCCGGCAGCGCGAGGCCGCTGACGTGGCCGGTGCGCCGGTACTCCTGCCAGCCGCCGCCGACGAGGTAGCCGCGGACGACGCACTCGATCGGGAGGACATCGGTCTTGCGGCAGAGCATGGCACGGCCGGCGAGCTGATCGGCGTAGTCATCGTAGCCGGGCGGCGGGTCGTCGGCGGTCATGACGCGGATGAGGTGGTGCGGCCGGGCGGCGGCGAGCTGGTTGAACCAGAAGGCGGCGAGCGCGGTGAGGACGGCGCCCTTGCCGGGGATCGGGTCGTCCATGACGACGTCGTAGGCGCTGAGCCGGTCGGTCGCGACGAGCAGGAGCTGGTCGCCGAGGTCGTAGATGTCACGCACCTTGCCGCGATGGACGTGGCCGGGGAGGTTGGTCTGCAGGACTGTGGGCGGCGTGGACATCGGCTGCTCTCCGCGAGGCCGGCGGTTGGCGACAAGTGGTGCCGTGCCCGGTAGTATGGCCCAGTGCGTGGCGTTGAAAAAGGTTTCGGCGCCGCGAAGTGCGGCCGGCGTGGGATGAGCCGATGAACGCCCTGAATGCGAGCTCGCCATCGTCGGAGCGGACCGCTGCGGAGACGCTGCGGATTGCGCTGGTGGCGGATGCGGACCGGGCGGGCGGACTGATCGACCTGATCGCGCGGACCAACGGGGTGACGCTCTGTGCGCTGGCGGGTCCGGAGCGGATCGATCCACCGGCGGGTGTTGAGTGGTTTGACGACATGCGGGCGATGGTCGCGCAGCGGTCGCCGGACGGGCTCTGCGTTGCGGTCAGCCCGCGGGAGGCGGAGGATGTCTGTCGACTCGCGCTCGAGCGGCGGGGGGGGGGGGTTTTTTTTCCCCCGGGGGGGGGGGATTTTACCCCGGCGAGGGGGGCGCTGGGGGAGGCGACGGCGGGTGACGCGAGCTCGGGCTGGGGGGGGGGGGGGGGGTCTTCCGCGTCCCGCCGATCGGGCGGAATTTCACTGCGACGAGCGAGCTGCTGGAGAAGGCGACGGCGGATGACGCGAGCGCGTTCGTCGTGCAATCCGTGTGGCCGACGCTCGAGCCGATCGTCGACGCCCTGCTGAGCGGGTCGGCGTTCGCGCCGCGCTTCGCCGAGGTGACGGTACGGGCCGCGGGGCCGACGATGCGCGATTGGCGGGCTTCGCAGAGCGACGCCGGCGGCGGCGTGGTCCTGCTGGATGCTTACGACCCGCTCGAGACGGTGATCGCGTTGCGCGGGTTGCCGGACAATGTCTCGGCGGCGCTGGGGCATTATCGCCCGGTGCCGAACGAGCCGCCGCGGGAGACGGAGGATGCGGCCGCAGCGGTGCTGCGGTACGAGGATGGCGGGATGGTGAGCGTCCGGGCGGGCTGGGATGTCGCGCCGCTTGAGCGGAGCCTGCAGTTCCACGCGGCCGAGCGGACCCTGGTGATCGGGCCGCGCGGGGTCGAGTTGCTGGATCGCGAGGGGCAGCGGATTGACGTGCGAACGCCGCCGGCGGATCCCCTGCCGCGCGAGTTCGAGCGGTTTCTGCAGGTGCTGGTCAGCGACCAGCCGGCGCTGCTCCAGCGCGAGCACCTGATGCGGCACCTGCAGGTGGCCGCCGTGATTGAGGCGATCTACCTTTCGGCCCAGACGTGGCATCCGGAGACGCCGCTGAAGTTGTTCGAGGTGCACGGATGGCCGGCGCGCTGGTGACAGGCAGCGGCCCGCGGCGATGGCGGGGGTTCGCGGTCGTGCTGACGCTGCTGGGCGGGGTGGCCGGCTGCGACTTGGGCGGGCCCGTCACGGTCTGGGTCCTCAGCGACACGACGGAACTGCGGCCGGAAGATGCGCCGCGGCTGGAGAGCCGGGTGTTCTCGGCTGAGCGGCGGCAGGTCGTGCTGCGGAGTCCGATCAACGCGCACGCGGCGTTCCAGGTGGCGCTGGCGGCACGGGACCTGCCGGCGACCGTTGATGTCTCGCTCTCAGATTTTCGCGGGCCGGCGGGCGTGCTGGCGGCGGATGAACTGATCGAGCGGTTTCGCGTGGGACGGGTGCCGGTCGCTGAGTACCCGGCCTGGTACGTGAGTCACACGGGCCGGAACGCGACGCCGCGCGAGTTCTTTGACCCGCTGGTGCCGTGGAAGGCGCCGCGCGGGGGCGGGCCGATTGCGCTGCGGCCGGGGACGACCGAGGCGGTCTGGATCGATATCCGGATCCCACCGACGGCCGAGCCGGGGGCGTATGCGGCGAAGCTCCGGGTCCGCTCGACGGCGTTCGATCAGCGTGTGCTATACGAGGCCGACGTGCTGCTGGATGTCGTGCCGGTGGCGCTGCCGACGCGGCCGACCTTTGCGGTGATCGAGCGCGTGGAGCCGCGGGCGCTGGCGGCGCAGCACCTCGGTGAGGCGCCCGGCCACGCGGGGCCGCTGCCGGTGCTGCGGGACGATCCGGCGCAGGCGGCGCTCGTGCGGCTGCTGGATGCGACGATGGCGCTGCTGCACGCGGATGGCGGGAACCCGATCCTGTGGGGCGGCTTTCCGCGATTCGAGCTGCAGCCCGACGGGAACGTTGCGGTCGAGTGGGAGCGGTATGTGGAGCTGGTCGGCGGCTGGATCGACGGCTCGGCGTATCAGGACCGCGTGGCAGCGCGGTACTGGCCGCTGCCGGCGGCGGTGGATTGGCCGAGCGCGCCGCTGCACGGGGGGATCGCCTCGCCGCGGTACGCGCGGGTGCTGGGTGGTTACTTGGAGCGCTGTGCCGCGGAGTTTGCGGCCGACGGGTATCCGGGTGTGGCGTTCGTGCGGCTGCTGCCGGCGGGCGCGCAAAGCGCGGCGCGGGTGGCGGATGCACGACTGCTGAGCGAAATCGTCGCGGTACGGGAGAACGTGCCGCCGTTTGTCGCGCACCTGCCGCCGGCGTCACTGGCGGGGCTGGGCTGGGTGGACGCGCCCGAGACAAGCGGGGTGCAAGCGGAGACCTGGGCGCCGCCCAGCGACGCGTTCGAGCCGGCCGCGATGGCGGAGCGGCAGCAACGCGGCGCTGAGGCGTGGTTCCTACCAAGCCAGCCGCCCTACAGTGGCGTGCTCACCGTGGGCACGGGCCCGACCGACGCGCGGATCCTGCCGTGGCAGGCGTTCGTCTACGGCGTGCCGGCGATGTGGGTGGAAGATGTCTCGACCGGCAACGCGCGCGGCGTCGACCAGCCGCTGATCTATGCCGGACAGGCATACGGACTGGCGGAGACGCCCGTCGGCTCGATTCGGCTGAAGCGCCTGCGGACGGGGATCCAGGATCATGCGTTGCTGACGTTGCTGGCGCGGCGGGGCCAGCGGGCGCTGGCGGAGCGGATCGCCCGCGAGCTCGTGCGGTACGCGTTTACGGACGTCGCCCGGGAGAACCTGCTGAGCACGCTGCCGGCCGGCTGGCCGCGGGACGGGTCCGTGTTCGACCTGGCGCGCGAGGTGGTGCTGGCCGAATTGGTCGGGGGCGGGACCGCCGAGCAGAGCCGGGTGGGCCCGGAGCTGGCGGCCCGGTGGGAGCTGCTGCTCCAGGACCGCGGCAATGTGCAGGCGAGCATCCGCGGTGTGCGGCTGGCGGCCGACGGGACGCAGGTGTTGATCTTCACGGAGCTGGTGAACGTCGGTCGGCGGGCGATCGCGGGCGAGTGGACGTTCGGGCCGTTGCCGCCGGGCTGGGAGCGGCCGACGCCGACCGCGGTGACGCTGGCGGCGGGCGGGCGGCGGCAGGCGGTTCTGGAGGTGCCGCTGAGCGGGCTGGCGTACGGGCGGCGGGGCGTGGTCCCGCTGACGGTGCGCTTCGAGCAGGACAATGGTGCGACGGCAACACTGACGACGCGGCTGGCGATCACGAGCGCGTTGGCGCTGGAGGAACCGCTGGCGCTTGACGGGGACCTCGCGGACTGGCCGCTGAACCCGAACAACGCGGCGGGGCTTTTTTTGCTCAACGTGCCGGAATCCGTGCGGGCGGACCGGGCGCCGACGCACGCGACGCAGGCGTTCTTCGCCCACGACGAGACGCACCTGTACCTCGCGGTGCGCTGTGAGCTGCCCCCCTTCCCGCCGCCGCAGTACGCGACCGACAACCAGGTGCCGATCGCGGGCGGGCAGCCGTGGGGGCAGGAGGTCGTCGAGGTGCTGCTCGCGCCGGGCGACCAGGTGGCCGGCACCGCGGGGAACCTCTTCCAGCTCCAGATCAAGCCGAACGGCGTGGTGCGGGCGACGCAGGGCTGCCGGACTGAGCCGCCGATCGCGGTGACGACGCCGTGGAGCGCGGGGATCCAGGTCGCGGCGCAGCGGGACCGGGACGCGTGGCGGCTCGAGGTGGCGATCCCGCTGGAGGCGCTCGGGCCGGCCGCCCGGCGAAGCGCCGTGTGGGGCGTCAACGTCACGCGACTCGACGCACGACGGGGCGAGTACAGCTCCTGGGCCGGGCACGGCGGGCTGCTCTACGCCCCCGAGGCGCTCGGCAACCTGCTGCTGCTCGGACGATAGTCGGGCCGGCCTCTTTCGGCAGCTACAATCGGTTGTTGGGTAAGCGGCTGCGGGGGCGGTCGCGGCGCGGGTTCAAGAGGAGCGAAAACATGCCGCAGCTCACGACGACGATCGGCATCCTGTTGGTGATCTTGGGGGTAATCGGTTATTTCGCCAGCGGCATGGCGTCGTGGACGGCGTTCATCCCGAGCATCATCGGGGTGATCTTTCTGTTGTTGGGCATTTGGGCCCGGAGCATGGCGTCGCGGAAGCTGGCGATGCACATCGCGATGGGGCTGGCGCTGCTGCTGGTGCTGGGGATGGCCGGCCAGGCGGTGCCGAACCTGATCAAGCTCGCCCAAGGGCAGGAGCTGGAGCGGCCGCTGGCGTTGATGTCGCAGGTGATCTCGTCGATCCTGCTCATCGTGCTGCTGGTATTCGGGATCAAGTCATTCATCGATGCCCGCAAGGCGCAGACCGGCAACGGCGGCCAGACGCCGGAGGCGTCTTGATGGCTTTAGATGGCGAACGCGACGCCCGGCCCACGCAGGAAGGCTTCGCGAGCTCAGACGCCGCTTCGCTGACTGCCGCATCCTGACGGTCCGACCCTGATTGCGCTACCCTGGCTGCACCCCGCGGCGGTGGGTCAGTAGCTGAACTCGCCGATCTTGGTCTTGCCGCGGAAGGTCCAGTAGATCGCGATCGTGTAGGCCAGCACGAACGGCATGCCGAGAACCGCGATGATCGCCATGATCGTCAGGGTCTTTTCGGAGGCAGCCGCGTTGCCGATGGTGAGGCTGGTACCGGTCGGGTCGGTTGAGATCAGCATGTAGGGGAACAGCGCCATCCCGTAGAGGAACACGAACGCGGCGATGGTGCAGCACGACGACACGAACGCCATCAGCGGCTTGCGCAGGTAGAGCGCCCGGGGGATGTTCGCGATCGCGAGCACGTTCAGGAACACGATGCCCCAGGCCCACTCGTAGCGCTGGAAGTTCGTGGTTGCCTGCGGCACGTTGATCAGCGCGTAGATCGTCGTAAACAGGTAGAGCACCAGGAACAGGCCGAAGGTGGACCAGTTCCAGTTCCGGATCCGCTCCTGCAGCGCGCCCTCGGTCTTCAAATAAAGATAGATCGAGCCGTGCATCGCGAACATCACGACGACGAACAGGCCGACCAGCACCGGGAAAAAGCCGAGCAGGTCGAAAAAGCCGCCGGAGAATTCGAAGGCGCCGTCGATTGGGATGCCGCTCATCGTGCTGCCGACCGCGACGCCGAACAGCAGCGACGCCAGCAGCGACGAGAGGAAGAACGTGAAGTCGAAGAACTTCCGCCAGCGGGCGCTCTGCCGCTTGCTGCGAAACTCGATCGAGACCGCGCGGAAGATCAGCGCGTACAGCAGCAGCATGAACGGCACGTAGAACGCGCTGAATGCCGTGGCGTACGCCTGGTAGAACGCCGCGAACAGCGCCCCGCCGAACGTTACCAGCCACACCTCGTTGCCGTCCCAGATCGGGCCGATCGAGTTGATGAAGATCCGCCGTTCCTCGTCGCCCTTCGCGCCGAGGTGCAGGATCCCGACGCCCAAGTCGAAGCCGTCGAGGATCGCATAGCCGACCAGCAGCACGCCGAGCAGGACGAACCAGAGGATATGCAGCCACCCGATGCCCATCGCCGACAGATCGAGCGGCGCCGGGTCGGTCTGCGCCAGCAGCGTCGCCATCGTCCTCATCGCGCGCCTCCTTCGTCGCTTTGGCTGCGCTCGTCATCGCGGGCGCCGGTCATGTCGCCGCCGGCCGGGTCGGTCAGCCGGGTGGCCGCGGCCCAGAAGCCGCCCTTTTGCTGCCGGGCGGCGATCAGCTCCTCGACGGGCTGCGGGCCGGCCTTGATCTTCGCGTCCAGCAGGAACAGCCAGCCGATCAGCAGCGTCAGGTAGATCACCCCGAAGCCGATGATCGAGAAGAGCACCTCGCCGCCGCTGACTGTCGGCGAGGCCGCGTCGAGCGTCCGCAGCTCCCCCCAGACGATCCAGGGCTGCCGGCCGACCTCGGCCGCGACCCAGCCGAGTTCGTTGGCGATCACCGGCCCCATCACTGCGAAGACGAAGACCCACAGCAGCCAGCGCTGCTGGAAGAGCGTCTGGCGCCACAGGAAGAAGCAGCCGACGGCCGTCAGGGCGATAAACAGCATCCCGAGGCCGACCATGAGGTGGTAGGACTGGAACGTGATGTGGATTGGCGGCCAGTCTTCTTTCGCCAGCGGTTCGCCGGTTTGCGGGTTCTTGATCGTGTCGAAGCCCGCGACGGGAGTCGTCCAGTCGCCGTGGGTCAGGAAGCTCAGCAGGCCGGGGATCCGGATCCCGTAGAGCTTTTCGTTCTCGACGTCGGGCCAGCCAACGATGGCGAGCGGGGAGCCGCCTTCCGGGGTTTCGAAAAGCCCTTCCATCGCCGCCAGCTTCGACGGCTGGTGCTCGGCGACCATGATCGCGTTCGAGTGGCCGGTGACCAGCGCCATGATCGACCAGAAGAGCGCGAAGGGCAGCGCGATGGCGATGCTCCGCTTGGCGAAGTCCTCGTGCTTGCGGCGGAGCAGGTAATAGGCGCTCACGCTCATGACCAGGAACGCGCCGCCGATGAACGCGCCGATCAGCGTGTGGCTGAGCCGCTCGACGGTCGAGGGGTTGAGGATCGCCTCCCAGAAGCTGGTCAGCTGGGCGCCGAGGATGACCGCCCCGCTCTCCAGCTGGTGCTCGACCATCTTGTAGCCGGCCGGCGTCTGCTGCCACGAGTTCGCGATGACGATCCAGACGGCGGAGAAGATCGACCCCAGCGAGACCATCAAGGTCGAGAAGAAGTGCACCCGCGGCGTGACGAGGTCCCAACCGAAGACCAGCACGGCCAGGAAACCGGACTCGAGGAAGAACGCGAAGATCCCCTCGGCCGCGAGGGCGGCCCCAAAGATGTCGCCGACAACCCGCGAGTAGGTTGACCAGTTGGTGCCGAACTGGAACTCCATCACGATGCCGCTGGCGACGCCGATCGCGAAGATCAGGGCGAAGATTTTGGTCCAGAACTTGGCCATCGACTCGTAGATCGGGTTCTTGGTCCACAGGTAGGTCCCCTCCATCACGACCATCAGCAGGCCGAGGCCGATGGTGAGCGGTGGGAACAGGTAGTGGAAACCGATCGTGAAGGCGAACTGCAGTCGCGAGAGGAAAACCGGATCGAGTTCCATGGGACGGCGACCTCCCAGGTTCAGCGGGTGGCGTTTGGCTCGAATCAAATCATAACAGGCGCGCAGAAGCTGTCCAGACGGCGCACGCGACCCGGTCAATTTGGCGTGAATGAAATCGTGCGAAGCGTGCAGCGCCGCAGACGCGGCTAACGCGACGAAGGATCGGCGGGGGCGCGCGGAAGCAGCGTCAGTGACGCGGCGCGGGGGTCGCGTCGGCGACGGCGCTGTTGAGCTCTTCGAACAGCGCGGCGCGGGCGTCGTTGGCGAGCTCGTCGGCTTCCTGCTGGATGTGCGCGAGCCGCCGCAGCACGGTGCTGATCTGGGCCCGCATCACCTCGTCACCATCGTCGCCGGCCAGGCTCGCGAGGTGCAGCGCCGCTACTTCCTGCGCGAGGAACTGCGCGAGCCGCCGGTTCATGCGGCGGAGCGTCGCGCGCACACGCGGCTCGGACACCTGGCCGTTGCCGATCGAAAACAGCCGGGCGAGCGAGAAGTCACCGCCCAGCGAGGCACCGCTCGCGAGCAGGTGCGCGGGCAGCGCGGCCCCCGGGCGCAACAGGAGCTGCCAGACACGCTCGGCCGTGTCGTAGGCGTACTCGATCGCGGCCGTCACGAGGCTGACGTGGTCCGGCCAGTGCTGTGCGAGGTGCTCGGCATCGGTACCGCAGGCGGCGGCGAGGCGGTTGGGGGTGAGGTCGGCGAAGCCTTGCTCCGCGAGGTGGCGGGCGACGCGGGGCAGCCAATCCTGGGGGGCGGTGCTGGCCTCCGGGGCGGGTGCGGCATTCCCGGCGTGGTATGCGTCCATACGAACGTGATCGGCTGTTTCGCGGCCCCTGCTTCACTGCCGCACCCCAAATCCAACGCGCTGGTGCGCGGCCGCGCAATTGACAACTCAGCGGCAGTCCCTGCGCAAAAACCAGTCGCCGGGGTTGAAAACCAGCGACGCCGTCGCCCGCGCGGCTGGCGGACGGCGGCGTCGCTGGAGTTTGGGATCCGCGAACGGGGCGGCTAGCCTTCCGGCCAGACCTGCTCGCCGGTCTCGGCGTCCTTGAGGATGATCGCGTCGACCGGGCAGATCTTGGCGGCGGCCAGAATCTCGTCGGGCGAATCGCCGTCGGTGCCGATGACGATCGCGATATTCTCGTCATCCATCTCGAAGGTGTTAGGCGCTTCCGCGCAGCAGGCCTGATCGCCGATGCACAGTTCGCGGTCGACTTCGATCGTGTACTTCGCCATGCCTGGGCTCCTTACCAACAAAGGCGGTTGGGTGATATAGGACGTTGCCGTCGCTGCCATGGGCTGCCGGAAAAAGCTCCCGCCAGCCCGTGCGAGCGATGACCTCTAATGCATCTGAGTATACGCGGATTCTTGAATCGCGATAGCCGTTGGCGGGTACGGGGCGCGAAAATTCAGCACGCGCCAACGAGCAGGTGTTTGCGCATTCAATCGCCCGTCCCGACGCGACTCGGCTAGCTCGGCAGCGCTGGGTTGAGCTGGTCGCTGGACAGCACCCGACCGCCGCCGAAGGCCGGGCTGGCGCTGTTGCCGCGCGGCCGCAGGATCCGGTTCTTGATCATCTGCCACAGCGCGGGCGTCGCCGGCGGCTCGACGAAGTCGACGACCAACAGGCTCACGTCGTCATGGCTGAGACGCTCCCGGCCAGTGTGCGCGCGGAGGGTGCTGATGACGGCCGAGGAGACGTCGCTGGCGGAGCGGTCGGCCGTGTCGCACAGGAGCGTGTCGAGCCGCTCGTCGCCGAACAACTCGCCGCGGGGGCTGGGGGCCTCGAGCACGCCGTCGGTCACGACCACCAGGCGGTCGCCGTCCTGAACCTGGATCTTGGCCCGGTTGAAGATACTGCTGGCATCGACGGCCAGCGGCACGTCGACGAACAACGCGTCGGCCGGCTCGCGCGCGAGGCGGATCCGGCTCCATTCGTTGGTCTGCCGGCGGTAGAGCCACGCGGGTGGGTGGCCGGCGTAGCTGATCGAGATCGAGCGCGAGGGCGGGAAGTAGGTGAGCATGGCGGCCGTCGTCATCCGGCCGATCTGCTGGTTCTCGAGCTTGCGATTGAGCTTGCGGAGGATGCGGCGCTGATCCAGCGCGTTGAGGTGGCTGCGGAGTAGGCGGTGCATCTCGTCGCCGACGGCCGCCACCTCGTCGCCGTGGCCGACGACGTCGGCGAGGACCATCCGGGCGACGATGCCCGAGCCACAGACCGACATGCAGTGCACGTCGCCGCCGTGGCCACCGTTGGCCGCCATCGAGTAGAGCTGCCCCTGAAGGCCCGGCAGGACGATCGGCACGTCAATGCTGCGGTTGCCGCCCCAGACCTCGGCACAGACCAGTTCGAGTGCTTCGCGGGCCGACTCCGTCCGCCCAGCCGCCGCTTCGGCCATCGTCTCCTCCCAGGTCGATTGTAGCGTGCGTGGCCGGGGCGTTTCCCGCGGCCTAGGGAACGGGCAGGTGCTCCAGGATATAACGAACGACGTCGGCAGCGGTTCGATCTTCGGCCTCGGCTTCGTAGGTAATCACGATGCGGTGGCGGAGGGCGTCGAGGGCGACGGACTTGACGTCCTGGGGGGTGACGTAGCCGCGGCCGGCGAGGAACGCCCAGGCGCGGGCCCCCAGGGCGAGGGCGAGGGTGGCGCGGGGGGAGGCGCCGAACTCGATCCACGCGTCGATGGCCATCTGGTAGTCGCGCGGTCGGCGGGTGGCGTGGACAAGGTCGACGATGTAGTCGCGGACCTTCTCATCCATATAGAGGGCGTCGACGAGCCGGCGGGCGGCGAGGATCGATTCCGGCGGCAGGACGGGCTGGACCTGCGGCGGGTGCCGGGTGGTGGCCATCCGGTCGAGGATGAGCCGCTCGTCGGATCGGCTGGGGTAGTCGACGACGAGCTTGAGGAGGAAGCGGTCGACCTGGGCTTCCGGGAGCGGGTACGTGCCCTCCTGCTCGATGGGGTTCTGGGTGGCGAGGACGAGGAACGGCTGGGGGAGCGGGAAGGTCTCCTCGCCGATTGTGACCTGGCGCTCCTGCATGGCCTCGAGGAGGGCGCTCTGCACCTTGGCCGGCGCGCGGTTGATCTCGTCGGCTAGGATGAGGTTGGCGAAGATCGGGCCGTGCTTGACGACGAAGGCGCCGTCGCGGGGCTGATAAATCTGGGTGCCGAGGATGTCGGCGGGCAGCAGGTCGGGGGTGAACTGAATGCGTTGAAAGCGGGTGCCGAGCGCGGCGGCGAGCGTCTGGACGGCCATCGTCTTGGCGAGGCCGGGGACGCCCTCGAGCAGCAGGTGCCCGTCCGCGAGCAGGCCGACGAGGAGCTTCTTCAGCAGGTCGTTCTGGCCGACGATGACCTGGTGGAGCTCGGCCTGGAGGCGTTCGAAGGCGGGCAGGTGTTCGGCGACGGCGGCGGTGACCTGCTGGACCTGGTCGTAGGTGGTGCTCATCGTGAGGCTCACAAACGTGCTGGGATGCGATCCGGCGGCGGCGTGGCCGACGGCGTTGGGGCCTTATCGTAGCGTCGGGGCGGCGCGGGCCCAAATGGGCGGGGATGGTGGGGGGCGGGCTTTTTCTAGGCGGTTTGATTTGCCTGGGCGGTGGACTTGCGGAATGTTTTAAGAGGCCTGCTTGCCGGTCGCGTGACGGCACGGCGGCGGGCGTTTCAAGCTAATGCGGGCCCAGCGCCACACGACACTCCGTTTCCCTTGCACGTCGGCGATTGACTGATGAAGGGCGGTGTCCGGGCGCGGCCCGCTCTGTTTTTCTGCGGTTGCGCTTCGTCGTGGGCCGCTTCGAGCGCTCGCGCGCGCGACGTGCGGCAAGCGCTGGCCCGCGTTCCTAAGCTGACACGTTTGACAGCAACGCGCCCCTGTGCTCTTTTGGCGGGTTCGAGAGGCCTGTTTGAGGAGCACTGCTGATGCTGGATCCCCGCCTGACCCGCTTGGCCGAAGTCCTGGTCCACCACTCCTGCCGCGTGCAGCCCGGTGAGAAAGTGTTGATCGAGCTGATCGACATCCCGGCCGAATTCGGCGCGGAGTGTGCCCGGGTTGTCCGGGCGGCCGGCGGCGACCCGCTGATCGCGCTCAAGCAGATGGCGATCCAGCGGGCGTTGATGCTGAACGGCAGCGCGGCCCAGTGGGAGCTGATCGCCGATGTCGAGAAGCACCGCATGGAGAACGTGCAGTGCTACATCGGCGTGCGGGGCTCGCCGAACGTCTCCGAGCTCGCCGACGTGCCCGCCGAAAAGCAGAAGCTCTACGAATCCCAGGTCTGGAAGCGCGTTCACGGCGACGTGCGGGTCAAGCAGACGCGGTGGGTGGTGCTGCGGTGGCCGCACCCGAACATGGCTCAGCTCGCGGAGATGTCGACGCCGGCGTTCGAGGACTTCTACTTCCGGGTCTGCACGCTGGACTACGGGAAGCTGGCGACGGCGCTCGAGGCCCTGAAGGCCCGCATGGCGCGAACGGACGAGGTGCGGCTGCGCGGGCCAAGCGACACCGACCTGACCTTCTCGATCAAGGACATCCCGGCGATCCCCTGCGCGGGCAGCTACAACATCCCCGACGGTGAGATCTTCACCGCCCCGGTCCGGGAGAGCATCAACGGCGTGATCCATTACAACACGCCGAGCCTGCAGCGCGGCGTGACGCATAACGACATCCGCTTTGTCTTTCGCGACGGGAAGATCGTCGAGGCGACCAGCAGCAACACGGCCGCGCTGAACGAGGTGCTCGATACCGACGAAGGCGCGCGCTACACCGGCGAGTTCGCGATCGGTGTCAACCCGCACATCCACAAGCCGATGAAGGATACGCTCTTCGACGAGAAGATCGCCGGCAGCATCCACCTGACGCCGGGCCGCTGCTACGACGAGGCCGGCAACGGCAACCAGAGCGAGCTGCACTGGGACCTGGTGCTGATCCAGACGCCCGCGTACGGCGGCGGCGCGATGTATTTCGACGGCGAGCTGGTCCGCCAGGACGGCCGCTTCGTGGTCGACGACCTGCTGTCGCTCAACCCCGAGAACCTGACCTAAGCCAGGCGGATACCCGCCCCCTTACCGCGAGGACCCGATGTCACGCCGCACGATCGAGATCACCCCCGCCCTGCACGATTACCTGCTCGACGCGACCCTGCGCGAGTCGCCCCGACTGCAATCGTTGCGCGAAGCGACCGCCGCCCACCCGCGGGCCAACATGCAGATTTCGCCCGAGCAGGGCCAGTTCATGGCGCTGCTGGTCGAGCTGACCGAAGCCCGCCACGCGATCGAGATCGGGACGTTTACCGGCTACAGCGCGATGGTCGTGGCCGCCGCCCTGCCCCACGACGGCCACCTGATCGCCTGCGACGTCAATGAGGAGTTCACCGCGATCGCTCGAGCGCATTGGGAAAAAGCCGGTCTGGCCGAGAAGATCACGCTACGGCTCGGCCCGGCGCTGGAAACCCTCGACGACCTCAAGGCGGCCGGCTATGAGAACCACTTCGACTTCGCGTTCATCGACGCGGACAAGGAGAACACCGACGCCTACTACGAGCGGCTGCTCGCGCTGGTCCGCCCCGGCGGGCTAATCCTGAACGACAACGCGCTAAGCAACGGCAAGGTCGTCGCACCGACCCCGGACGACACGGGGGCGCAGGCCCTGGACGCCTTCAACCGCAAGGTGCAGCAGGACGAGCGCGTCGGCTGCAGCCTGGTCCCGATCGGCGACGGCCTGCTGGTGATTCGCAAGCGCTAGGCGGGCGCCCCCCTCACCCCCGGCACTGCTCGAGCGCAATCGCAGCCGATCCCTGACAGAGCCGCGGCACCCGACCAAAAGAAAAGAGACGGCGCTGGACTTCGTGCCGAAACCCAGCGCCGTTCTTCGTCGTGCAGCTTTTCTTGCAGACCGGAAGCGGTCGCTACTTCACGCCTTCCTTCTGCTTGCTCTTGGCGATGACCTCTTCCTGGACGTCGCGCGGGGCCGGCTTGTAGTAGCCGAACTCCATGCTGAACGTGCCCTGGCCCTGGGTCATCGAGCGGAGGTCGGTGGCGTAGCCGAACATCGTCGCCAGCGGCACGTCGGCCGTGATGATCGTCGTGTTGCCCCTCACGTCGGTGCCGTGGATGATGCCGCGCCGCGACGTGATGTCGCCGACCACCGGACCCTGGTGGTCGACCGGTACCTCGACCTCGACGTTCATGATCGGCTCGAGGATCGCCGGCTTGGACTTCAGGTACGCCTGCTTGAACGCGTCGCGGGCCGCGATCTGGTAGGCGATGTCCGACGAGTCGACCGAGTGGCTCGTCCCGTCCTCCAGGACGATCTTCGTCCGGACCACTGGGTAGCCCGCCAGCGGACCCTTGCCGGTCGCCGACTGGAAGCCCTTGTCGCACGACGAGATGTACTCGGTCGGGATGCGGCCACCGACGACCTTGTTCTCGAATTCGTACTCGACCTCGGCGTCCTCGGGCAGCACCTCGAGCCGGCCGATGACGTGGCCGTACTGGCCCGAGCCGCCGGTCTGCTTCTTGTGCTTGTAGTCGAACGGTGCCGCCTGGGTCGGCGCCTCGCGGTAGTTCACCTTCGGCGCGCCGACCTTCACGATGCAGCCGTACTCACGCTTGATCCGCTCGACGTAGACCTCGAGCTGGAGCTCGCCGACGCCGGCGATGATCGTCTCGCCGCTTTCCTCGTCCGTGTAGACGTGAAAGGTCGGGTCCTCGCGGACGAAGCGGGCCAGCGCCTTGCCGAGCTTGTCGCGGTCAGCGCCCTTCGCGGGCTCGATCGCCAGCGTGATCACCGGCTTCGGCGCGTGGATGTTCTCCAGCGAGTAGTTGACGTTGTCGTCGCAGAACGTGTCACCCGACGCACAGTCGACCGCCACGAACGCCACGATGTCGCCCGCCTTCGCGGTCTCGACGTCTTCGCGGTCGTTGGCGTGCATCTTGACCATCCGGCCGACGCGGACGGTCTTCCGCGACCGCGTGTTCCGCACCGTCTGTCCCTTGCTGACCGAGCCCTGGTAGACCCGCACGTAGGTCAGCTGGCCGAACGTTTCGTCTACGAGCTTGAACGCCATCGCGACGGCCGGCGCGTCCGGATCCGACGTCATCGCGACCTCAGCCCCGTCGTTGTCGTTGTCCTTCGCGTAGTAAATCCGATCGATCGGCGACGGCAGGTACCGCACGATCGCGTCGAGCAGCGGCTGCACCCCCTTGTTGCGAAAGGCCGACCCCATCAGCACCGGCACGATGTCGCGGCTCAGCGTCAACCGCCGGACGGTCGCCCGGATCTGATCGTGCGTCGGCTGCTGCTCCTCAAGCAGCATCTCCATCAGCTCGTCATCATAGAGCGACAGGCTGTCGAGCAGCCCGTGGCGGGCACGGTCGGCCACCTCGGCCAGCTCGGCGGGGATCTCATCCTCGCGCACAACTTCGCCGAACTGCCCCTCGAAATACAGTGCTTTCATTGTGATCAGGTCGACCATGCCCTTGTGATCCTGCTCGAGCCCGATCGGCAGCTGCAGCTGCACCGCCTCCAGCCCGAGCTTCTCCTGGATCTCGTTGATGACGCGCGACGGGTCCGCCCCGCTACGGTCGAGCTTGTTGATAAAGGCGATCCGCGGCACGTTGTACCGCTTCATCTGGCGATCGACGGTCAGCGACTGCGACTGCACGCCGCCCACCCCACACAGCACCAGAATCGCCCCGTCCAGCACCCGCAGCGACCGCTCGACCTCTACCGTGAAGTCGACGTGGCCCGGGGTGTCGATCAGGTTGATCTGGTTCCCCTGCCAGGCCACGTTCGTCGCCGCGGAGGTGATCGTGATCCCCCGCTCCTTCTCGAGTTCCATGTGATCCATCACCGCCCCGTCGCCGGCGCCGCGGACCTCGCCGATCTTGTGGATGCGGCCGGAGTAGAACAGGATCCGCTCCGAGAGCGTGGTCTTGCCCGAGTCGATGTGGGCGGAGATGCCGATGTTGCGAATTTTGTTCAGTCGTTCCATCTTGCTGCACTCACCAATGTCGTTCGAAGTCGTCCTGGGACTGGCATCGAGGTGCGTTTTCGGTACGCTCCGTCGCAAACCCTCGGGTGCGATCCTTACAACAGCTGCGCCGGCGACTTGCCGGTTGATCGTCGGCCTGAACCGCGACTGCCTTCCCCCCAGCCGGCGGTCTGGATATTAGATCGGGAAGCGATTCCAGGCTGACGCGTCACTGCCCGGAATCCCGTCCGCTCACGCCGTGCCAGCACGCGAGCGGTAAGGGTTGCTGCGGCCCGACCGCCTCACTCCCACGGAAATCGCGGGCGAGACGCTCTCTGTAGCCATCGGTGCTCGGGATGACCAACCTTGACCCTTAGCACACTAGCCGTGAATCGGGTAGAATTCAAGGTTTGCGTGCCGGCTAACCAAAAGTTCGCAGTCCGGGTTCATGCTCTCACCAGGCCAAGCCGGCCGCCCGATATCGGGGCGAACCGCTCGCCTTTTCGATCTGTATGATCTGAATAGCGGCGCGGGCCAGCGAACCGTCCAACCAAACCGGATCCGCCACCCGAAGGAAACCTCGCCGTGGAATCCCCTGCCGTGACCGACAACCGCCCAATCCGTCTGTTTCGTCTCGCCCCGCTGGCCATCGGCCTGCTGCTGACCGCCAACGCCCACGCCCAAGGCGGCGGGCCTATGCCCGTCGCCGTTGCCCCGGTCGAGCAGCGCCAGCTGCCCGCCACCCTGCGGGTCGTCGGAACGATCCGACCCGACCGGGCGGCCACCATCGCCTCGGAAGTCGCCGGCCCGGTCGCGGAGATCCCCGTCGACGAAGGCGATTATGTCGAGGCCGGCGCGGTTCTTGCGCGGCTCGACGACAGCGTCGCCAAGCTCCGCCTCGACGAGGCCCGCGCCGCGCTCGCGGCCGCCGCGGCCGAGCTCACCGAACTCGAGAACGGCACCCGCCCCGAAATCCTCGCCCGCCTGCGAAGCCTCGTGGAGGAGAGCGAGGCCATCGCCCAGAAATGGGAATTCGAGAAGCAGCGTACCGACCGCCTTTACAACGCCGGCCAGACCTCCAGCAAGGAACAGCACGACACCACCATGGAGTACCTGGCCGCCAAGGGCCGGCTCGAGCAAAACCGGGCCCTCCTCGAGGAGGCCGAGAACGGCCCGCGCGCGGAGGTCATCGCCGCCGCCCGCCACGCGGTCGCCGAGCAGCAGGCCCGCGTCGCCCGCCTCCAGCGTGACGACGACAAGACGCAGATCCGGGCCCCCTTCAACGGTTTCATCGTGGCGCGGCGGGCCGAAATCGGCGAGTGGATCGAGGCCGGCGGCCCGGTGGCCGACCTGGTCGCGATCGACACGATCAAGGTCCGCGTCGACGTCCCCGAGCGGGCGATCGCCTTTGCCCGCGCGGGTCGGCCGGCGACGGTTGAGGTCGACGCGCTCGGCCAGAACTTCAGCGCCGCGATCACCCGGGTCATTCCGCGGGCGGGTTCGGCCGCGCGGACCTTCCCGATCGAGATCGAGCTCGAGAACGCCGAGCACCGCCTGCTGCCGGGCATGTTCGTGCGGACGGTGGTCCCCTCCGGCCCCGACGCGGAGCGGCTGCTGGTCAACAAGGACGCGCTCAACGTCCAGGGATTGTCGAAGCAGGTCTTCGTGGTGCGACCAACGCCGGAGGGCGGGTACATGGCGATGCCGGTGAGCGTCGAGACAGGCCTGGAGCTGGCCGATTTGATCCAGGTCACTGGCGCGGGGCTGCAGGCCGGCGACCAGGTCGTCGTGCGAGCTAACGAGCGGCTCCAGGGCCCGATGCCGGTGATCCCTACCCCGCTGGCGAGAGACCGCTCAAGCGACCAGAATACGGCGTCCGACCTACCTTTGTCGCGGCAGTAGCAGCGCGCGCGGCGCTCCGCGTGGCGGCCGCGCGGCACACCGGAGAGCATTTGTGGATTTCATCAAGCTGTGTATTGCCCGCCCGGTCGGCGTCAGCGTCGGCGTGCTGCTGGTGGTCTTGTTCGGCCTGCTGGCGCTGACGACGATGCCGGTGCAGCTCACGCCGACGGTCGACGTGCCGATCGTGACGGTGACAACCAGCTGGATCGGGGCGTCGCCGCCCGAGGTCGAGGAAGAGATCATCAAGCCGCAGGAGGAGCAGCTCCGTAGCGTCGAGGGTCTCAAGACGATGACCGCGACGGCCCGCGACAACGGCGGCGAGATCACCCTCGAGTTCTACATCACGGTCGACAAGAACACCGCGCTCCGCGAGGTCAACGACGCGCTGCGGCAGGTCGCGGACTATCCCCAGGAGGTCGACGAGCCGAGCGTCGCGGCGGCTGACACGGCCCGCGACAGCGAGATCGCCTGGCTGATCCTCTACAGCACCGACGGCAACGACGAGGACACGCCCGAGCTCTACGACTTCGCCGAAGACTTCATCCAGCCCGAGATCGACAACGTCGACGGCGTCGGCTCGACCGACATCTACGGCGGGATGCAGCGCGAGATCGAGATCATCGTCGACCCCGAGCAGCTCGCCACCCGCGGACTCACGTATTCCCAGCTCGAAAGCGCCCTCCGCGGCCAGAACACGAACATCTCCGCCGGCACGATGACGCAGGGCAAGCGGAACTACACCGTCCGCACGCTCGGCAAGTACGAGCGGCTGGACGAGGTCCGCGACACGGTGGTCGCCTTCACGCCGGCCGGCCCGGTCTACGTCAGCGACGTGGCCGCGGTGCGCGAGGGCTTCAAAAAGCAGTACGCCTTCGTCCGCAGCAAGGGCCAGTACGTACTCGCGTTCCCGATCCGCCGCCAGACCGGCGCGAACGTGATCACCACGATGGAGGGTGTGCGCGCGGCCGTCGCCGAGGTCAACGAGAAGGTCCTCGCCCCGCGGAACCTCGGCCTCGAGCTGGTGCAGGTTTACGACGAGACGATCTACATCTACCAAGCCATGAACATGGTCCGGAACAACATCCTGATCGGCGGCGTGCTGGCGATCACGGTGTTGCTGCTCTTCCTGCGGAACTGGCGGGCGACGCTGGTGGTGGCGCTGGCGATCCCGGTCTCCGTGATCGGGACCTTCCTGATCCTCGCGGCGCTCGGACGGACGCTGAACGTGATCTCGCTGGCGGGCATCGCGTTCGCCGTCGGCATGGTCGTCGACAGCGCGATCGTCGTGCTCGAGAACATCTATCGCCACTACCAGATGGGTAAGTCGACGGTCAACGCCGCCTATGACGGCGCCAAGGAGGTTTGGGGCCCGGTCCTCGCCAGCACGCTGACCACGATGGCCGTCTTCATCCCCGTGATCCTGATCGAGCAGGAGGCCGGCCAGCTCTTCCGCGACATCAGCCTCGCGGTCGTCGTCGCGGTCGGCCTGGCGCTGCTGGTCTCGCTGACCGTGATCCCGACGCTCGCGACGCGACTGCTGGCCATCGGCAAGCGGCCCGCCCACGCCGCGAACGAGGTCGACGACGACAACGACGAGCACGTCTCCCGCTTTGCGCGCGTGACCAGCACGCTCGTCGACCGCGTGAGTCGCAACGTCGTCGGCCGCGGCGTTTCCATCGCCGGGCTGCTGGCGCTCTCGGTCGTGATGATCTGGATCTTCATCCCGCCGGCCAGCTACTTGCCGACAGGCAACCGCAACCTGGTGTTCGGCTTCGTGATCACGCCGCCGGGCTACTCGGTGGGCGAGTTCAAGGCCATGGCGACCGAGACGATCGAGCCGGCCCTCGGCCCGTACTGGTCGGCGGAAGAGGGCTCTGCAGAGAAGGCCGCCCTCGACGCGCAATGGGAGCAGATTGCTGCCCAGGTGATCGAGACTTCCCCCGAGATCCCGCAGGTCGACCACTGGTGGTCGATCGAAGAGCAGCTCCAGCGCTACCGCACGCTGCGCGAGTGGCGCCAGCCCCCGCCGCCCATCGACAACTTCTTCTTCGTCTCGTTCAACGGCGGCTGCTTCATGGGCGCGACCAGCGCCGACCCGAGCCGCGTCAAGCCGCTCGAGAAGTTGCTCACTACCGCCGCCCGCCCGATCCCCGGCACCTTCTCGATCTTCAACCAGCGCGGGATCTTCGACCGGCGCCTCGGCGGCGGCAACACGGTCGAGGTCGAGATCCGCGGCACCAACGCCGACAACGTCAACCGCTCCGCCGGCGCGCTGTTCGGCGCGCTCATGGGCTCCTTCGGCCAGCCGCGCCCCGAGCCGACAAACTTCTCGCTCGGCCGCCCCGAGGTCCAGATCGCCCCCGACCGCGAGCGGGCGGCCGACCTGGGACTGACCACCCGCGACGTGGGCTTCATCGTCGAAGCCGCCGTCGAGGGGGCGTACGTCGGCGACTTCATCTACAAGGGCGGCGACACGATCGACCTGACGCTGAAGATGGCGGGCTACGACCAGCGGACCGCCCGCCAGATCAACCAGGTCCCGATCTATTCGCCACGCGGCGGCATCGTGCCGCTCGAGTCGGTCACTAACACGGTGAGCACCTCGGCGCTCGAGCAGATCCTCCGCATCGACCGCCAGCGGGCCGTCAAGCTCACCGTCACCCCGCCCGAGGCGACGACGCTCGAAACCGTCCTCACGCAAATCCAGAAAGAGATCGTCCCGGGGCTCCGCCAGCAGCAGGCGATCACCCCCGACGTCACCGTCGCCCTTACCGGCAACGCCGACAAGCTCGGCGAGGCCCGCACCACGCTCGTCGGCGACTGGGCCGGCTTCCGCCCCCAGACGCTCTTCAACATCGTCAACAGCCGCTTCTTTTTGTCCGTGCTGATCGTCTACCTGCTGATGGCCGCCCTCTACGAGAGCTGGGCCTACCCCCTCGTCATCATGTTCAGCGTGCCGCTCGCGATCGCGGGCGGGTTCTTCGGCCTCACGCTCGCCCACTGGGGCACGCTGCTGACGGTCAACCAGCCGATCCAACAGCTCGACGTCGTCACGTTCCTCGGCTTCGTCATCCTGGTCGGCATCGTTGTCAACAACGCGATCCTGCTCGTCGACCAGGCGCTGCTGAATCTGCGCGAGCGCGGCTGCGACCACGCCGAGGCGATCAAGCGGGCCGTCGCCGCCCGCACGCGCCCGATCTTCATGACCAGCCTCACCACCATTGCCGGCCAGCTGCCGTTGGCGCTGATGCCGGCCGCCGGCAGCGAGCTCTACCGCGGGCTCGCGGCCGTCATGATCGGCGGGCTGTTCGTCGCGTCGATCGGGACGCTCCTGCTGGTGCCGTGCGTCCTGAGCACCGTGTTCAGCGCGCAGCGGTCGCTCGCCGGCGCGTTCCGCCGCGAGCAGGCCCCCGCGCCCGCCGTCAGCCGCAAGCCATAACCGCGAGGACCCGCCCCGCATGGCCCAACGGCTGGACCACATTGCCACGGATCCCCGGGTGCGCCGGGTCCTGCTGATCAAGCCGAGCTCGCTGGGCGACGTCGTCCACGCCCTCCCCGTGTTGGCCGGCCTGCGGTCCGCCTTCCCCGACGCCCACCTCGCGTGGATGATCGCAACCCCCTTTGCCCCCCTGCTCAAAGACCATCCCCTGCTCGACGAGCTAATCCCGTTCGACCGCCGCCGCTATGGCCGCGTGCACCACGATCCCGCCGCCCTGCGCGACTTCGGCCGCTTCCTCAGCCACCTGAACGCCAGCCGCTTCGACCTGGTCATCGATCTCCAGGGCCTCTTGCGCAGCGGCTTCTTCGCCGTCTTCACGCAGGCCCGCTACCGCGTCGGCTTCAGCGCCGCCCGCGAGTTCGGCGCCGCGTTCTGCACGCATCGTGTCCAGGTCCCCCCCGCCTGCGTACACGCCGTCGATCGCAACGTCCATCTCGCCCGAACTGTCGGCCTGCCCATCGCCGACCCCGAGTTCCCCCTCCCGCTGACGCTCGACGAAACTCAGGAAGCCAACGCCCTCCTCGCCGACCACGCCGACGGCTTCCTGGAGAACTTTATCGCCATCGTGCCCGGCGCCCGCTGGACCACCAAGCAGTGGCCCGCCGCCCGCTACGCCGCGCTGATCGACCGCCTCGCCGAGACCGGACGCCCGCCCTGCGTCCTGCTCGGCGCCCCCGATGAACGCCCCGTTGCCGACGCCATCACCGCCCGCGCCCAAGCCCCACTCTGCGACCTCGTCGGCCGCACCTCGCTCCGCCAGCTCGCCGCCCTGCTCGACCGCAGCGAGCGCGTCGTCTGCAACGATTCCGGGCCCATGCACATCGCGGCCGCCCTCGGCAAGCCGCTGGTCGCGCTCTTCGGCCCGACCGACCCCGCCCGCTGCGGGCCCTACACCGACCGGGCACAGGTCGTCCGCGCGCTGATCCCCTGCCTCGGCTGCTACCGGCGCCGCTGCTGGCACCAGAGTTGCCTCCAGGACGTCACCGTCGACCAAGTCCTCGCCGCGGTTCAGGCCCTCGACGCGCACGTTTTCGGACGTGGCCGCGCCCGGGCGGCCGCCAGCGACTGAGCGCCCGCGCCGCCAACGACCGGGCAGAACCTGCGCGGCGACACGCCCCACGGTTCGGCAGCCAGCTCCCGGTCCCCTGTTCCGCCGCAGCGTGCGCGCGTGCGGCGGCCCTTCGCCAGGTCTTGCCGGCCCTAGCTAAAGCACCCTCCAGCGGCAGCCGACCCGATAAGTGACGTCGCCGGTCGCCCCGGCGATCGCGCGCAGAGTCTTGACAGGAGCGCCGCTGATGCGTGGCTACAAGCGAGGATGGCAGGTCGGCCTGATCGGAGTGGTCCTCTTCGCGTGGGGCGGCTTCGGCTGTTACTGGGATGACGGGACGCTGCTGTCGGCCGACGGCAGCGCCGTGTTCACCAACACCCCCTATGTCGCCCAGCTCGTCCAGGCCCGCACCTTCACCGACGGCACCGCTGTCACCACCGCGACCTACCTGGACCTCAACGACGGGCTCGGCCGGCGCCCGTTCGGCATCGACTTCAACGCCGACGGCAAGATCGACCCCGTGGTCGGCTACGGCAAGGACCAGGCCGTCATCCAGATCCTGCTCAGCAAGGGCCCGACGGGGACCGTCGAGTTCGACAGCCTGACGATCGACAGCAAACGCGACATGCAGGACCTCAGCGACGTCGCGGTCGGCGACATCGACGGCGACGGGCGGCTCGACATCATCGCCGCAGCCGAGGAGGCCGTCTGGTACTTCCGCCAGCCGGCCAGCGGCCCGACCAACCTCCGCGAGTGGGGCAACCAGGACGAGAACGACGCGCTCCGCGAGCGGATCGCCGCCAGCGTCCAGATCCTCGACGAGGAGACGCTCAACGCGATCATCGCCTCGGCCATCGGCACGACCGTCAACATCGCCAACTACGACGTCACCACCGAGTCGCGCTACAC